>JAEUNB010000339.1 GCA_016790625.1 Betaproteobacteria bacterium | reverse complement strand
GCGCGAAGAAAAACTCATCTCGCTGGAAGATGCCGTACGACGCATGACGTCACTGGCTGCGCAGAAATTCCAGTTGAAGGATCGCGGACTGTTGCGCGAGGGTTACGCAGCCGACATCGTCATCTTTGACGATAAGGTTGTGATCGACAAAGCCACCTTCGACAATCCGCATCAGTTTTCCGCCGGTTTCAGCCATGTGCTGGTTAATGGACAGCTCACGGTTGATGGCGGCAAGCACACGGGTGTCCGCAGTGGCGTGGCATTGAAAGGCCCCGCGTTCGCTCCCGGCAGCTAGCTGTTGCCCGCCTACGCTTGTCCGCGTGCGCTCAATCGCATAAGCTATTTGCATTCACTTCCACGGGAGCGCATATGTCGCCCGGTCTGCTGGTTGCATGGGTCATTACCATTTTCGGCATGATTGCCGGTGGCGCAATTGCCGCCAGCAGTTTCATCGCCACGCTTCAGCCGCAGGCCATTGCGCTGTGGGTGGTATTTATTTTCTGCATCGGCGCCGGCATCACCACCGGCCTTACGCTGGCCGCGCGCACTGACGCCGGACCATTGATGACGGTGACCGGCTATTTCCTCATTGTGCTCGGACTTGCCGCAGGCGGCATCGCTCTGGCCATTCTGCTGAATATCGTTGCCGGTGGTCTTGCCAGTCTGCAATTGTGGTTGTTGTTCGCCGGCTGCCTACCGGTCGGCATTGTGCTCGCCTACAGCGGCGGTGCCATGGCCAAGCTCGACCCTGCGGCGCAAAGAGAATAGACCAAGTCTTCGCGGTCAACGCTCCATGCGAATGATACGCCCTTCGGGGCCGGCAGTAATCACATAAAGCCAGCCGTCCGGTCCCTGCTTCACATCGCGAATACGCTCCAGCAATCCGGTTGCGATGCGCTGCTGCTCGACCACCTTGTGGCCTTCAATTTTCATCCGCACCAGCGCCTGGCCGGCCAACGTGCCCATAAATAGTTGCCCCTTCCATCCAGCATAGCGGTCGCTGGTCAGAAACGTGATGCCGCTGGGCGCGGTCGACTGGGGCCCCCACCATGCGATCGGTGATTCCATGCCGGCCTTGTCCGTGCCTTCGCCGATCTTGGCGCAAGTGGTGTACTCGCAACCGTGGGTGATCACCGGCCAGCCGTAATTTTTCCCACGCGCAATGACGTTCAGCTCGTCACCGCCTTGCGGCCCATGTTCGCTGGCCCACAGTTCACCGGTCTCGGGATGAAACGCGATGCCCTGCACATTGCGATGTCCCAGCGTCCAGATTTCCGGCAAGGTGCCGGCAACACTTGCGAATGGGTTATCTGCAGCCGCCTGCCCTTCTGCTGTGATGCGCATGATCTTGCCGTGCGCCGATTGCGGATTCTGCGCGTCATCGCGCCTCGAACGATCGCCCAGCGTGATGAACAAATTGCCATCCGGCGCGAACAGCAACCTCGCGCCGAAGTGCCTTCCATCCTCAAGCTTTTCCGGCTGGCGGTAGATCACTTGCACGTCCTTCAGCGCAATGCCATCAAGTCGACCGCGCGCGACCGCAGTGCCTGCAACTTTGCCCGCCGCATCAGGCTCGCTGTAGGCCCAGAAGATCTGCGAATTGGTGGCGAATTTCGGATCGAGGATCACGTCCAGCAATCCGCCCTCGCCTTGCGCAAACACCGGCGGCAAACCGGTGATCGGCGCGCCGAGCTTGCCATCCTGCGTGACGATGCGCATGCGTCCCGGCCGCTCGGTCACCAGCATGCGACCATCCGGCAGGAAGGCGAGCCCCCACGCAAACTCCAACCCCTTGGCGACCGTCACCGGCTTCATGCCCTGCATGTCGAGGCGGCGCAGGATTTTCGGCGTCGCCCAAGCCGCGACAGCAATGGCAAGCAGCAGCGCAATGGCAATCAGGATTTTGCTTCGTTTGCTTATTTTGAAATTCATTGCGGAATCTTTGCCTGACGGATTGCCAGCAAAGATAACCGACAACGCTCACCTGCAACAACAAGCAATACGAAAGTCAGATCGCGACGTACTGGTTCAACGGCGCGGCATAGCGCAGGAACACCAGCGCACCGGTATCGGACACCAGCTCCGTGTGGTGAAAGCCCGGTTGCACCACCTCGTAGTCGCCGGCATTAAGCGTGGAGCCGCCGAGATAACGCACCGAACCCTGCAGCACGATGCACTCTTCCGACGCCGGGTGATCGTGCGCCGGTGCGCGTGCACCAGCGTCCAGGCGAATCAGCCATGACTCGGCCACGCCATCGGTGTAGACGCGCTTGCCATGGACCTTTGGCAGCAGTTCAGCCCAATCGCCGTCACCGGCAGGAATGGTCTGTATCAGCTGCGCGTGCGCCGCCTCTCGTTGCACGCGTGCCATTACTTGCTGTCGCAGCGCAGCCGGATCTCGCGGCGCGATCGGCGCAAGCGACGGCAGCAGCAAACCGAGCGTCGCTTCGGGAATGACATCAAGGGAAGACTTCTTGCGCATGAGGACCTGACAAAAACACAAATGACGAGGCCCTACGCTCGGTTGCTGCGATTGGATGCACGCCTTGATAAAAATCATGAAACCCCAGCATTGGCGCGGCTTTTCAGGCATTTCTGCCCGATAGCCCGCACCAGTGCTTGAGTTTAAGGTTTGACTTTTAGATTCTCGGCCTTCCAGCGCATCGCCGAATAAATGCGGTTATAGCCGCTGGGGTGATCGAAGAAGACGAACTCCTCGACCTCACCAGGCTGCAGTTTGCGATATTCCGCCAGTTTGAAAATCGCTTCGGCAAAACCATCGGGTTCGCGAGCCGCATTGAGTCCAAACAAATCGGCTTCGACTTCCGCTGTGCGAATGATGGTCTTGTACACCGGTGTGGCGAGAAAAATATAGACCGAAAACAGCGCCGCCAGCAGCGGAAGACCGGCCGGATCGCTGATGCCGCGCACACCGAAGCGGTTGCCGAATCGCGCCGCCGCCCAGTCCCAACTGAACTTGATAAACAGCAATCCGCCGAGCAGCACCAGGCTGAACGACACGGTGTGTTTGATACTGTGGTTCAGAACGTAATGTCCCATCTCATGCGCCATCACCGCGCGGATTTCGGCCGGCGTGGTGCGATTGAGCAGATTGTCGTTGAGCGAGATGCGGATGGTGCCGAACATGCCGCTGACATTCGCGCTGACGCGCTTGGTCTGCTTGGATGCATCGAAGTAGTACACATTGTCGGTGGGAATGCCGTTGGCCCGCGCCAGCGACAGGATCTCGTCGCGGATCGGCCCCGGCGGCAAAGGCTTGTACGTATTGAACAACGGCGAAATAAACACCGGCCCCGCCATGATGAGGAGCACGATGAAAACCGACCCCCCTACTGCTCCCCATGCCCACCAGGTTCGCGGCGCGAGCCGCAGGAACACATACAAGCCGGTGATGGCGATACCGCTGATCACCATGTCCACGCCGACGCTGATTCCCGTCTCCCCCAGCCAGGCGAGAAAGGAGAGATTGGAGAGATCGTATTGATGTTCGCGGTAGAAGCCTTCATAAAACGTAAGCGGCAAGGTGAGCAGC
>JAEUNB010000293.1 GCA_016790625.1 Betaproteobacteria bacterium | reverse complement strand
GATGCTGGCGGCCAGCATCACCACCAGCAGGGCGGTGATGATCGCAACGCCGCGCTGGCCCGAACGGAAAGTGGCGATTGCTTTCACGAGCGCACGTCCCGCAGGGCGAATATGCGCACATACTGTTCGCCGCTCGCCAGTGTCAGGTTCAGCCTTAGTGCTGCTGGATAAGTGGCCGGTGCGCTGGCGACACCGGCGCTGGTAGAGCGCCACACATCCTGCCAGTTGCCGGCCCGGTCCAGCGCCTGCCATTTTGCATCTCGCACATTGCGCAACGCTGTGAAAGCCTGTGGCGCGCTGCGCGGCGCCGGGTCGAGTGCCGGCCACATCACCAGCTCGATGGTGCCATCGCGCAGCCGGTAGCCGATGCGCTGCGGCGCGGCTGTTGTCCCGATGCTGCCGGCAAACCCGGCGCGGGTAAACACCAGCGACGCTTCGTCGGGTCCGGGCAGCAGCGCCGACAACCTCAGCGCATCGTCCTGCAGGTTGTCGGCGGTGCGCACGCGGCGGTCCATCAGCATGGCCAGGTCATCGTCCAGCCGCGCGAACAAAAGTGCCACGTCGCGCAGCCGCGCGGTTTCGGCGCCGAGGTGTTCGCGGGTACGGAACAGCGAATCCAGCGTGCGATAGGAAATGATGGCGAGGATGGCAAAGATTGCCATCGCGATCATGACTTCGACCAATGTGAAGCCGCGAATGTTGCGCCGTAGTTTCACGAGTTGCTCCCCGGCGGACGCACGAGAAATGCATTCATCTTTACCAATGCCTGTTCGATCCCCGGCCGACTCACGGTGATGGTCACTTTGCGGAATGCGGAATTGGGTGTTTCGGCAGTGATCTGCTGCCACTCGAATTCGGTGGCGCCCATGCTGCTGCGCCCGCTGGCACTACCGTTGTTCGGGAATACGTTGAGTGCCTGCAATTCGGCGATGCGGTTCTGCGCCACCCAGGTAGCCAGCGCACGCAGACGTGTCTCCTCGGCGTTGCCAGTGGCAACGCTGGCGGCACGCGCGGCGGCGGCCAGCGCGATGGCGAGGATCGCCAGTGCGATCAACACCTCAATCAAGGTAAAACCGCGGATGGTCAATGCGCGCATGTTCACGCTGGCTCGCGGCCGAGCTTCAGGTTACCCAGCGCATCGCCGCTGATGTGGCGCGCGCCGGCCGGCGATTGCAGCGTGAGCTCGAATGGCGCGGCGACGCCGATCGGCAGGAAAACGATGTTTGTTTGCCTGGTCGATTCGGATGGATTTTTTTGATTTGCGAGTGCCCCCACGCGAAGTTCGGCCGTGAACGCGTCGGGCAGCATGCGCGGCTGTAGCTCAGCGATCGCGGAAGCATTCCAGCGCGACGGATCCGCGAGGTCGCGTTCAAGAAAACGGATTTCGCTACCGGTGACGGACACGGCGACAATGCGGCCGCCAAACGCGGCTTCGTCGCGCGCGAACTGCAGCGCCGCCATCAAGCGCTCGCCTTCCAACTGCAGTTTTTCGCCATCGGTCTGAAACAGTTTTGCCGATGCAACGCTGACGGCGATGCCGAGCAGCAGTACCACCACCAGCAATTCGATCAGCGTGACGCCGCGTTGTCCTTTGCGAGCTGATCTGAAAGAAAAACCCCAGCACTGGTGCGCCTTCGCAGGCAAAAATGCCTCAAAAGCCGCGCCAATGCTGGAGTTTTCCTTCGATATTGCGGTCATCGCGGCTCACGCAGCTGTCACGGGCTCCAGGAGCCGATATCGGCGTTGATGCCTTCGCCGTCCTTCAGGCCGTCCGCGCCCAGGCTGTAGACATCTATCTCGCCCTTGATGCCGGGGTTGAGATATTGGTAAGGACGCTTCCACGGATCGAGCGGCATGCGCTCCAGATAGCCGCCCTGTTTCCAGTTGTTGGGGATGGGATTGGTGGTCGGCTTGGTGATCAGCGCCTGCAGTCCCTGATCGGTCGACGGATAGAAGCTGTTGTCGAGCCGATAAATTTTCAGTTGCTGCATGATGGTGGCGATATCCGATCTTGCGGCGGCGACCTTGGCCTGATCGGCGCTGCCCATCAGTTGCGGCACCACCGCCACGGCGAGGATGCCGATGATCAGCACCACCACCATCAGTTCGATCAGCGTCACACCTTGATTTCTTTTCATGCGGTTCGATTCCATAAATTGGTTATTGCGCGAAATTTTTCTGCCGCTCATTTGGCTACCTAGCGTACCAGTTGGTTCATTTCGAATATCGGCAGCAATACGGCCAGCACGATGGTGAGCACCACCACGCCCATCACCACGATCATCACCGGCTCGATGATTGCGGCCAATGCGGAGGTGCGGGTGTCGACATCGCGCTGTTGCTGCGTGGCCGCTGCGGCTAATGTCTGCGGCAGGCGGCCGCTGGCTTCGCCGGACGCGATCAGATGCACCATCACCGGTGGAAACTGCCGGCTTGCCGCCAGCGATTGCGACAATCCCGCGCCTTCGCGCACGGCATTCGCCGCGCGTTCGAGCGCATCGCGCATCGGCAGGTTGCCGACCACGCCGACGCCGGCGTTGAGTGCATTTAAGACCGGCACGCCGCTGCCGACCAGGATCGACAATGTTGCGGCGAGTTGCGAAGACTGTTGTGCGCGGATCAGCCGGCCGATCACCGGCAGTCTCAACAACTGCGCGTGCCAGCGGCGACGGATTGCCTCGCGCTTCAATGCCGCTCGGCCGGCGAAGATGCCGATCACCGCCAGCGCGAGCCAGAGAATGCCGGTGGCCTGCAGGAATTTGGACACGCCGAGCAGGATTCGTGTGATCAGCGGCAGCGTCTGCTTGGTGGTTTCGAACACGCCCACTACTTGCGGCACTACATAAATCATCAGGCCGGTCACCACCAGCACGCATACCAGCATGACGATGGCCGGATAAATCATGGCGACGATGAACTTGTTGCGCAGCGCCTGCCGGTCTTCGACGTAATCGGCAAGACGCAGCAGCACTTCCGGCAGTTTTCCCGATGCTTCGCCGGCGGAAATCAGCGTGCGGTAAAGATCGGAAAATGTTTCCGGATACGCTGACAGCGCGGCACCCAGCGATTGACCCTCCAGCACCGCGCCACGCAGCCGCGCCAGCAACTGCCGCTCATTTTCAGTTTCGGCTTGTTCGATCAGCGCGTTGAAAGTTTGCTCGATGGTGAGACCCGCACCCAGCAGCGTGGCCAGCTGGCGGGTGATGCGGGCGAGATCGGCATTGCCGATACGGATACGCTTGCGGCGGGATACGACTGCATTGGCATCGTTGGCCGCCTCGATCAGCGTGACATCGAGCGGAAACAGGCCGCGTTCGCGCAACTGTGCGCGCGCCAGACGGGGGCTGTCGGATTCCAGCACGCCGCGCTGTTCGCGGCCGTCGAGATCGTAGGCGGTGTATTTGTAGCCGGGCATGCGCCGCCTTTGATTTCTTTAGTCTCGCGTGACCCGCAAGACTTCTTCCTGCGAGGTCACACCGGCTTCAACCCAGCGCATGCCGTCCTGACGCAGGGTGACCATGCCATTTGCCTCGGCAGCAGCGGCAATCTCGCGTTCGGACGCACCGTCATGAATCAGCTTGCGCAGGCTTTCATCGACCGACAGCAATTCGTAAATGCCGGTGCGGCCGCGGAACTGGTCGGTGCTGCCGGGCGCCAGCTTGCGCACCAGTCGTTGTGCCAGCACGCCGGAAAGTGTGGACGCCAGCAGGAAGGGTTCAATGCCCATATCCACCAGTCGCGTGACGGCACCGGCGGCGGAGTTGGTGTGCAGCGTGGCCAGCACCAGGTGACCTGTCAGCGAAGCCTGTACCGCAATCTGCGCGGTTTCCAGATCGCGAATTTCGCCAATCATGATCACGTCCGGATCCTGTCGCAGGATGGCGCGCAGCGCGCGGGCAAAAGTCATATCGATTTTCGGATTGACCTGCGTCTGGCCCACGCCGTCGAGGTCGTACTCGATCGGGTCTTCCACCGTCATCATGTTGCGCGTGGTGGCATCGAGCCGCGACAGCGCGGCATACAGTGTCGTGGTTTTGCCCGAGCCGGTGGGACCGGTGACGAGGATGATGCCGTGCGGCTGCTGGATCAGATTGTCCAAGCGGCCCAGTGTCGGCGCCGACATGCCCAGTCCGTTCAGCGACAAACGTCCCGCCTGCTTGTCGAGCAGGCGCAGCACCACGCGCTCGCCATGGCCGGTGGGCAAAGTGGAGACGCGAACATCGACCGGATGACCGGCAATGCGCAGCATGATGCGGCCATCCTGCGGCAGGCGTTTCTCTGCGATGTCGAGTTCGGCCATCACTTTGACGCGGGAAACCATGACCGCGTGCAGTGAGCGTTTTGGCTCGACCACATCGCGCAGTGCACCATCGACGCGAAAGCGCACCAGCGAGCGGCGTTCGAAAATTTCCAGGTGAATGTCGGAGGCGTTCTCGCGCACAGCCTGTGTGAGCAGCGCGTTGATCAGCTTGATGATCGGTGCGTCGTTCTCGGTTTCCAGCAGGTCGGTAACTTCGGGCAGCGAGTTGGTCAGCTGCGCCAAGTCAGCCGCGTTTTCAATATTGCTGGCGATCTCCTGTACTGCGGCATCGCCATCGGTGCCGCCCGATTCGTTTTGGCCGCCACCATAGGCACGAGAAAGCCGTGAAGCAAATTCCTCTTTCGACAGCAGCACCGGCTTTAGGCTCTTGCCGGTCATGCGGCGCACTTCGGACAAGGTGGAGGAAGCCGGGTCCGGCGCCAGCCACACTTCGATTTCGCCCGATACCGTTCGCGCGGTGATGATGCCCTTGGCCTTGGCGAAGTGATACGGCAGCAGGCGGACTGTTGCCGCATCAGTCTGCTCGATCACACTTTGCTGTCTGGCGTCGGAGGATCCCATCTCGAATGCTAGTTCGGTTTGCGTGGGTCGATTCGTTCAAGCGGCGGCACCTGCGCGGTCCCGGTCGGCGGCAGCAAGGAGTCATTTTCCTTGACGAACTGCGCCTGCTCGTTGCGAATGTAGTCGTAACGCTCACCCGTGACCTGCTGCGCGGCTTTGCCGTCGCGCAACACATACGGCCGCAGGAACACCATCAGATTGGTCTTGTCGCGGCTCTTGGTCTGGTACTTGAACAGGTTGCCCACCACCGGAATATCGCCCAGTAGCGGTACCTTGCTGTCGGTATGTTGCGTGTCGTCGGAGATCAGGCCGCCGATCACCACGGTCTGACCATCGTCCACCAGGACGGTGTTTTCCACCGCACGCTTATTGGTGATGAGATCGGCGGATTTGATGCTGCTGGTGGTCGGTACCACGCTGGAGATTTCCAGGAACGCTTTCAGCTTGACCGCGCCGCCTTCGGTTACCTGCGGCGTGACTTTGAGTGTCAGGCCCACATCCTTGCGTTCGATGGTCTGGAACGGATTGGTGGAAGCATTGCTGGATTGCGTGAAGCTGCCGGTGACGAAGGGCACATTCTGGCCGACGACGAATTTCGCTTCCTCATTATCCAGTGTGAGGATATTGGGCCGCGACAGGATATTGCCCTTCTGGTTGTCTTCCAGCGCACGCGCCAGCATGCCGAGATTCAATACTTCGCCGACGCCGGGGATGTTGACCTTGCCGCGAACAATCCCGACGTTGAGGCCGGTGCCGACGCTGGCCACACCCTGCGCGGCGGTGATGATGTTCTGGCCGGTGGTGCCGAAGTTGGTGCCGCCGATAACGTTGGCGCCGCCACCTTTGTTGATGCCAGTGAGGTCCTGCCACTGGATGCCGAATTCGGCGGAGGTCGATGCGTTGACTTCAACGATCAACGCCTCGACCAGCACCTGCGCGCGGCGTGCGTCGAGCTTGTCGATGACGGTGCGCAACGAGTTGTAAACGTGGTCGGGTGCCACGATCACCAGCGAGTTGGTGGCAGCGTATGCCTGGATGGTGCTGGAGGGCGTGGTGCCGGTGCTGACGACTGTTGGCGCGGCGGCGCCGTTAGTCGTCGCTGTCGGTGCGCTGGCCGTACCGCTGGCTGACGCACTGCCACTGACGAGCCCGCGCAATGTCTCGGCGATCTTTGTCGCCTCGGCATTGCGCAGATAGACGACATGGATATTGCCGTTGGCTGCGGTCGGAATATCCAGGCCAGCCAACAGTCCTTTGATGCGCGTGATCAGCGCCGGTGTATCGGCACGGACGATAAGGCTATTGGTGCGCGGTTCCACGCCCAGCGCCAGTTTGGGTGGAATGCCCGGAGTGGACGGATTGACCGTGGCTTCGGGCATCAGGCCTTTCAGCAGATTGGCGACGTCGACGGCGCTGGCGTATTGCAGCTTGATCATCTGCAAATCGGCGCTGGCCGGCACGTCAATCGACGAAATGATCTTGCCGATGCGTTTGATGTTCTCGGCGTAATCGGTGATCACCAGGGTGTTGTTGCCGGGATAGGCGCCGATAAAATTGTTCGGCGCCACCAGCGGGCGCAACACCGTGGCCAGCTGCATCGCGCTTTCGTTCTGCAGCGCAAACACCTGGGTGATGATGCGGTCGCCGGACATGACCGTACTGCGATCAATCACCGTCCCGGCGGTTTTGGCATCGGCCTCGGGAACGATCTTGACCACGTTTTTTTCTTCTATGGCTGCATAGCCATGCACGCGCAGCGCGGAGAGGAGAATCTGATAAGCCTGATCCTTTGGTACCGGCGACTGCGAGATGATGTTCATATTGCCGGTGACGCGCGGGTCGATGATGAAATTCTTGCCGGTGTGCTTGCCGATCGCCGCGACCACCGATGGAATGTCCGAGTTGACGAAGTTCATCGTGATCTGATCCTGCGCCAGCGCAATCGGCATGGGCAACAGGGTCAGCGAAACGATGGTGCCTGTCGTGGCCAGAGCGGCGATCTGGCGTTTGAGCGTCGGTTTCAGGGGCATCGGCAATCCGCGAAAGAGTGGTGGACGGAACCAGGTCGGGGCAGAGAAATGACTGTCCCGATTGTACGTCATGAATGTATCGGTTGCGTGTCAGAGACAAGTGGCGGCGGGGTGGATTTGCACCGCGCTGAAAGATGAAACTCAAGCACTGGAGAGGCTCCTCAGGCATTTTCGGCTCAGAGGGCGCGCTAGTGCTGGAGTTTCTGACTTTGGTTGCACGGCTAGCGGAGCGGTATTATCGGCAATAAGTTAGGAGTTGAAATGAATACATCAGATGGCAAATGGGTCGGACAAATAATCTTGGCGGGATGGCTTTCTATCGGCCTTTCCGGATTGACGCATGCGCAGTCAATCACGGTGGCACCGGCAAGCCCACGCGCACATGAAAGAATTGTGCTCCGAGCAGGACCGATCGTACCTCTTGACGACAAAGCGGGGACGGTAACCATGGATGGCAACAAGATAACCATCGTTCAGCCGGTTGCTCGGTTGCTTGGTGTTCCGGGTACGCCGCCATATGTGATTAGCGACTACAACTACAAAACCTACGTGTTGGGACCGTTGCCTCAGGGCGTTTACGATATCGAGTACTTTAGTGCCGTCAGTGGCAGCACCAGCCCGCCGCTCTCGTCGGGAAGTACGCGAATCACAGTGGCAGCAGCAACGGTGAACCGTGCGGTGCCCTACCCACTTTATGACTACAGCGACTTGTGGTGGAACGAGATGGAAGCGGGTTGGGGTATGAGTATCCATACCAAGAACGACAAGCTGTTTGCCGCATGGTTTGTTTACGATGCAGTCGGCAAGCCGAACTGGTACACGTTTCAGGCGGGCAGCTGGACGGCTGGCAATGTTTACAGTGGGCTGGTGGTCAAAACGACTGGCCCTGTGCATGGCGGCATAACGACCGGTAACGGTACGACGGTGTTGATAGCGCAAGCTGGCACCGCAACACTGACATTCAATAGTTACGACAAGGCGACTTTCGCCGGCACCGTGGACGGTCTGCCATTCAACAAGGCTCTGACGCGACAGCTTTTTTGATTCGACCTGGAAATGAAACTCAAGCACTGGTGCGGATCCCCGGGCTTTTTGGCCTGGGAGGCGCGCCAGTGCTGGAGTTTTATTGTTTGCTCGGCAGACGAACTTAGTTCGCGATCGCGTAGTTGAGCACCACCGGCACGTTGTTGCGGCGCACCTCGGCGCGTATCGCGGATAGCGAATTGAACTGACCATATACCCGCGCCAGATCGCCTTGCGAATTGATCGGCTGGCCGTTGATATTGGTGATGATGTCGCCGTTCTGCAAGCCGAGTTTTTGCGACAGCGATCCGACCGGGGCATCTTCCACCCGCACGCCACCGTTTGGCGCTGGACCGATGCGGCCGAGGAAATTCAGTTGGCGTGGGTCTTGCAGGACGGTATTCAGTTCCTGCCGCGAGAGGGAAAATTGATTGGTGCTGTTGCTGGTGACGTTCAGCCGGAACTGGGTGACGGCAGGTGTCGCACCGGCGGCGGCTTTGGCGGCAGCAGCGGTGGCAGCGCGTTCAAGCTCGATCTGCTCGCGCACCCCGCCACGGCTGATGACGATGTGTGTCGGTTGCACATCGACCAGTTTCACCCCGGCAGAAATTTCCTGATTGAGATGCACGGTCTGGTCGCGGCCGCCGAGATTCACGACCGCTGCTGATGGCGTGCGGCCATCGACCGCGAATACGCCCTTGAGCCGAATGCCGGTGGTGGAGGCGGCTGTCGTGGGTGCCGCTGTCACGGTCGCGCCACCATCGCGATCGCCCAGCAACTGGCGTCCCAGCGAAATGGGCGCTGCGGGTGTGGTGGCGGCGGGCAAGGGCGCGTCGCGCCACGACGGCATCAGCATTTGCCACGTCCACCACGCCAATTGCAGGCCGAACACAATCAGCAGAAGGGAGGCGAGACCGCTGCCGAACCGTTGCAGATGGCGGGGGTTCATTTTTTGTCAGCCGGCAATTTGCTGGTATCGATATCCATGTAACGCCACGGTTCGTGCGCGAAAGGATGCTTCTTGTAGCCGATCACCCAAGGCTGGATCAGGATGGTGCCCTGCTTGAGATGATTGACCCGCCACGGATTGTAGATCCATAGCATGTGCACCATTTTGCGGTACAGCTCGGTACGTTCCGGCGTGTCGGGCATGATCTTGACCCGCTCATAGAGTTGATCGAACTCCGGCTTCGAGAACAGCGTGTAATTGGCGCCGCCGATGCCTTTGCTGGTGAACAACTGCAGGAAGTTCTCGCCGTCCGGGTAATCGGCGATCCAGCCGTACGAAAACATTTGCAGCTTGCCCGTTTGCGCCTTCTTGCGCAGCGAGGGCAGGTGTTCGACTGTGTCAAACACCATGCGGATGCCGATGCGCTCCATCGCGCGCTGCCACAGTTCGTTGCGGCTTTTGGCGCGCTGGTCGGGCGTACTGGCCTGATCGATAATCAGCGGTGAGCCATCCGGCATGTCGCGCCAGCCATCGCCATTGCGGTCGACATAGCCATACATATCGAGCAGGGCCTTTGCGCGGGCGGGGTTGTAGTCCAGCGTCGCCGTACGCTCGTTGATGAAGCCAGCCATGCCCTCGGCAATGGGGCTGTACGCCTTGACGGCCTGGTTTTTCTCGACGATGGCGATCTCGTCTTCAACCGGGTATGCCATTGAAATGGCGCGGCGCAAGGCGATGCGATCTGGTGTGTAGCCGCCGATGACGTTGACCTTGCCGTCTATTTTCTCCGACATGTTGAACGTGGTGTAGGTCAGCCAAGCGATTTCGTCTGGCCGCGTGGTCATGCCGCGCTTGGTCAGCGTCGGCGCGAGTTTGCCGCCGGGGACGGCGGTGTCGATAAAGGCGGTCGGTATCGGCCGGATGTAATCGTATTCGTTGTTCAAGTACGCCAGCCAGCGCGGCTGTTCTTCTTCGATCGGTGAGACTTCGATGCGACCGATCTGCGGCAGGCGCTTGCCCTTCATGTGGGCGAGGATGGCCTGGTCGCGTGGGTCTTCGCTGCCGACAGATTCCAGATACGTCTCGCGATAGTCCGGATTGGCTTCGAGCACGATCAGCGAGGCACGACGCCAGGTTTTGAGCTTGTACGCACCGGTGCCGACAGGATGATCGCTGAAGGCCGCGCCATAGTGCTCGACCACCTCCCGCGCCACCGCTGCGGTGGGTGGCATGGTGAGGATGTAATTGAGGTTGTAGTCAGGCGCCGTGAGCCGGATGATCAGCGTGTAGGGATCGGGTGCTTCAAGGCCACGAATCGGCCGGTCATAGTCGAATTTGCCGGTAAGTTTTGCGTCGGCAACCAGTTCGTTGGCACCCTCAAGCTTGTTGTCGAACAGGAACAGCCATTGCGCCTTGTTCTTCGGGTCGAGAATGCGCTTGATGCTGAAGACATAGTCGGCGGCCGTGAGCTCGCGTTTCCTGCCCTTGAAGGCCGGGTCATCGGTGAAAAAAATGCCACGCTTCAGGCGGATGGTGTAGACGCGGCCGTCGGCGGAAATTTCCGGCAATGCAGCCGCAGTGCGCGGCTGCAGGCGGATCGGACGGGCGAGGTGATCGAACTGCAGCAACGGGTCGAAAATGTTGTCGCACAGCGTGCCGCTGTACTCGTCGGACTCCACCGCACAATCGAAGGTGCGCTCCGCCGATTGCACGGCCGTGCGCAGCACCTTTGTCGGGTCGGCGGCCTGGGCGGGACGGCTTGTGCCGGCAATCAGCACCAGCGTGGCCAGCAGGCAGGCCGTGAAGTTGTGGCGGTTCGGCAGCAGCATGGTCAGTGCAGGATGCGCGACACACCCTGCTCCTCGATCGT
>JAEUNB010000244.1 GCA_016790625.1 Betaproteobacteria bacterium | reverse complement strand
ACGGCCAGTCGTTGCGCGACAGCGGCCGCGGCGGCGTTCAGTTCGGCATTGCGGCCGCCGATAGCGCGCAACGCCCAGTTGACGGCCTTCTTGACGAAGTTGCGTTCATCGCCGGCATGCGCTTCGATCAATGGCAAGTGTTTGATGAATTCTGTGTTGTCTGCGCCACGACCGTGCAATGCGAGGCAGGCCAGCAATGTGAAACCGGCGCGCTTCTCAAATTCATTCTTGCGCTTCGCCCACACGCCGACCTTGGCCCAGGCATGCGGCGACTGATCGAACAGCTTGAAGCACACGGTATCGCAGATGCCCCAATTGTCGAAATCCTTGCACCAGCGTTCCATCTGCGCCGGCGTGACTTTGTCCGGCTCATCGACCATTGAGGCCAGCATGCGCGCTTCGTACCATTCGGCGTCCCACAGCGCCAATGCCAGTTGGTGATTGCGGCCGAGTTGTTTGGCGTACTTCAGCATGTCGGCCATCGCCACGCCCCAGGCCTTGTCGGTGTGTACGCCATAGCGCGGTCCCATTTCGTCGCGGCGTGTTTTGTCGCCGTGCTTTTTCAGCCAGAGCAGAGCTGCGGCCACCTGCTTGTCGATCGGGAGCAGGGCGGCGGCGGGGGCCTTGGCGGCTCTGGGTGTTCTGGGCGCTTTGGAGGTGGTCGGCATGGCGGGCTCTTTTCTTCTGCTGGGTTTCTGCCGGTTGACCGCGCTTGGGATTGGATTCTTAAATGATTTCACTTCGGCGCCCGGCCGTCCAGACACGGAAAATCGGTTTTCCGGGATCGCCATGATGGCGAAACGCGTTCGCGAATTAACGCCTCTATTGCGCACATTTGCATCGAGGAAAATGTTTTCCTCCTGTTAACCTGATGCGCTGCAACACATTGGAAATTAACAACTATTTGCCTTTATAGGGGTTGGAAACACTATCGCGCAAGGTCGTGCTTGGGTAACATGCAAAGTTGACTTTTTGCCGTCGGGCGGCGCCCGGCGGGTTTGTGGACTATTTATGGCTTGGGCTTATTTTTCTCTCCGACAAGTACTGACGATTCCGTATGTCGTGCTGACCCTGCTGGTCGCCGCGATCATCGGCGGCTTCTCTTATGTCGCCGGCAGTCAGGCGGTCTCTGCGGTGTCGGAAGAGTTGCTGCGCGATATGGTCAGCCGTATCAGCCAGGCGGTTGATCGTCACCTGGTCGGTTCGCGCGTGGTGCTGGATGCCGTCTTTCCCGATGGCATGAAAGCGCCGGCCTCGCTGGATGCGGACAAGGACAATCTGCGCGATCGGATGTGGGTGGCGGCCTCGCTCAATCCCGATCCAAACAATTACGTCTATTACGGCAACCGCGATGGCCGCTTTGCCGGCGTGGTGCGCAACCCGGACGGCAGCGGTGAATGGCGTTCGGGGCTGGGTGGCACGTCGCCGCGCAGCATGTATCGCTTCGCCGGTCTGGGCGCGCCGCTGGAGGCGCCGACCCTGGAACTGCGTTTGTACGATCCGCGCGAGCGGCCCTGGTATATACGTGCACTGGAAGTGAAGAAGCCCACCTGGTCCTCGGTTTATGTCGATAACCGGACTGGTGAATTGGTGGCGACGCGCGTCAAGCCGGTGATGAATACCGCCGGTGAAATCGATGGCGACGCCGCAACCGATGTTTCGCTGAAGGCGCTGAACGATTTCGTGCGTGCGCTGCGCGTTT
>JAEUNB010000243.1 GCA_016790625.1 Betaproteobacteria bacterium | reverse complement strand
CCCCAGACGAAGAGGGCCACGGCCGCTGCAGCCGCGAGCGCAGTGAGCGGCAGGAGGAGCCGACCGCCGTCCTGCCGCTCGGCGGGTTTGCTCGCTGCCTATCGCGTCATCGCCGACACGCGCGACCAGGCGACCAACGAGCGGCTGGACAATCTTGAGGATCCTTATCGCCTGTTCCGTTGTCACACCATCATGAACTGCGTCGATGTTTGTCCGAAGGGGCTCAACCCGACGGCGGCCATCGGCAAGATCAAGGAGATGATGGTCAAGCGTGGGGTGTAGCGAAAACGTCATGGCGCAGGAAATTGATTCACGCGTTTATGAACGCATCCGCTGGCGCGCCCGGCGGGGTTTGCTGGAAAACGACATTCTGCTCAGCCGCTTCTTCAGCGCGCAGCTGATGCAGTTGTCACCGGAAGAGCTGGGCTGGCTGGAGAAGTTGCTGCAGATCGAGGACAACGATTTGCTGGATTTGCTGATGGGGCGCAGTAGCAGCAGCGAACCTCAGATTGCGGCACTGGTGGAAAAGATTCGCGCGGCATGAAAACGAGCAAACGCTTTTATTGACGACAGATATTTCACGGTTGAGGAGTGCAACAACATGAATGAAAAAGGCAAGGCAACCCTGTCCTATGGCGAAGGCAAGACCGTAGATCTGCCGGTATATGGCGGCTCGCACGGTCCGGACGTGATCGACATCCGCAAACTGTACGGCCAGACCGGGATGTTTACTTACGACCCGGGCTTTCTTTCCACCGCGTCGTGCAATTCCGCCATTACCTTTATCGATGGCGACAAGGGCGAGCTGCTCTATCGCGGCTACCCGATCGAGCAATTGGCCAAGAACTGCGACTTTCTGGAAACCTGCTATCTGCTGCTGAAGGGTGAGCTGCCCGATGCCGAGCAGAAAAAACAGTTCGTCGGCCAGGTGACCAATCACACCATGGTTCACGAGCAGATGCAGTTCTTCCTGCGCGGTTTCCGTCGTGATGCGCATCCGATGGCGGTCATGACCGGCCTGGTGGGTGCGATGAGTGCGTTCTACCCGGACTCTATCAACCTGAACGACGCCAAACAGCGCGAGATTTCCGCCATTCGCCTGATCGCCAAACTGCCAACGCTGACTGCGATGGCTTACAAATACACCGTCGGCCAACCGATCGTCTATCCGCGCAACGATCTGGGCTACACCGCCAATTTCATGCGCATGATGTTCGCTGTGCCAGCCGAAGAGTACAAGATCAATGACGTGCTGGTGCGCGCGCTTGATCGCATCTTCATCCTGCATGCCGATCACGAGCAGAATGCATCGACGTCGACCGTTCGCCTGTGCGCATCGTCTGGTACCAACCCGTTCGCCGCGATCGCTGCCGGTGTGGCCTGCCTGTGGGGCCCGGCACACGGCGGCGCCAATGAGGCCGCGCTCAACATGCTCTACGACATCCAGCGCGATGGTGGCGAAGCGAAGATTGGCGAATTTATCACCAAGGTGAAGGACAAGAACTCCAACGTGCGCCTGATGGGTTTCGGCCATCGTGTTTACAAGAACCACGACCCGCGCGCCAAGCTGATGCGCGAGACCTGCCACGAAGTGCTGAACGAACTTGGCCTGCACGACGACCCATTGTTCAAGCTCGCGATGTCGCTGGAGAAGATTGCGCTGGAAGACGATTACTTCGTCAGCCGCAAGCTTTATCCGAACGTCGATTTCTATTCCGGCATCGTGCAAAAGGCGATCGGCATTCCGGTGCCGCTGTTCACGGCCATCTTCGCGCTGGCGCGCACGGTGGGTTGGATTGCACAGTTGAACGAGATGATTGCCGATCCTGAATACAAGATCGGTCGCCCGCGCCAGCTTTACGCCGGTGCACAGCGCAGAGATGTAAAGAAATAAAACCCCAGCATTGGTGCGGCTTGCCGGCCATTTTTGGCCTGCGAACCGCGCCAGTGCTTGAGTTTTGACTTGCGGTAATAGTCATGCCCCGTTCGTCCTGAGCCTGTCGAAGGACAAGATGGGCTGACAGAGTAGTCCGCTTGCCCTTCGACAGGCTCAGGGTGAACGGAGTCGGGATAGAGCCAGTGAAGCAGTCATACATGCGGTAAACGAGGTGTCATCATGATGCGAGAATTCCAGCAAAGCAGTCTGTTCTTCGGCGCCAACGCGCCCTATGTGGAAGAACTCTACGAACAATATTTGATCGATCCGGCCAGCGTGCCGGAGAACTGGCGCAAGCAATTCGATGGTTTGCCCAATGTTGCCGGCAATAGCGCCAAGGACGTGGCGCACACGCCGGTGATCGAAGCTTTTGCCGAGCGCGCCAAGCAGGGCGGCGGTCGCATTGCTTACGTCAATGTTGGTGGCGCAGGAAGCGATGACAAACGCTCGCTCAAGGTTTTGCAATTCATCCGCGCACATCGCGTGCTGGGTTCGCGCCACTCCTCCCTCGATCCATTGAAGCGCAGCGAACGCATGCCAGTGCCGGAGTTGGAACTGTCTTATTACGGACTGACCGATGCCGACCTCGAAGCCGAATTCAGCTTCGGTTCGTGGCAGGGCCGCATCAATGGCCAGACCGAGCGCACCAAGCTGAAAGACATCGTCGCCGCGGTGAAGAAGACCTACTGCGGTTATGTCGGCGTTGAATACATGTACATCAGCGACACGCAGCAGAAGCGCTGGATTCAGGGCCAGTTCGAATCGATCCAATCGCAACCGTCACTGAACACGGAAGAAAAGCAATTCCTGCTGGAGCGTTTGACTGCGGCGGAGACGCTGGAAAAGTATCTGCACACGCGTTATGTCGGCCAGAAGCGTTTCTCACTGGAAGGCGGCGAAACGCTGATCCCGCTGGTCGATGACCTGATTCAATCCGCCGGTGAAAAAGGCGTGAAGGAAGTGGTGCTCGGCATGGCGCATCGCGGCCGCCTTAATGTGCTGGTCAACAGCCTCGGCAAATTGCCCGCCGACCTGTTCAGCGAATTCGAAGGCAAGCACGCACACGATCTCGGCTCGGGCGACGTGAAATATCACCAAGGTTTCTCGTCCGATATCCAGACCAAGGGCGGCAGCGTGCACCTGACGCTCGCGTTCAATCCCTCGCACTTGGAAATCGTCAACCCGGTGGTGGAAGGTTCCGTCCGCGCGCGCCAGCATCGCCGCGACGACCACGACGGCAAGGAAGTGTTGCCGATGCTGATCCACGGCGACGCCGCATTTGCCGGGCAGGGCGTGGTGATGGAAACGATGGCGCTGTCGCAGACGCGCGGTTTCAAAACCGGCGGCACCGTGCATATTGTGGTCAACAACCAGGTCGGCTTTACCACGTCGGACACGCGAGATTCGCGCTCCTCGCTGTACTGCACCGACATCGCCAAGATGATTGAAGCACCGGTGTTCCACGTCAACGCCGACGATCCGGAGTCGGTATTGCTGGTCGGGCGTATCGCGCTCGAATACCGCATGAAGTTCGGTAAGGACGTGGTCATCGACATGGTCTGCTTCCGCAAGCTCGGTCACAACGAGCAGGATGAGCCGTTCGTCACGCAACCGCTGATGTACAAGAAAATCGCCCAGCATCCCGGCACGCGCAAACTGTATTCTGATCGACTCGCTGCGGCGGGTACCGTCGCAGCGGGTTATGGCGATGATCTGGTGACCAACATCCGCGCGCGACTGGATGCGGGCAAGAGCACCAACACCAAGATTCTCTACGGCATCAAGCCGCCGCTGGCAGTGGATTGGGCGCCGTACATTGGTCAAGGCTGGCGCGCACCGGCGGATACCTCGGTGCCGATGGAAACGCTGAAGCACTACGCCGAGCGTCTGACGCAGATTCCTTCGGATTTCAAGTGCCATATGTCGGTGGAAAAGCTGCTCGAGCAACGCCGCAAGATGGGCAAGGGCGAACTGCCGCTGGACTGGGGCATGGCTGAAAACTTGGCCTACGCCTCGCTGGTTGCGACCGGCCATCCGGTGCGCATGAGCGGGCAGGATTGCGGCCGCGGCACGTTTGCACATCGCCATGCGGTGCTGCACGACCAGAATCGCGAGAAGTGGGATTCGGGCACCTATGTGCCGCTGCAGAATATTGCCGAGAAGCAGGCCAAGTTTGTCGTCATCGATTCGCTGTTGTCGGAAGAAGCGGTACTCGGTTTTGAATACGGCTACTCCACTGCGCAACCGTTCGAGCTGGTGATCTGGGAAGCGCAGTTCGGCGATTTCGCCAACGGTGCGCAGGTCGTCATCGACCAGTTCATTGCATCGGGTGAAACCAAGTGGGCACGTCTGTGCGGCCTGTCGATGTTCCTGCCGCACGGCTACGAAGGTCAGGGACCTGAGCACTCATCGGCACGCCTCGAGCGCTTCCTGCAGTTGTGCGCCGAGCACAATATTCAGGTGGTGGTGCCGTCGACCGCCGCGCAGCTGTTCCATATGATCCGCCGCCAATCGCTGCGACCGATGCGGAAGCCGCTGATCGTGATGATGCCAAAGTCCTTGCTGCGCAAGAAAGAGGCGACGTCGCCGCTGGAAGATCTGGCCAACGGCAAGTTCGAAGTGGTGATCGGCGAGACGGAGAAGCTCAATGCGAAGAAAGTAAAGCGCGTGATCTTCTGCTCGGGCAAGGTCTATTACGACATCGTGGCTGAGCGTGCCAAGCGCGCCATTGAAGACATCGCGGTGGTGCGTATCGAGCAGCTGTATCCGTTCCCGCACGAGGAATTTGAAGCGCAGATTGCGCTCTATCCCAACGCCAAGTCGGTCGTATGGGTGCAGGAAGAGCCGGGCAATCAAGGGGCATGGCATCGCTTGCAGCATTACCTCCTGCGCGGCATGCGTGCCGATCAGACGCTCAGCTATTCGTTGCGTCCGTCTTCGGCATCGCCGGCGGTTGGTTACGCCAGCAAGCATGCAGAGCAGCAAAAAGAGTTGGTCGAAGCCGCGTTGACTTGGGAAAGCGCCACGCCAAAGAAGGCGGTGCACGCGCAAATGGGTGAATTGGCCAAGGCCGCCGAATAGCCGGCCGACCTAAAACAGACAGAGGAATAAGAACATGCAGATCGAAGTCAAAGTGCCCACACTGTCCGAATCCGTTTCGGAAGCCACGCTCGTTTCCTGGCACAAAAAAGAAGGCGAAGCCGTCAAGCGCGACGAGAACCTGATCGACATCGAAACCGACAAGGTGGTGATGGAGTTGCCGGCACCGGCCGATGGGGTGATCGTCAAAATTATTAAGGCCGATGGTGGTACCGTCACCGCGGGCGAAGTGATCGCGATGATTGATACTGAAGGCAAGGGCGCCGCGCCTGCGCCAGCTGCTGCTGCGGCACCTGCCGCTGCGCCTGCCAAAGCCGCTGCACCTGCTGCCGCGCCCGCCAGCCCGGCCGCAGCCAAGATCGCTGCCGAGTACAACGTCAATACCGCCGATGTTGCCGGCACCGGCCGTGGTGGCCGCGTGACCAAAGAAGATGTGGTGAACAAAGTTTCGGGCGCACCCGCCGCCGCTGCGCCAGCTGCCGCAAAACCGGCCGCCCCTGCAGTATCACTGCCGGTTGGTGACCGCACAGAGCAGCGCGTGCCAATGTCACGCCTGCGCGCCCGCATTGCCGAGCGCCTGGTGCAATCGCAATCCACCGCCGCCATCCTCACCACCTTCAACGAGGTGAACATGGCGCCGGTGATGGACCTGCGTAACAAGTACAAAGACAAGTTCGAGAAAGAGCATGGCGTGAAGCTGGGCTTCATGTCGTTCTTTGTGAAGGCCGCGGTTCATGCGCTGAAAAAATATCCGGTGGTGAATGCCTCGATCGACGGCAACGATATCGTCTATCACGGCTATTACGACATCGGTATCGCCGTCGGCAGCCCGCGTGGCTTGGTGGTACCGATCCTGCGCGACGCGGACCAGATGTCGATTGCCGATATCGAGAAGAAGATCGGTGAATTCGGCCAGAAGGCCAAGGATGGCAAGTTGTCGATCGAAGATCTGTCTGGCGGTACATTCTCGATTTCCAACGGCGGTGTATTTGGCTCGATGCTGTCGACGCCGATCATCAATCCGCCGCAGTCGGCGATCCTCGGTGTGCATGCGACCAAAGACCGTCCGGTGGTGGAAAACGGCCAGATCGTGATTCGTCCGATGAATTATCTGGCGATGAGCTACGACCATCGCATCATCGACGGCCGCGAAGCGGTGCTGTCGCTGGTGGCGATGAAGGAAGCGCTGGAAGACCCGGCTCGTTTGCTCCTGGATATCTAGTCCGGCGGATGGCGAGCAAGAAATGGAAGCCTGCGAATCTGTTCCGCCAGGCTTTCTTCTTTCTCTTGGGCGCGGTGCTGACCGGTTTCCTCACGGTGTTCTTCGCCAAATTCCTCGGCCATTACCTCAGCCTGCATTTCGCTGTATCGCTGGGCGTGGGGCTGGCGGTAGCCCTGACATTGTGGCTCTCGCAATTGGTGAAAAATCCCCCATTTCTATTGAAGGGAACCTCGCCCCTCATCGCCGGATTCTGCGCGGCGCTGGGTGTGCATATTTCCCGCATGTGGCTTAGTTAATGTCGCTTAGTTAGGTTGCTTAGTTAATCAAGGATTCAATCATGTCGAAACAGTTTGATGTCGTCGTCATCGGTGCCGGCCCCGGCGGATATATCGCGGCGATTCGTGCGGCACAGCTCGGGTTCAACACGGCTTGCATCGAAGGCTGGAAAAACCCCAAGGGCGAAATGGCGCTGGGCGGCACCTGCCTGAATGTCGGCTGCATTCCGTCGAAGGCGCTGCTGCAATCGTCCGAACACGTCGAGCAGATCGAGCACAAGTTTGCCGACCATGGCATCAGCGCCGGCGGCGTCAAGGTTGACTTAGCCAAGATGCAGTCGCGCAAGGACGGCATTGTCAGCAAGATGACCAAGGGCATCGAGTTCCTGTTCCGCAAGAACAAGGTGACCTGGCTGAAGGGTTTCGGCAAGTTTGTTTCCGGTGGCGATAGCTACACGATTGAAATCGCCAACGGTGACGCGAAGGAAACCGTGACGGCGAAATACGTCATTGTCGCCACCGGTTCCAAGGCGCGCCATCTGCCGGGCATCACGGTGGACAACGTCAATATCTGCGATAACGAGGGTGCGCTGGCATTTGGCGCGGTACCGAAGCGCCTGGGTGTGATCGGCGCCGGCGTGATTGGGTTGGAGCTGGGCAGCGTTTGGCGCCGACTCGGCGCCGAAGTGACCGTGCTGGAAGCATTGCCGGCTTTCCTCGGCGCCTGCGATGAATCCATCGCCAAGGAGGCGTGGAAGGTCTTCACCAAGGAGCAGTCGCTCAATATCAAACTGGGCGTGAAGATCGAGAAGGTCACGAGCAAGAAAACCGGGATCACCATTGATTACACCGACGACAAAGGGCTCGCACAAAAGCTGGAATGCGACAAGCTGATCGTCTCAGTCGGACGCGTGCCAAATACCGACGGCCTCGGTGCCTCCAATGTCGGCCTGAAAGTCACCGAGCGCGGTTTCATTGAAGTCGACGATCACTGTAAAACCAATTTGCCGAATGTGTACGCCATCGGTGACGTGGTGCGCGGCCCGATGCTGGCGCACAAAGCGGAAGACGAGGGTGTTGCTGTAGCGGAAACTTTGGCCGGCCAGAAGCCGCATATCGATTTCAACACTATCCCGTGGATCATCTACACCTCGCCGGAAGTGGCCTGGGTGGGCAAGACCGAGCAGCAGTGCAAGGCCGAGGGGATTGCGGTCAAGACCGGCCAGTTCCCGTTCATGGCTAATGGCCGCGCGCTGGGGCAGGGGGAGGCCGGTGGCTTTGTAAAGATCATCGCTGACGCTGCGACTGATCGCATTCTCGGCGGACATGTAATTCATGCGCATGCCTCGGAACTGATTCAGGAGCTGGTCACAGCGATGGAGTTCAAGGCGGCGTCGGAGGACATCGCACGCATCGTGCACGGTCACCCGACGCTGTCCGAGGCGGTGAAGGAAGCGGCGCTGGCGGTGGATAAACGCACGCTCAATATGTAAGCAGCAGGGCTGACGATTTGAAAGCAAAACTCCAGCACTGGTGCGGTCTTCCGGGCATTTATGCCCTGAGATCCGCGCCAGTGCTGGAGTTTCATTTTGTAGTGTGCGGATAGCTATGGCCAATCGCGCCCATCAGGCCTTGCCGAACATCTCCGGGGAAACCGGTGACGCCGAGCGGATAGAGGCATCAAGCCCTCTCGAGTGGTACTGGAAATTCTCGCAGCAATCGGATTTCGAATCCGACCCTGCGCAACTCGCCGTTCTGGAACATCTCGAGCGCCTGCACGACGACCTGGAAAAATATCGCCAGTACCGGCAGGGGACGGTCAATCGGCTGGTGACCAATTTCGGTGGTGGCAAAAAGCCGCCGCGCGGACTCTACGTCTGGGGCGGTGTGGGCCGCGGCAAATCGTTGATGATGGATGCGTTCTACAACGTCTCTACGCTGAAGCGAAAACGCCGTGTGCACTTTCACGAATTCATGCGTGAGATCCACGCCGAGATGAACTCGCATTCTGGCGAGGAAGATCCGCTGGAGCCAATCTCCACTAAGATTGCCAAGCAGCTGCGTCTGCTGTGTTTCGACGAATTCCATGTGAGCGACATCGCCGACGCGATGATTCTCGGCCGTCTGCTAGAGATGCTGATCAACAAGGGGGTAGTGCTGGTGATGACCTCCAATTACCAGCCGGACGACCTGTATCCCAATGGGCTACAGCGCGCGCGCTTCCTGCCGGCCATCGAGATTCTCAAAGACGAACTGGAAGTGATCGAAATCGCCGGCGCACGCGACCATCGCCGCCGCATTCTCGAATCGATTCCGGTCTATCACACGCCCTTGTCGGACTACGCCGAACAAGCCCTGGCGCGCGCCTTCGACGCCATGTCGAAAGCCAGCCACGCCGTGCACGGCAAGATGAAGATCGGCTCGCGCGAAATTGAGTACATCCGCCGCGCCAAGGGCGTGGTCTGGTTCCAGTTCGACGAGCTGTGCGTTAAAGCGCGCTCGCAGGTCGATTATCTCGAGATCGCCAGCGCGTATCACACCGTACTGGTGTCGGGCATTCCGCAGTTGCATGCCAAGAATCGTGCCGACGTGGTCAGGCGCTTCACCTGGATGGTCGATGTTTTTTACGACCAGCGAGTGAAACTGATTTGCTCCGCCGCTGCAGAACCGGAGTGGCTGGTGGTGGATGAACGGGTCAAGAGCACGACGGCAGCCGCAGCCGGTAAATCGGCAGGCGATGCGTCGCTGATGGTCTCAGCCGAGTTCGCCCGCACCGCCTCCCGGCTGAAGGAAATGCAGTCCAAGGAGTATTTTTCGAGAAAGCACGCGTCGGCGGAAGATCCGCGCGTGCTGGAGAAAGGGCAGTCATGAAGCGAGCCTTGTGGCGAGCGCTGTCAGTGGGAATATTCGCAATGGTGGTCGCTCTGCCAGCGCGCGCGACCAACTACCAGGATCTATGGTGGAACCCGAACGAATCAGGCTGGGGCATACAGATTGTTCAGCAGGCCGATACGCTGTTCCTGACCTGGTTCATCTACAACAACGCAGGCCAACCAACTTGGGTCGTATCCGATGGCGTGACGCGAGTTTCCAGTTCGCCGAATGTGGTCTATCGCGGCCGAGTGGTCGCGGCGACCGGTACTTTCTTTGGCGCGCCGACGTGGGGAGGTATCACGCCGCGCGTTGCAGGCACCGAGGTCACACTGACGTTTACCGATGCGCGTACTGGAACGCTGACGTACACCGTTGATGGTACGACGGTCACCAAGCCGATCACTCGGCAAAATCTGGTGCCGATCGACATGCGCGGCACTTACTACGGCGGTTTGCTGAGAGGCAGCGGGTGTGCGAATCAGGGAGTCAACACGACCACCTATTCTGTGACCCACACGCCAACCCAGTCGCCAACCACTGGTGCCATTACCGGGCCGATTGAAATTGTCGAGGTTGGCGGTGTGTTGTGCCGCTTTACCGGTACCACAACGCAATTTGGATCCATCATTGAGGCCAGCGGAACCTACACTTGCGCGGGAGATGGCACGACAGGCACATGGACAGGACGCGAAGGTACCGCAGGTGAGAGCACGTTTTCCTTCAAGCTCGCGTTGCAAAGTGGGTCCGGCACATGTCCGGCAACCATTGGTGGATTCAAATCTCCCTGATAGCGGAGGTAATTAAGTGAGCACTTTTAAAGGCATTCTGCTTTCCAAGCCCGAGAGTGGCTTCGTCGCTTCACTCGCGGACATTGATGAAGCCGAGCTTCCTGCCGATGGCGACGTCACCATTGCGGTTGAATTCTCGACCATCAATTACAAAGATGGCCTGGCCATTGCCAACAAATCGCCGGTGGTGCGGAAGTGGCCGATGGTCGCTGGTATTGACGGAGCCGGAACGGTGATCGCCAGCAGTCATGCCGATTGGAAGCCCGGTGACAAAGTTGTACACACCGGTTTTGGCGTTGGCGAAACACACTGGGGTTGCCTCGCCGAAAAGGCGAAGCTGAAAGGCGAGTGGCTGGTGCCGCTGCCATCAGGACTGAATACCAGACAGGCGATGGCGATCGGTACCGCAGGCTACACCGCGATGCTGGCGGTGATGACGCTGGCGAGACAGGGCGTGACACCCGACAAGGGTGAGATTCTTGTCACGGGCGCGGCAGGTGGCGTCGGCAGCGTGGCGATCACTTTGCTGGCTGCACGCGGTTACAAGGTGGTCGCATCAACCGGGCGATTGAATGAGGCCGATTATCTGAAATCGCTGGGCGCTGTCGCGGTGATCGATCGCAACGAGATTTCCATTCCCGGCAAGCCTCTGCAGAAAGAACGCTGGGCCGGCGTGGTGGACTCTGTGGGATCGCACACGCTGGCTAATGCCTGTGCGCAATGCCAGTACGGCGCGGTGGTTGCCGCCTGCGGCCTGGCACAGGGCATGGATTTTCCCGGTACGGTGGCGCCATTCATCCTGCGCGGCGTGGTGCTGGCAGGTGTGGACAGTGTCTATACGCCACAGCCGCGCCGCCGCGAGGCCTGGGCGCAATTGGCGAAGGAGCTCGACGGAGCCAAGATCGATGCCATGACCAGTGAGGTCAAACTGGCCGATGCCATCGAACAGGCACCGAAAATCCTGGCCGGTCAGGTGCGCGGCCGGCTGGTGGTGGATGTCGGGGCTGTTACCAGGGCGTAGCGTAAGGCGGCTGTAAGCCAGTGCCGACAAAATGGGCATCCAGCTCGTCGAATCCGGAGAGCCGGCAACGGAAGCGAATGTCCTGTGACCTTTCTTGACAAGTATTCTCACCACGACAGTCACACGCAGACCTTAGAATATGGGTCCATTCCGTTCACTCCTGCCGGGAACCCCGCGATGACGCCGCAACCTGAAGACGATCCGTTCGACCTTGATTTCACCAAGCTGTTTGCCGCCGAGACCAAGGTCAAGGAGCCGGACACCACGGCCCAGCAGCAGCAACAGCTATCCGAAGAGGCGGTGATCGGCGAATCCAAGCTCACCAGCAACGGCTACTTTGTCCGCATCAACAAGAACGCGCCCAGCCGCGCGCCGAAGGGACGCCCGCCGGCGGTGCTGGTTGTGGAGGACGATGAAGTCACCTCTACGTTGATTGCGCGCATCCTCAGTGCCAATGGCTACACGGTAAAGCAGGCCGCCAATCGCAACCAGATTGTGGAAGGACTGAAGGGCTCGCCGGATATGGTGATCCTCGATGTGCTGATGCCCGATGCCAACGGTTTCGACATCCTCAATCGTATTCGCCAACACGGCGTGCTGAAAGACATGCCGGTGCTGATGCTCACCAGCCTCGGTGCGCTGGACGATATCCTGAAGGGCTTGCGTTTGGGCGCCAATGGCTACCTGACCAAGCCGGCGAAATCGAAGGCGCTGCTGGATGCGATCAAGACGGTGTTGAGCTAGTCTTTCTATCGAGAAAATTATTGTTGCGTCGTATTGACCACCAATAAAGGAATGACCTTCCCCGGCGCAGGCCGGGGGCCAAGTTTGCATTGTCCTGAAGCTCCGAAACTTAGGCCCCGGCCTGCGCCGGGGAAGGGCTAAGCAGTTACAAAAAATCGGCTCACAGTCGATAAGACGGTTTGCAATGGAGAGAGGACCAAGGCGATGGGCAAGTACCAGGACTTCCACAACCGCTCGATCAATCAACCCGACGCATTCTGGACCGAGCAGGCCGCGCGCATCGACTGGGTGAAGCCCTTCACCAAGGTCTGCGATTTTTCCAAGCCGCCCTTCGCCAAATGGTTTGTCGGCGGCGAAACCAACCTCTGCTACAACGCCATCGACCGGCATCTCGCCACGCGTGCGGACCAGCCGGCGCTGGTGTGGATTTCCTCCGAGGTTGAACAGACCAAAACCTACACCTACCGCGAAATGTTCGAGGAGGTGAACCGCTTCGCCGCCGTGCTGAAATCGCTGGGCGTGGGCAAGGGCGATCGCGTGCTGATTTATATGCCCATGGTGGCGGAAGCGGTGTTCGCCATGCTGGCCACGGTGCGCATCGGCGCCATTCACTCGGTGGTGTTCGGTGGATTTGCAGCGGCATCGTTGGCAGCACGTATCGACGACGCCAAACCGAAAGTCATGATCACAGCCGACGCCGGCTCGCGCATGGGCAAAGTGATTCCGCTCAAGCCGCTGACCGATGAATCGATCAAGCTTGCGCAGAATCCGCCCAAGCACGTGGTCATCGTCAACCGCGGGCTGGACAAGAGCATGAGTGTGATTCCCGGCCGCGATATGGATTACAGCGTG
>JAEUNB010000205.1 GCA_016790625.1 Betaproteobacteria bacterium | reverse complement strand
GGAAGCAATGCTGGACAACCTGATCATGTACCTGCGCCATTCGTTGCCGCGCACAGAAGATGCCGCGTCCACACTGGGCGAGGAACTGGAACGCGCCCGCGCCTACCTGGAAATCCTGCAGATCCGCATGGGTGCACGATTGGCCACGCAGATCGACGTGCCGGAGGAATTGAAATCACTGCCCTTCCCCACCATGATGCTGCAAACGCTGGTGGAGAATTCGATCAAGCACGGCCTCGAGCCCAAGTCGGGCGGCGGCACCATCTGGATCCTTGCTCGGCGCAACGAGTATGGCGTCGCGGTGACCGTGGCGGACGATGGCCGCGGATTCAACAACGAGACCGCCGGCACCGGCATAGGACTCAAGAACGTGCGGGAGCGGTTGAAGCTGGCCTACGGCAGCGATGCGAGCTTTGGCATCGTCGCCAATTTCCCGACTGGGGTGGCGGCTACGATTACGGTGCCAGAGCGTATGCCTGAGGTCGCAGCGGGCTCGACGGAGAAGACATCATGAGCGACAAGCCTACTTGCGTCATCGCCGAGGATACGCACACCGGGAATTCGCGTCCCATGGGACGCGCCGGTGAGCGCCCAAGCCGCATGCAGGCGGCGCGGGAGTTCCAAACGAAGCTGCTATTTCGAAAGATCGGATCATGACCGTTACTGCAATCATCGCTGAAGACGAACAACTGTTCCGCGACGCTTTGGTCGAAATGCTGCGCGACGAATGGCCCGAGCTGACTGTTATCGAGGCCTGCGAAGACGGCGGTGCGGCGCTGGAAGCCATCGGTGAACATCAACCGGACTTCGCCTTCCTCGATATCCGCATGCCCGGCCTAACAGGCCTGGAAGTTGCCGCCGCGATGGCAGAGGCCAGCCCGAAAACACAGATCGTGTTCGTCACCGCCTACAACCAGTACGCCATTGATGCCTTCGACAAGGGCGCGGTCGATTACCTGCTGAAACCGATTGTGCGTGAACGGCTGGTCGCCACCATCGAACGGCTGAAGTCGCGCATGAACACCGGCAATCCGGATGCCGAAGCCATGGCCGCGCTGATCCGGCAACTCGGCATCTCTCTACCGAAAAAGGCTGATTACCCGCCGCTAGTGTGGCTGACCGCCAGCTCCGGCAAGGAGACACGCCTGATCATGATCGACGATGTCGCCTACTTCCAGTCGGACAACAAATACACCGTGGTGATGACTGCGCAGGGAGAATCACTGGTGCGCACGCCGCTGCGCGAGCTGCTGGACAAACTGGACCCGGTGCACTTCAAGCAAATCCATCGCGCCACCATTGTCAACATGAAGGCGATTTCATCGATCACGCGCGATGACACCGGGCGTGGCATTGTGAAGCTGAAGAACCGGCCGGAGACGTTGACGGTAAGTTTGACGTTTATGCCAGTGTTCAAGAATATGTAGTACAACTTTCTGTCGTACCCGCGTCCCGAAAAGGGACTTCCTCCGGTCGAACGCGGGTACCTCTAGCTAAACGCTTTTCGCAAAAGGCTAGCGATGCCGATTTGCTGCAACTGTTGCCGGGGGTAGCCCGGCGGCTACTCACTTTTCTTGCTTCGCCAAGAAAAGTAAGCAAAAGAAGGCGACCCCAGGTTCGTCGCCCTTCGGGTTCCCTGCGCTGCTCACAAACGCGGGCCGCTGCGGAACTCGTGGCTCGAATGAGTTGTTGAGCAAACGGTTGGGTTTGTGCTCGCCACTCAGACAGTCCTCGCGGACTACTCCCGCGTTTGCTGCGCTGCTCGGCGACTCACATGGGGACCCGTCGAATCGCCACCGTTCTCTCTCATCGCAAGGCGAAGTCAATTGAGCGTCTTGGAACTACCTCGAATTACATCCCCAAGCCCGGATGATGCATTGCGTACCGCCACGATTGCGGCAACCTGACATTGCACTCCGCTCGGCCGCCGCGCGGCTGTTGTCACCGGCCCAGGCGTAAATAGTCGAGCCACGCGCGCGGTCGATGGCATAGGCACCGCAGCCCTTGGGGAATCGCAGCACCACTTTGCACCCCGCGCCGCACTCGCGCAGCGCGCGGTTTTCGGCGGAAGCCATATTCGGATGATCGTAGGCGACACCCCAGCGACTGCCCTTTGCAGAATCGATCGCAATGGCGCCCGCGGCCATCGCTTGGCCTGCAATGAAAATTCCGCCAGCCAACAACACCAGCGTGGCAATTAGTTGGTTTCGCTTGTTCATGGCTTTCTCCCCTTTTCAGCGCATGCTGCGCAACTCATCATATCGCGCCTGCGTTTCGCTCACCTGCAGCTCGTTCAGCGACGCGGATTCTGTGCAGGTACTACCTCAACCACCGGCGCCGATAGCGTGCCAAGGAAATCGATCAGCTGATTCGTTTCAGCCTCACTCAGCGCCACCGGCAACAATGCCGAGCCGCTACCGTGGCCATGCCCACGCAATGTGGTGACCGGCACCGACTCTGGTGCCGCGATGTAGTGCCGGACTACTTCGCGCAAGCTGGCGAACTGGCCCGCATGCATATACGGTGCACGTTCGGCCACGCCACGCAAACTGGGCGTCTTGAAGGCGCGCCGCAGCGCGGGCTCATAGATCGACATGTGGCGCAGTTCAAGGCATTGCGCGGACTTGGCGTCGCTGAACGGACCGAGGCAGTTGAACTCATCCTGCTGCACCATCAGAGCACCTTCGCTGCGGCCGGGGTCAGGCGATGCAGCATCGCGCGGCGGCACCCGGGTGCCGTGAAAAAAATGGTCGGTGAACAAGGGGCCGTTGTGGCAGCTGACGCACTGCCCCTTGCCAATAAAAATCTGCAGGCCGGCCTGCTCCGAATCGTTGAGGTGTTCACCGGCTTTCCGGTCGCGGCGCAGCAGCGCGTCGACAAAACGATCAAGCCGCGATTCGCTGTGCCGGAGCGTTTTTACATAGGCAGCGATGGCCTTGCCGAGATTGGCAAACACGCGTGACACCGATTGCTTCGCCGGTGCCGGCATCGCGTCCCACGCCTTCTTTTCCAGCTCCGAGCCAAGCGGTCCGGCATCCTGCGGCATTCCGGCCAAATCCGGCAAGGCACCAAATACCGCTCGATATTCTTCGGCGTAGTTTGCTTTGAGCAAATGCGCATACCGTGTGCGATTGCCGCCATGCTCAAGCGCATCTTCCAGCGGCGCCAGCGCGTGCGACCAGAGGCTATCCTTGCGTCCATCCCAGAACAGCCATGGACTGTAGCCTGCTCCTGCGAGCGGCATGGTGCGACGCTCAGTCATGCCCAACGCTACGGCGCGCGGACGGCCATCCTGAAACTGTTTTGCCGGATCGTGGCAGGTGGCACAAGCGACCTGTCCGTTACGGCTGAGGCGCGGATCGAAGAACAACCGTTTGCCCAGCGCGATGGCATGTGGATTGTTTTCCTGCGTATTGGAAGGATCGACAGGCATCGGCGGCAGCTGACTCAATCGCAGCGACGACAAGATCGCCAGCTCCGTGTCGCTCCAGCGGACTTCGGCATTTGCCACAGCGGGAAAAGCTATCAGCGCGAAGCAAAAGGTCCGCAGACATCCAGGCAAGTGTTTGGAGAGCGACCTCATTGACTACTTGGCATGCGCGGGAAGCGGCACGATGTAGTTGAACGTCGTCACGTCCGACGCCGGCCCCAGTTGCACCGCGACCAGCAGCTCCCACCAGCCGCTCATATTGAACTTCACGCCCTCGACGAGATAGGTGCCTGGCGCGATTTCGCGCGTCACAGCAGGACGGGTCGGCATGCCGTGCCCGTGCTCCGGCATGCCGCCGTTCATATACACCAATGCCTTGGTCGCCGGCTCGCCGGTCGGCGTTGCGACCTTCACGGTCCACGAATGAATTTGCTGGATCGGCGTCGTGCCTTGCGGCGGGATCAGCGTGATGCGGAAATGATTGTTGGGTGACGCGCGAGTGAGCGACAGATCAAGCGCGGGAGGCGGAGGCGTCGAGGTGCAGGCCGCCAACGTCAGCAGGCAGGCCAAGCCACCAATCGATAAAAGGACTCTGCGGCAAATAGCCATAACCAGTTTCATGCTCGCAAGCATAGCAAGCCGCGCAAGATTTACGGCCTCAGCGCCGACATGGTGATGCCCCAAGGCTCACGCCAAACAATGCCATGGGCGGGATCGGCCTTGTCGTGAACACGCACATCAACAAACCCTGCGGCGTGGAAATGCCGCTTCAGCGCTTCGAGTGAAAACACCCGCATCTCCAGCGTGCTGCCGGGACCGCCGTGGAATATCAGGTTGTCGAACTGCTCGCGTTCTCCCTCGGCGGTGATATTTTCGAGCCGCCATTGACCAGCAGATTTGGTCAGCGAAAACTGATGCAGGCGCGGGAAATGCTCAACGCTATCCGCCTCCAGCGAATACGGCACCGAGAAGATCGCCACACCGCCGGGCTTCAGCAGCGCGAACAGATTGTCGAACGCGCGCTGCACCGGCGGGCCGACGTGCTCGAACACGTCGGAGCTGATGACAAAATCGTTCGTTCCCCGCCAGCGCGGATCGGGATCGGTGATGTCGAGACGCGGCGAACGATGGTAGTAGGTGTTGATGTAACTGAACTTCCTAGCCAGCGGGTCGGCATAGATCAGCGCATCGCTCATGCCCAGGCCAACGATATCGCGGCGCGGCGCAAGTTCGTCCAGCACGCGCACCTCGCCGAATAGCCGTTCACTCAACACCGCCGCAATCGAACGAAAACGCAGGTTGGCATCGCAGACGATGCAATCACCGCTTTCGCGCGTTATCGCATCGGCCATGCAGGCACTCTCGGCGCCGCAGATATTGCAGCGAAACACCAGCGCACCGGATTGCCGCAGTCCATCCGGCACACGCACATAGCGCTTGCGCAAGCCGACGCGCGCGCGGCGCAGGAACAGTCTCGCCCGCTGTTTTTGCTCTTGCCAGGACATGTCGAAAATCGTTCGCCGGTGAGTTGATTTGTGGGTTGATGCTGACGCAGGCGTTACTCTGCTCAAAAAACGCAGAAAACACTAAACTCCAGCATTGATGCGGCCTACGGGACAAAAATGCCTGAAAACCCGCACCAGTGCTAGAGTTTTACATCAACATGCGGGCATCTTCATGCGGTAAAATCCCGGTCACAATTAATCCGACCCGGCCCACTTACATGAACGCACCGCTGCCCGCAGACGTCCTCTCCAACCCGCTGCTGGAAAACTGGGACACACCTTTTGGCTTGCCACCCTTCGCCAAATTCCGCGCCGAGCATTTCGTGCCGGCGTTCCAGGTGGCACTGAAGGCGCATCGCGACGAAATCGACGCCATTGCCAATAACACCGAAGCGCCAACCTTCGACAACACCGTTGCCGCATTCGACAAAAGCGGACGTGACTATACCCGCATCGAGCAGGTTTACTACAACCTGACTGCCTCCGAAACCTCGCCGGCATTGCAGGAAGCGGAGCGCGAACTCGCGACACCACTGGCGGCGCATGGCAATGCGATCTACATGCACATGGGATTGTTCAAGCGCATCGATGCGCTGCACGCGAAGCGCGCCACGCTGGGATTGACGTCCGAGCAGTTGCGTTTGCTGGAGCGCATTCACCTCGACTTTGTCCGCGCCGGCGCCAAGCTTTCCGGCGATGCGCAGAAGCGCTACGCCGAAGTGACCGAGAAACTGGCCGAGCTGACGACGCAGTTCAGCCAGAACGTGCTGGCCGATGAAGCTGAATATCAGTTGCCGCTCAAATCCGAAGATGATCTCGCCGGCTTGCCGGAATATCTGCGGGCCTCCGCCAAACAAGCAGCTGCTGAGCGCGGGATAGCCGATGGGTACGTGATTACGCTGTCGCGCTCGCTGGTGGTGCCGTTTCTCACCTACTCCACCCGCCGCGACCTGCGCGAAGTTGCCTTCAAGGCATGGATTACTCGCGGCGAAGGTAGCAATGTGCCGGGCAAGTACGACAACCGACCGTTGATTGCCGAGATCATGAAGCTGCGCCTTGAGCAAGCCAAGCTGCATGGTTACGCCAGCTATGCCGACTACGCCTTGGTCGATACCATGGCCGGCAGCAAGGAAGCGGTGGCAAAACTGCTGAACGAAGTTTGGGTACCCGCCAAGGCGCGCACCGAGGACGAACGCGCAGCGCTGCAGGCACTGGCCGATGCGGAGAATGCCGGACGCGGCATCGAGCAGAAAGTCGAGCCGTGGGACTGGCGCTATTACGCCGAGAAAGTCCGTCAGGCTCGTTACGATCTGGACGATGCCCAAGTGAAGCCGTATTTCTCGCTCGACCGCATGGTTGAAGCGGTGTTCGATTGTGCCAACCGCCTGTTCGGTATCTCGTTCGTCGCGCGGCCCGACCTCAAGGGCTATCAGGCTGATGTGAAAGTCTACGAAATGCGCAATGGCAAAAACGAAGTCGCCGGCCTGTTCCTGCACGACAATTTCGCCCGCCCCACCAAGCGCGGCGGCGCATGGATGAGCAGCTTCCGTCTGCAAAGCCGCATCGAAGGTGATGACAGCATCCTGCCGATCATCGTCAACAACAATAATTTCGCCAAGGGCGCGCCGGGCAAGGCGACACTGCTGTCGTTCGAGGATGCGCGCACGCTGTTCCACGAATTCGGCCACGGTTTGCACGGTCTGCTGTCCGATGTGCGCTACGAGCGCCTTTCCGGCACGCAGGTGCTGCGCGATTTTGTCGAGCTGCCCTCGCAATTGTTCGAGCACTGGCTGTCCGAGCCGGAAGTGCTGAAGCGCCACGCGCGGCATGTCGAAACGGGTGAGCCGATTCCCGACGAGCTGATCGCCAAGATCAAGGCCGCGCGCCGCTTTAACCAGGGCATCGACAGCGTTGAATACACCTCGTCTGCGCTGGTCGATCTCGCCATGCATGCACTGACCGACATGAACGGATTGGACGCCGATGCGTTCGAGAAAGCCGAACTGAAGCGTATCGGCATGCCGGAAGGCGTGGTGATGCGGCATCGTCTGCCGCACTTCCGTCACTTGTTTGCCGGTTCCAGCTATTCATCGCAGTATTACGTTTACCTTTGGGCCGAAGTACTGGATGCGGATGGCTTCGATGCCTTCGTTGAAGCCGGCAATGTGTTCGATACCGGCGTTGCGGCGCGCCTGAAGGAGCATATCTACTCCGCCGGCAACACGCGCGATCCGGCCGAGGCTTATCAGGCGTTCCGTGGCCGCGCACCGACCGTCACACCGATGTTGAAGAAGAAGGGGCTGGTGGAGGCATAGCAGAAGGCAGCTACTCCTGCACAAGAAAACGATTTCCCGCCCCCTCAATCCTCCCTGCAACCAATCCCGATGATCGCCCGTATGTTTGGGCAATAATAAGAACGCAGGGAGGCGTTTTCATGTCACAACAAGCCGGCTCACCGGCATTTCCACCATTTTTTGGCTCAGCCGAGAATTTCTTCGCGGCGATCGACCAGTCGCTGGGTGCGATGGTCGCCTATGTCGATATCGACGAGCGCTTTGTTTATGCCAATCGCAGCTTCGCCGAATGGCTGCATCGCACGCCCGCCGACCTCATTGGCCGCCGGTTGATTGATGTTTACGGCAGCGAGGCCTATGCCGCATTTGTTCCGAATATTCATCGCGCGCTCGCCGGGCAGGTAGTCCGCTACGAACGCGAACTGAAGCGCAACAGCGAATCGGCCTTCTGGATCTCAGTCAACCTGACGCCGCATCGCGACGCCGATGGCAAAGTGCTTGGACTGTTCGTATCCTCGCTGGAAGTCGACGACCTGAAGCGCACCCATGACCAACTGCACAAGGCGCTGCAGGTGCAGGCGTTCCACATGGATAACTCGCCACTGGCGGTGGTCGAGTTCGACTACGACGTCCGCATCCAGCGCTGGTCAGGACAGGCCGAGCGCATTTTTGGCTGGAGCGCGGAAGACGTGGTGGGGCGCCGTGCGGGCGATATCGGCCTGGTGCATCCCGATTGGGTGCCCAATATCCGCGCGCTGACGGTCGAGCTGCTGGAAGGCCGCGCCAAACGCAACCGGATGATTTCGCGCAACGGCACCAAGAGCGGCAAATACATTTACTGCGAGTGGTTCAATTCGGCATTCGTCGATGGCAGCGGCAAAACCATGGCGATACTGTCGCTGGCACAGGACGTCACCCTGCGCGTTGAGGCCGAAGAGCACCTGCGGCACGCCGCCACCCACGATTCGCTAACCGGCCTGCAGAATCGGCAATCGCTGATGATCCGTCTCGATCACGCACTGGCACGCTGCCGCCGCAGCGATTCCCTGCTGGCGCTGCTGTACATCGACCTGGACAACTTCAAGCCGGTCAACGATACGCATGGCCATGCGGTTGGCGATGAACTGCTGTGCCAGGTGGCCGCCCGCCTCAAGACCTGCGTGCGCGAGGTTGATACCGTGGCCCGGCTGGGCGGCGACGAATTCGTGGTGCTGCTGGAATTCGACGTGCGCGAAGACACGCACGACGTGATCAGGCAACGCATTGTCGACGGGCTGCGCACGCCATTCACCATCGGCGAGCAGACATTGGCTTGTCACGCGAGTATCGGCGTCAGCCAGTACCCCGGTTGCGCGACCACCGCCGATCACCTGCTGGTGTGCGCCGACCAGGCGATGTATCGCGCCAAGGCCGCGCAATGACGTTCGACTCATGATCCCGTTGTCGGAATGGCGTACCACAGGAGCCACATTCGACTCCTCATATGGCCCGATTTTCTGCCGCAGCGAAGGCAAGGGGCCGGCACTGTTGTTCATTCACGGCTTTCCAACGGCTTCTTGGGACTGGGCCAAAATCTGGCCGGCGTTCACCCCGCATTTCCGATGCCTTACGCTGGACATGGCGGGGTTCGGTTTCTCGGCCAAACCGGTCGTTGCGGCCTACTCGATCGCACGCCAGGCCGACCTGTTTGAGCAGTGGCTGCGGCAGCAGGGCATTGACGAATACGCCTGCATTGCACACGATTACGGCGACACCGTTGCGCAGGAGCTGCTGGCCCGGCAAGGCAGTTCAAACAGCCCGCGCATGACGCGGCTGGTGTTGCTCAATGGCGGCTTGTTTCCTGAAACCCACAAACCGCTATTGCTGCAAAAGCTGCTCGCCGGCCCGCTGGGGCCATTGATTGCACGCCTCACCACGCGCGAAAAATTTGCCGCCAACATGCGCCGCATCTGCACGCGACCGCTGTCCGACGCCGAGATCGAAGGTATGTGGACATTGCTGCTGCACAACGATGGCGTACGCGTGCTGCCGAAATTGATCGGTTACATGGCCGAGCGGCGCACCCACCGTGAACGCTGGGTGGGTGGTCTGCAACGGGCGCACATTCCGATCCGTTTGATCGACGGCATGGAAGACCCAATCTCAGGCGCGCACATGGTGGCGCGCTATCGCGAATTGATCGACAACGCGGATATTGTCGAGCTGAGCGGAACGGGACACTATCCGCAAGTGGAAGCGCCCGAAGCGGTGATCGATGCGGCGCTGCCGTTCCTGCGCAACTAGTCGCGGAACTTGGGCGGTTGCTTCTGCGCGCCTGCCATCATTGCTTCCTGCAAATCCGATGACATCAGCATCGCCGCATTCCAGGTAGCAACGTAGTTGAGGCCGTCGGCCACGGAATGGTCGCGCGCGTAAACGATCATTTCCTTGGTCCCGCGTATCGACAGCGGGGACTTGGCAGCAATGTCGGTGGCGACGGCCATCACCCCTGCCTCGAGCGCAGCTGGCGACTCGAACACTCGATTAACGAAACCGATGCGCGCCGCCTCCTCCGCAGTGAATTTGCGGCCGGTATAGGCCAGCTCGCGCACCATGCCGTCGCCGATCAGCTTCGGCAGGCGCTGCAGCGTGCCCACATCGGCCGTCATGCCCATGTCGATTTCCTTGATCGAAAACGACGCCTCGGCGGACGCATAACGCATATCGCCGCAACACGCGAGATCGATGCCGCCGCCGACACAGGCGCCGTGAATGGCCGCCAGCACCGGCTTGCGGCAACGTTCCAGGCTGGTCAGCGTGTCCTGCAGATCCAGCACCACGCGTCGCAGTTTCTCGCGCTTGCGGCCTTCGCAATCGTCATCCACCTCGTCGGCCACACCGGCCAGCATGGCAAGATCAATGCCGGAGCAGAAATGCGCGCCATTGCCCGACAGCACCGCCACACGCGCTTCCGGCATAGCATCGATCCAGTCGAATGCGGTGCCTATGTCATGCCACATCTGCCGGCTCATGGCGTTGGCCTTGTCCGGCCGGTTGAGACGCACGCGTACGATATGGTTTTCCAGCGTTATCTGCAGCGTGGTCAATTCGGGAGTGGTCGTGGCGGATGTTTGTGGCATGTGCGTTCCAGAAGGATTGAAAGGCGAGCACTGCATTTTACGTTTTCGCGCAGCCGACTCGCACGGCGCTGTGCGGGACGTCTTACAAGTCGTCTCACAAGTGTTAATCGTTGCGCGTCGTTACAAAACCCACCTGTTCGGGTAGGGTCTGTGGCCGCATACCGTGGTTTAATTTCACCATGAGCCAGCCATTGCCCAATCGCCGCAAGAACCGCATCAAGCCGGTCAGCCTGACGCTGGTCCAGGAGATGCAGCAGATCGAGATCGAGTGCCATCAGCGCATGATCAAGATCCGCCAGAACATGCACATGAAGGATGTGGCGCAGTTGAAGGAAGTGCCGCTGTCCGAGACATTGCGGCCGCACGTGCTGGAAATCCGCGCGCTGCACCAGCTGGATGCTGCTGCCGAGCAGCGCATGCGCGAGATACTCGACGGCCACATGATCGAAATGCGCCGCCAGCGCGACGTTAATGCGCTGCAGCAGTTACGCAGCCATTTTCTCAATCGCGAGTGGAATTCGCTCAAGGGCGTATACCCG
>JAEUNB010000202.1 GCA_016790625.1 Betaproteobacteria bacterium | reverse complement strand
AACGCTTACTTCGTATCGGTGATCGCGCAGAAAGCAGAGTGGGCCACGTTTGCCTGGACGGCGATCCTCGCTGTTTCCTATCTCGCCGTCATGGTTGCCGGCCCGTTGATCGGTGCTTATGCCGATGCGCACGCAGCAAAGAAAAAAGTACTGATGCTGGTCACCGCCGGCTGCGTGATTTCGACTGCCCTGCTGTGGCAATCCGGGCCGGGCACCATTGTCTGGGCGGCGATATTCATCATCATTTCCAACTTCTGCTACGCCATCGGTGAGAACATCACAGCCGCCTTCCTCCCAGAACTGGCACGCGGTGATTCGCTCGGCAAGGTATCCGGCTGGGGCTGGGGATGGGGCTACGTCGGCGGACTGGTGGCACTGGGATTGTGCTTAGCCTGGGTCATGACAGCGGCATCGCGCGGGCAAAGCACGTCAGAGGCAGTCCCTGCGACAAATCTCATCACTGCGGCGATTTATCTGCTGGGTGCCAGTGTGACGTTTGCATTGTTGCGTGAACGCGCGGTACCGGTACCGCAAGCCCAACCGCAATCGACCGCCTTCTCGCGGCTGGCAGCCACTGCGCGCGAGGCGGCGCGCTATCGCGACCTGCTGCGGGTGTTCCTGTGCGGCACCTGCTATCAGGCGGGTGTGGCGACGGTGATTACGCTGGCCGCGATTTACGCCCAGGAAGTCATGGGCTTCACCACGCAGGACACGCTGATCCTGGTACTGGTGGTTAACGTAACAGCCTGCATCGGCGCGCTAGCGTTTGGCTACGTGCAGGACCTCATCGGCAAGAAAATTGCGCTCGGCATTACGTTGCTGGGCTGGCTGGCGATGGTGCTGTTTGCATGGTTCGCGACCACGCCCGCCCTGTTCTGGGTCGCCGCCAACCTGGCAGGCATCTGCATGGGATCGAGCCAGTCGGCCGGGCGCGCACTGGTGGCGTACTTTTCTCCTCCGGCACGCGCTGCCGAGTTCTTCGGTCTGTGGGGCGTGGCAACCCGCCTGTCGGCCATCCTGGGGCCGCTGACCTACGGCGTGGTTTCATGGGCCAGCGGCGGCAATCATCGTCTTGCGATGCTGATTACCGGGGTGTTTTTCATTGCCGCGATGCTGGTACTTGTCGGCGTAGATGAGCGCCGCGGACGGGAAGCGGCGACGGCCATCTAGCTGCCAGCCGTTCGTCAGCAGTCCCGCGCCGGTGCATGCGGCTCGGCTATACTTTCCGCGTCCGTTTTGACCTTGCCCGCGTTATCCATCACGCTCGACCGTCATGCAAAAAAACTACTATCAGGTTCTCGGTGTAGATCCGAGAGCTTCATCGGGGACCATCACCGCCGCCTACGAGCGAGCCAAAGCGAAACTGGCCGAGTCCGGCCTCGATGATCCGGACACACTGGCATTGCTGCGCGATGCGTGGGAAACGCTGACCGATCCGGGCGATCGCGCCGCTTACGATGAATCACTCGCCGAACCAGAGCCACCGATTCGACTGGGCGCAGCGGGGCCGCGCCCACCGGCGATGCCGTCCGAAGAACCGCTGGTCATGCATGAGTCGGAATCGAGCTCATTTCGTGACCGTCCCTCGTTCAAGATCGGCGTGGTGGTTGGCGTGGTGTTGCTGGCACTGCTGATACTGCCGCTGTTGTTCAAAAAAGAGGCGAAGGCTCCCGCGTCCACGGTCGCAACATCGCCAACGGGTGCTACCAGCACCATTACCTCAAGCACTGCGGTACTTGGCGAAAACCCACCGCCTGCAGCCAGCCCGGCCAAATATCCCGAAACCGGTGCACGTACGGCCGAGCAGGTATTCGCCGAGGTGTCGCCGAGCGTGGTCAAAGTGGTTGCGTCCAACGAGTCCGGCCTGCCCTTCAGCACGGGTAGTGGCGTGGTCACTGGGCGTGGCGTGGTGATCACCAATTGCCATGTCGTGATCAAGGGCGTGGATATCAGCGTACGCAGCGGCAAGGACTCCTATCCCGCCACCATTGCGCTGGCTGACGAAACCTATGACCTCTGCCAGCTGAACGTGAGCGGCCTCAATGCGCCCGCCGTCGAAGTCGGCAGCATGCAGTACGTTCGTACCGGCCAGAAGGTGATTGCCATTGGCGCACCACAAGGGCTGGAGCTGACCATCAGCGAGGGCATCGTTTCTTCGCTGCGCGAAACGCGGCTCGGCAACCTGATCCAGACCACGGCACCGATTTCCAAGGGATCCAGCGGCGGCGGCCTGTTCAATATTTCCGGCCAGCTAATCGGCATCACCACTTTCCAGGCCAGGACCGGCCAGAACCTCAACTTTGCGGTACCCGCTGACTGGATCGCGAAGATGGAGCCGCGCGAAGGCCCCGGCCCGTCGCTGGAGTAATTCCTGTCAAATTTCATTGAGGCTGCGCCAAGCGCAGCCCCTTTTGTATGAACCGCCCGAATTACTACCAGACGCTGAGCATCCCGCGCGACGCAACTGCGGACGATATCCAGCACGCATACCGCGCGGCGCTGGAACGGGCCTATCGTCAGCAGCCACCGGATGCTGAATACCTGGCCTCGATTCGAAACGCGCACCGTATCTTGAGCGATGCCGAGTTGCGGCAGGAACACGATGCCGCATTGCCACCGCCTCGCCGCGCTACTCCGCTACCGCCAACGGAAAATACCCTCGCCGAAGAGGGGCCATCGCCATCGTGGCGAACGCGCGCCATCATTGCGATCACACTGGTGGTGCTGATGGCGTGGTGGCTGCGATCACGGCCATCTTCCGCTCCGGCACCGGCTCCCGCAATAGCGCAATCCGCGAGCCATGCGCCGATAACTGCCTCTACTGCGCAAGCCGTACCATCAAGCGCAAGTGAAGAGCGCACCATGACCTCCACAGAGATGTTCTCCCGCTGGGGCGGCAGCGTGGGCCGTGTGCACGTCTACTCGGCTGGTGGATCGCTGGCCGGCACGGGCAGCGCGGTAGCCATCGGCACCTCAACCATCATCACCAATTGCCATGTGCTGGTCGGCGGCGTGCGCGCCGAGTTGCAGATTGGCGGCCAGCGCATGGCCACGCAACTGCAGGTCGCTGACCAGGAGCTTGACCTGTGCCGCATGCAAGTATCGGGGACACTGCGCCCGGTGCCGATCGGCAGCGTGTCGGATGTGCACAACAATGTGCCGGTATTCGCCATCGGCGCTCCCGGCGGTGGGCCGGTCATCATCACCGAAGGTGTAGTCACCACGTTGCACGGCATCCGGGCCGGCAATGTGATCCAGACCACGGCGGCGGTATCGCCAGGCTCCAGCGGTGGCGGCCTGTTCACCACCAACGGCAAGCTGGTCGGCATCGTCACCTTCCAGCAGCGCGGACTGGAGCAGCGCAACTACGCCATTCCCGTCGACTGGCTCAATCGCATGGAAACCCGTGAAGGTTCGGGCCAGGCCGACGAAGTGATCCCGCCGGTTTATTACAACTAGCTTTTTCCTAGCGCGGTAACAGGTTGCGCCGGTCCATGATTGTGCGGGCGCGATCCGGATAGTCGGTGATGATGCCATCGACTTTCCAGTCCAGCATCTGCTCGATGTCCTGCAATTCGTTGACCGTCCAGACCACTACCTTCAAACCGAGGGCCCGTGCGTCTTTCACCTTGGCTTGATCGATATCGCCGAAGTATGGCGACCAGATCGTTCCACCGGCAGCCTTGACCATGCGAGCCACAGAGCCTGCGAAATCCTGCGCATTCAATCCTGCCGTCCAGGCCGAGCCTTCGCGACTGCCGGCGTTGATGTTGTCGAGAAATTTCTGCTGCGCGGAAAGATAAACGGTGGGGATACGCGGAGCCTTCTGTTGCGCGATCTTTAGCGTGCGCCAATCGAAACTTTGTAATGTCACGCGTGACTGCATGCCGTACTCATCGATGACTTTGAGCAACGCATCAACGAAAGCTTCCGGTGCCGGCGTGATGTCGCGTTCGAACGGTGAAATTTTGGTTTCGATATTGAATCGCACCTTGTCGTTCTTCAGCGTCTTGACCATTGCAAACAAATCGGCCAATTTTGGATAGCGCAAGCCGTCCACTTGCCGCTGCTCCAGATAGCGCTTGGCATAGTTGGTGCCAATTTTGAGCCGGCCGATATCATAGCGAGACAATTCGGCGAAAGTCAGGCTGTTGATCGCCGGGCCTTTCTTTTCCAGCCATTTTCCATCGGGTCCCCGCACGATGTCGGGATTCAACTCCGGATCATGCGCAATCACCACCACGCCATCCTTGGTGATGGCGGTATCGAGCTCCAGCGTGGTGACGCCGAAATGGATCGCGTTGTCGAAGGCGACCAGCGTGTTTTCCGGCATCAATCCGCGGCCACCACGATGCGCCTGCAGGTCTATGGTCGAGGCACAACCCGTCAACAACACGGCCAGCAGCAGGATGGCGAAACGTCGCATTTACCCCTCCCGTATGAGAAAATTTCATTTTTCCGCATCTTAGCAAAGCACCACCATGCCGAACGGCAACGATTCCCCCAGCAAAAACGCACCTGCCAACACGCCCCCGGACAGCGCACACGTCACCAACTTCATCCGCAATATCGTCGAAGCCGACTTGGCCGCGAACAAATTCGCCACGCGCAAATGGGCTGGCCAGCCCGGACTCGCCAGCCAGCATGCCGCTGGCGTACCGGATAACGCGAAAATCCGCACCCGTTTCCCACCGGAGCCGAATGGCTATCTGCATATCGGCCACGCCAAATCGATCTGCCTGAATTTCGGCTTGGCTGCGGACTATGGTGGCCGCTGTCATTTGCGTTTTGATGACACCAACCCGGAGAAGGAAGAGCAGGAATACGTCGATTCGATTCTCGACTCCGTGCACTGGCTGGGCTTCGACTATCAGAAAGACGGCGAGAACAATCTCTACTTCGCCTCCGACTATTTTGACTGGATGTACCAGTTCGCCGAAACGCTGATCGAAAAAGGCGAAGCCTATGTCGACAGCCTGTCCGCGGATGAGATTCGCGAATATCGCGGCACACTAACGGAACCGGGTCGCGATTCGCCGCACCGCAGCCGGACCATCGCCGAAAATCTTGCGCTGTTCCGCGAAATGCGCGATGGCAAGCACGCCGATGGCAGCCATGTGTTGCGCGCGAAAATCGACATGGCCTCGCCCAACATCAACCTGCGCGACCCGGTGCTGTATCGCATCAAGCGCGGCCATCATCATCGGACCGGCGACAAGTGGTGCCTATACCCGATGTACACCTATGCGCATCCGCTGGAAGATGCGCTGGAGCAGATCACGCACTCGATCTGCACGCTGGAATTCGAAGATCAACGGCCGTTTTACGACTGGCTGCTCGAGCATGTGCGTGACGCCGGCTACTTCGCCGATCCGCTCCCCAAGCAGTACGAGTTTTCGCGCCTGAACCTGACCTACGTGGTGATGAGCAAGCGTTACCTGAATCAGCTCGTTACCGAAAAGCATGTCGATGGCTGGGACGACCCGCGCATGCCCACGCTGGCCGGCGCGCGCCGCCGTGGCTACACGCCGGAGGGTTTCCGTCTGTTCGCCGAACGTGCTGGCGTGAGCAAGGCCGCAGGCTGGATCGACTACAGCGTGCTGGAAGATTGCATGCGCGAGCACCTCAACGACATTACGCCGCGCCGCGTCGCGGTACTCGATCCGGTGAAACTGGTGATTACCAATTACCCCGTTGGCCAGTCGGAGGAGGCGTTCGCGCCCAATCACCCGCAGAAGCCGGAGCTGGGCAAGCGTGCGGTGCCGTTCTCCGGCGAATTGTGGATTGAGCGCGAGGACTTTCAGGAAAATCCTGTGAAAGGTTTTTTCCGCCTGTTCCCCGGCAACAAGGTGCGGCTGCGCTACGGTTTCGTCATCCAATGCACCGGTTGTGAGAAGGATGCCGACGGCAATGTCACCAAGGTGCTCGCCGAATATTTTCCCGACAGCAAGTCCGGCACGCCGGGCAGCGACACCTACAAGGTCAAGGGCAATATCCACTGGCTGTGCGCCAAGGGTGCTTTCGCTGCGGAAGTGCGCTTGTACGACCGCCTGTTCAAGGCCGCCTATCCAGGACGCGAATCGGGCAACTATCTGGACGACCTCAATCCCGACGCGCGCAAAGTCATCACCGCCTATCTGGAGCCTTCGCTGAAGGATGCGAAGCCCGAAGACCGTTTCCAGTTCGAACGGCACGGCTACTTCGTTGCCGATCGCGTCGATAGCAAGCCGGGCGTACCGGTGTTCAATCGCGCCGTGACGCTGAAGGACTCGTGGGGCGCCAAGTCGTGAAGCTGTTGCCGCTTCGATCCGTGTGAACGCGCCGGCCCGCCCGCTGCTGAGACCCTCCAAGCGCGTGGTGCCAGCCTCGCTGGCCGATCGCGCGCTGACCATGCTGGTGGTGCTGATCCTGATCGACGTGTTCCTGCTGGCACCGCTGGCGGAACTCTATGGCGGCAGCCACGCCTGGTCCGATCTAGTGTTCTCCGCCGTGCTGGTGCTGGGTGCTCTCGCGATCTGGGGCGACCTGTGGCTGACCGATGTATTCGTTGCCACCGGCATCATCAGCATCGCCATCCGCATTGCCATCATCCTCAATCCCGAGTTGCAGTTGCGCACCTGGGATGCGAGCTTTGCCGCCGTCAATTTCCTGCTGCTGACACTGCTGGGCCTGCGGCGCGTATTCGCGCCGGGACGCATCAACCTGCATCGCATCCTCGGCGCGATTGCGGTTTACCTGCTGATGGGGTTGCTGTTTGGCCAGATTTTTCGCCTTATCGCCTGCCAGTTTCCGCAAGCCTTCCTGATGCTGGGACAGCCTGCCAGCTACGAACAGATCGTGCCGCATCTGTCCTATTTCAGTTTCGTCGCCCTCACCACGCTGGGCTTTGGCGACATCACGCCGATCCATCCCTTTGCGAAATCCTTCACGCTGCTGGCCGCCGTGATCGGCACGCTGTATCCGGCGGTACTGATCGGCCGGCTGGTTTCGCAGGAGCTGATACACAATCAGTCGTCGTAAGCGATTTTTTGCAGGGCATATGCCCGGGAGCAAGCATTCATGCGGCTCTCCACGGCATACGCCCGGGAAACCCCACCAATGCTGGGCTTCCGGGCGGTGCCCCGATAAAATATTGTGCATCACGCGGAACTTGCCTTCTGCTGGCATGACGAATCGGATACCCTTCACGCAGGCAATTTACGACGCGACGAGTTGAATCAAGAGGAGAAATTGATGGCGGTTGACAACACGATACTGGCCGACGACCTGCAGGCGCGCCCGGCATCGGAAGCAGCGCGATTGCTGGAATCGCAATCCGACCGCGAGGCCGTGGAAGCATTGTCGCGATTGAATCCGGCATTCACGCAGGACATTCTCGCCGAGCTCGATACCGCCAAACGCCAGTCGATCATCGCTGCTGCCTCGACAGACATTGGCCGTCAGTGGCAGACCAACCAAGCTTTTCCCGAAGGTACCATCGGCCGCCTGATGGAGCCGGCCTACGCCACCTTCCCACCCGCGACCACCGTAGGCGAAGCCACCGAGGCACTGCGCGCCCTGATCAAATCGGCGTTTATCACCTACGGCTACGTCGTCGATCCCGCAGGCAAATTGCTCGGCATCGTGACCATGCGCGACCTGCTGTTTGCCGACAATTCCGTTGCTCTGTCCGACGTGATGCTGCGCGATGCCTTCACCCTGACGCCCGAGCTCGACATTTCCGACGCCATGCGCGTGACGCTGCATCGCCACTATCCGGTGTATCCAGTGTGCGATGCAAGTGGCAGGCTGCTGGGGCTGGTGCGCGGGCAAACCATCTTCGAAGCCGAGGCTTTCGAGATCACCGCCCAGGTCGGCAGCATGGTCGGTGTGGAAAAGGAAGAGCGCCTTTCAACACCGATGTGGAAGAGCTTTCGTTTTCGCCATCCCTGGCTGCAATTGAATCTGCTGACGGCCTTCCTCGCTGGCGGCGTGGTGGCGCTATTTCAAGGCACCATCGACAAGCTGGTCATCCTCGCCGCATTCCTGCCGGTGCTGGCCGGGCAATCAGGCAATACCGGCTGCCAGGCGTTGGCGGTCACGCTGCGCGGCCTCACGCTGGGCGAAATCAAACCGGGTGATGGCCGCGCGCTGATCATGAAGGAAGGTGTGCTGGGCGCATTGAACGGTGCTCCCATCGGCATCGTCGCCGGTGTAGCGATGTACTTCACCGCCACCGCCCAGCATTCGCCGCATGCGCTGGTGCTGTCGATTGTTGTATTCCTCGCCATGGTCGGTGCCTGCATGATCAGCGGTGTATCGGGCGCCATCGTGCCGCTGACGCTGAAGCGTTATGGCGCCGACCCTGCCACCGCGTCCAGCATCTTTCTCACCACCGCCACCGATATCGTCAGCATGGGCATGCTGCTGGGTCTGGCAACTCTGCTGATTCGTTGATCGAATCAAATCCCAAAATGAAAAACGGCGTCACTAGGGACACCGTTTTTACTTGACCGTACAGCCTGATTACAGCGGCTTGATCGCGGTTGCTTGCTTGCCCTTGGGGCCAGTCGTTACTTCGAACTGAACCTTCTGGTTTTCTTTCAGCGACTTGAAGCCATTGCCTTCGATCGCCGAGAAGTGCGCGAACAGATCTTCGCCACCACCATCGGGGGTGATGAAACCAAAACCTTTAGCGTCGTTGAACCATTTAACGGTACCTGTAGAGCTCATGAATTTTCCTTTGGAAAAAATAACCGGGAAACTCCCCGGAGGAAAGGCAGCCAATCAGGTAGCGAAAACGGGGGGCAAGGAGACAGGCTCACGAATGAGCGGGACTTCAGCACGACCTTAATGCCAACTGCTTGATGCGACTGCGAGACGGAAGATACGGTAAAGCCTTTGATTCGTCAAGGAAATCCCAAAAGCCTCGAACATCGTCTTTCCTGCTACCTGTGGCACTTGATTCGCGGCTCCAGAGAATCTATTATGTGCATATGCACATAATATTTCCGGCCCAGACCCCGCCACGCACATGACCTCGGCCAAGTCGACGGATGTGCAGCCCACAGGTGACCCGCTCGAACCGGTCTCCTGCGGCCCCCTGCCCTGCACCGGCGGCCGGCTGCGCAAGCTCACGCGCCGCATGACCTCGTTCTATGAGCAACACCTGCGCGCTATCGGCCTCAAGCTGTCCCAGTACTCAGTCCTGATGAACCTCTCCACCGAGCCGCAGACGCTGTTGCAGCTGGCCGACCGGCTCGAGATGGACCGCACCACGCTAACCCGCAGCCTGAAGCCGCTGGTGGACCAAGGCTGGGTGGCTGAAGTCGCTGGTGACGATGCGCGCCGGCGCCTGCTGGTGCTGACCGCATCCGGCCATCGATTCCGGAAGCAGGCGCAACAAGTCTGGTGCGATGCGCAATTGGCGCTGGAAACACAACTCGGCCGCGACTTCACCGCCGACTTGAACGCGCAGCTGGATCGCGCGCTTTCCCAATTGAAACCGGCCCTGCCCGAAGAGAACTGACATGACCGCCACCGACACATCATCTGCGAACGCCTCACGCGCCACCAGCTACTGGACCATCACGCTGGTTGCCGCCGCGATGCTGATGATCACCATGGGCGCGCGACAGTCGATGGGCTTGTTCGTCTCGCCACTCAACACCACCACCGGTCTCGGCATCGCCTCCATCAGCTTTGCACTCGCGATCGGTCAGTTTATGTGGGGCGCGGTGCAACCCATCACCGGCGCCATCGCCGACAAATACGGCCCCGGCCGTGTGCTGGCAGGTGGTCTGGTCATCCTCGCCGTCGGTACCGCGCTGACACCGTTAATGTCGAGTTCGTGGGGATTGATTTTCACGCTTGGCATTCTTTCTGCCATGGGTTCGGGCGCCAGTAGTTTCTCGGTATTGATCGGCGCCGCCGCGCAACGCCTGCCAGCCGAGAGGCGCGGCATGGCATCCGGCATCATCAATGCCGGCGGTTCGTTTGGCCAATTCGTCTTTGCGCCGCTGATTCAGCGATTGATCAGCGGGCTCGGCTGGATGGGCGCGATGTGGTCGCTGGCGATCATCACACTTGCCGCACTGCCGCTGGCGCGTGCACTGCGCCGCCCAATCGCGGCTCCCGCTACTTCCGGCGCGGCACAGGCCACCCCTTTGCCCGAGCAAACCCTGCGCGCGGCGATCAAGCAGGCGATGGCGGACCCAAGCTACCTGCTGCTGCACGCGGGCTTCTTCACCTGCGGCTTCCACATCGCCTTCCTCGTCACGCATCTTCCCGGCGAAGTGCAGCTGTGCGGATTGCCGGCGCAGGTGGCCAGCTGGGCGCTGGGCATCATCGGTCTTGCCAATATCGCCGGCAGCCTCGCCGCAGGCTGGGGCGTGGCGCGATTCCGCAGCAAATACATCCTGTTCTGGATGTACGCGTCGCGCTCGGTGTTGGTCATTCTTTACCTGCTGGCGCCGAAAACCGAATGGACTTTCTATCTTTTCGCTGCTGGCCTCGGCTTCACCTGGCTCGCGACCGTGCCACCCACCGCAGGCGTAGTCGGCAAACTGTTCGGCACGCGCTATCTCGGTACGCTGTTCGGCCTCACGCTGTTGTCGCACCAGATCGGCGGCTTCTTCGGCGCATGGTTGGGTG
>JAEUNB010000185.1 GCA_016790625.1 Betaproteobacteria bacterium | reverse complement strand
ATTTCATGATGTTTCTCCTAAGTTGGAAAGTTGAACTTGATAGAGACAACATCAATAGCGGGGAGGCCTCCAGATATCGGCAGGTACGCCTTGCGGGATTTGCCCTGTCCGCACCGCTGGGAGAGTCGACCTCAGATACTCAATGGGCCTGATGAGGGCCATCGCCTCGGACGGCAGCGGCGTCAGGTTCGTGCATGGGGCGACATAGCATTGCATGGTCACATCGCAATCCCCATTCGCGCAGCAGATGCGCGTTGTTTCGGCAGACACAATGCCAATCTGCAAGGCGGCAATGCCTGCAACGAACAGCATCAAGATTCGGCGAAGTTGAGGACGCATTGGATTAGTTTACTCCCGACCGACTTTGGACATACCTCCCCGACTTTTGTTCTACCAAAGCAATCGCTGGAGGTATTTTGGGGGGTATGAAGGACACTCGTCCAAACCGAGACCGGCACATTCCCGCCTTCTCCAGCCGCAAAAGACTTGACACAAAGTTGTTTAAGTCTTAATTTAACCAAATGGTTAATTACAGCGTGCAGCAAGACTCTCACCTCGATGCCGTGTTCACCGCTCTCGCCCACCCGGCGCGGCGCGCGATGCTGGCGCGGCTGTGCAAAGGCGAAGCGACGGTGGGCGAATTGGCCGAGCCGCTGGAGATGTCGCTGCCCGCCGTGACCAAGCACCTGAAGATGCTGGAGAAGGCCGAGCTCATCAGCCGCAGCCGGAACGCGCAGTGGCGGCCCTGCCGGCTGGAGGAAGCACCGCTGAACACCGCATCCGAATGGATAGAGGAACAGCGCAAGGTTTGGGAGGCACGCCTGGACCGGCTGGAAAACTATCTGCATACCCTGGAAAGCAAAGCCAAAGGAAAGCGCAATGGAAAATAATGAAAAAGACCGCGAAGTGCGGCTGGAACGCGAAGTCCCTTTCAAGCGCGAACTGGTGTGGATGGCACTGACGGTGCCGGAGCATCAGAATCGTTATTGGGGGCCGGATGGTTTCACGAATGAAAACGTGACGATGGATTTCCGCGTCGGCGGCGCATGGACGTTCGACATGGTGGCGCCGGACGGTACGCGCTTCCCCAACCACGTCGTGTTCACGGAAATCACGCCGCACTCGCGGCTGGTGTTCGACCACGGCGACGGGCAGCGGGTGTGGTTCATCGCCAGCATCGATCTGCTGGAAACAGCACGCGGCACGCTGATCAAACTTCGCCAGTTGTTCCCGAGTCAGGCCGAGCGCGATGAGGTGGTGGAAAAGTATGGCGCGATCGAAGGCGGCAAGCAGCATCTGGCCAAGCTGGAGGCTTATCTCCACGACCATCTCGCCAGCCTCGCCTGAATTCAAAAGCAAGCTGCGGAGTGTTTGCTTTGCTGTGGCTGCATAAACTGCCGTCATCGTTCAACATAGCGGGCAGGACCAAGATGAACATGACGAGCAAAACTGAAAACCGTGCCTTGTGTGCGGCCGAAACCGAGAGCGATCCGCGCTGGGCCGCCGTGGCCGCACGCGATGCGGCGGCGGACGGGACGTTTTTCTATTCCGTCAAAACCACCGGCGTGTATTGCCGGCCGAGTTGCGGCGCACGCACGGCGCGGCCGGAGAATGTCGCCTTTCACGCCACGGCAGCCGATGCGGAGCGAGCCGGCTTTCGTCCCTGCAAGCGCTGCAAACCCGATGGCGATTCGCTGGACGCACGCCGCGCCGCTGTGGTGGCGGAGCTGTGCCGGTTTATCGAAACTTCAGACGATATCCCCACGCTGGACTCATTGGCGGCACGCGCCGGCATGAGCACGTTTCACCTGCATCGCATTTTCAAATCCGTCACCGGCGTAACGCCAAAAGCCTATGCGACCGCGCATCGTGCTGCCCGTGTGCGCAACGAACTCACACACGGCAGCAGCGTGACCAATGCGATCTACGACGCCGGCTTCAACGCCAACAGCCGCTTCTACGAGCAAGCCGACGGCATGCTGGGCATGACACCGAAAGACTTTCGTGCCGGCGGTGCGAATACCGATATCCGCTTCGCCATTGGCCAGTGTTCACTGGGTGCGATCCTGGTGGCGCAGAGTGGACGCGGCGTATGCGCGATCCTGATGGGCGATGACGCAGGGCAACTGGCGCGAGACCTGCAGGATCGTTTTCCCCGCGCAAACCTGATCGGCGGCGATCGCGAATTTGAAAAGCTGGTGGCGACGGTGGTCGGTTTTGTCGAAGCACCGAAGATTGGACTCGACCTGCCGCTCGATGTGCGCGGCACTGCATTTCAGCAACGCGTGTGGCAGGCGCTGCGTAATATTCCGGTCGGCGAAACGGCGAGCTACAGCGATATCGCTGCACGTATCGGTTCACCGAAATCGGTACGTGCCGTGGCGCAGGCGTGCGCGGCGAATGCGCTGGCGGTGGCGATCCCCTGTCATCGCGTGGTGCGCAGCGATGGAGGCTTATCAGGTTATCGCTGGGGCGTTGAGCGTAAACGGGAGTTGCTGGAACGCGAAGCGGAAGCGGCGGAATAAGCGGCAGATAAAATTGAAACTCCAGCATTGGCGCGGTTTTCGGGGCATTTTCTGCCTGAACACCGCACCAGTGCTGGAGTTTTTCAATCTATCTCTATAAGAGGCCGTTCGTGCTGAGCCTGTCGAAGCACCAGATGGGCTGAATCCCCAATACCCAGCCCATGCTGCCCTTCGACGAGCTCAGGGCGAACGGCAAAATGAAGGACGCCGAGCGGCGATCAACTACTTCGCCAGCCTCAGCAATTCATCCCAGCCTTCAACGCGAATGCGCGCCACCGGCGCGGTCGGCGTTTTGCCATTGGGCTGGTAGACGATGACCTCGCCCAGTTCCAGGTGCATCCATTCGTCCTTGTTTCTCGATCCGTGAACATGCGAGACGAGGATGGTATTGGTGCCGGCAACAGGCATTTCCATCAACATGTTTGTGCGCGGTGCGCCGTATTCCAGGCCGGGATTCAGCTCTTTGCGGACTTTATATTCGCCCAAGCCCAGCGTTTTCGCGGTATCGACATTGCGGCATGGTTCCGAGGTACGCACTTCGCCGATGGGGATTTTCAGCTCGCGGATCGCCGCGCCGACGCGCCTGGCCTGCTCCACGCCGCGCGACGTCAGGTTGATCGGTTCGCAGGCATCGGTTTTGGGCGGGATCTGCTCGGCATGGCGCATGTAGAGGTTGTAGCCGCCGGCACGCAACGCATCAAGCAACTTCCTGCCACTCAATTCGCGCGCGGCGTCGATATACGGCAGCGGCGCTTCGGATACCGCTGCGGGCGCTGGCGCGGCGGCCGGCGCTTGCGCAATGACGCTGGACACGACGAATGCAGAGAATGCGAACGCACCGGCCCGCCATGTCAAACGCGAGAAACGTACGCGACTATTCTGGATGGCAATCTGCATCAAAACGACTCCCTCACACGCAGGTAGCTGGCAAAACGCGGCAGACCGTTTTTGGTCAGGCCACGATGAGTGTAGGTAATGGTGCTACCGATGGCGGGCGGCTTTCTGCGTACTTCATCGGTAAACCCGGTGCCGATGACGAAGCGTTTTCCATCCGGCATTTCCACCCGCAACGCCCCCATCATGCCGGCATATTTTCCCTTGCCCGCAATGTGCTCCACCACCTTCGCCTCAGTGTCGTCCAGCGGCTTCAGTTTCAGCAGCACATCGCTGCGTCCCGTAATGTAAGGCGCATCGGCCAGATGCAGCATCAGCCCTTCCCCACCGGCCTTCACCACCTCGTCGAGCTTGCGTTTCAGCGCGGCACGATCAGCGACACGGAATTGTTCGACCGCTATCAGTTGCGGCCATGCCGCACGCTTGACGATGTTGCGGATGCGTTCGGCGCGCGCCGCGAAATCACCCTCGCCATTTGGCAATTCGAAGATCAGGTACTTGATCTGCTTCCACTCGTCATCAATCGGTTCTGCTTTGCGCACGATGCCGGAGAGTTCCTCGAATTTGCTGCGTGCCAGCCACAGCTCACCATCCAGAGATTCCTTCGGCAGCTTGGCGAGAAACCACGCCGGCGCGTTGACCACATTGCCGCTGCGAAAGCGCAAGGTCTTGCCATCCCAGATCGCACGCACGCCGTCGAATTTTTCGCTGACCAGATATTGGGCTGGGTCCACCGAAGGGTCGAGGACCTTGGCGAGCAGGATGGGTGGCGCTTCGCGCGCCGTGCCCACCGCAGCACCGGCAACACCGAGCAGCGCGAAGGCAGTGGCAAGGGCAAAGAAAATATTGCGCATCGACCCACTTTAACAGCATCGGACGGCACGATGGCCGCACGCGCCGCCCGCAGTCGCTGGTGCGAATTGCGTTATGCAGTGTCCGGATTGACTATTGAACTTACGGAAAGCCAACGACACTGACCGGCACGGCGCTATCTGTATTCGTGCCATTGCCGATCTGGCCGTCGAAGTTGTATCCCCAGCATTTCACCCCGCCTCCGGCAATTCGCGCACAAGTGTGAAAGCCGCCGGCGGAAACTCCGATCACGCCACTCGTTAGTCCCATCACATCGGCGGGCGCCGTGGCATTGGTGGCGGAGCCGCATTTGAGTCCACCGGCGGTCGTCAGCGCGCAGAGTTGCTCTCCACCGACCGAGATCGCCGCCACGCCGCCGGACAGCCCATTGATACTGTACGAAGGCGGTGGCGTCAGGCCATTCAGGTTCCAGCATTTGACCGCACCGCCAGTGGTGAGTGCACAGGCCGGAGCGGCATTCGCGCTCGCTGCTATCGCCGTTATTCCGCTCGACACGCCACTGACGAAAACCGGCGTTGTCTGGAATTGATCCTTGAAATCCGGCGCCGGCCCTTCGAATCCAAGGCTGTACGCCCAGCACTTCACACCGCCGCCCGCGATCAGGGCGCACGTGTGACCGGCGCCTGCCGCAATGGCCGTGACACCGCTGGCAAGTCCGCTGACATTGCCGGGCAAGATGCGGTTGACGTAGGTGCCATCTCCCAGCTCGCCCCCGCTATTGTTGCCCCAGCACTTCACCGCGCCGCCCGTGGTCAGGGCGCAGGAGCTGGCAGCGCCCGGTGCAATCGCCGCAACACCGCTGGCCAGCCCGACAACATCGGTCGGGTTGTTCCTGCTGACCTTGGTGTTGTCCCCGAGCTGACCACTACCGTTGGCGCCCCAGCACATCATGCCGCCGTCTGTCTTCAGCGCGCATGTATGGTTGGCCCCGGCGGCAACGGCTGCCACGCCGGTGGAGAGACCGACAACATCGACGGCGCTGGCCCTGCTCGCATTGCTGCCGTCACCCAATTGTCCGTATTCATTGTTGCCCCAGCACTTCACGCCACGGCTGGCCGTTAGCGCACAGCTGTGAAGGCGCCCCGTTGCAAGGCTGTCCTTGAGCACAACGCTGGCAGTCCCCACCTCCAGCGCCAGCAAATCCAGCGGCAGCAGCCAGGTCACCACGAACGCCGAGAACTCACCCGCGTTGCCGATATGGGTGGCGACATAGGTGAAATTGAACGTATCCTCGCCCGGGTTGGCATTGATGGTATCGACGACGGTGGCGACACCCAGCACCTTTCGAACCAGCTGGACTTTCTTCACGTTGTAAGGACCCACGACCGGGAAAAAATCCAGCGTGGCCGGATCAAGTTTGACCGTGAAGTTGACGATTTCTCCGGCGGTAAAGGTCGACTTGTCCGCCACCAGCGCACCCGCCGCGAGGCCGGCGGGCGACTTGGCGAGGTCGGTGGAAATCGACAGCTCCGCTCCACTCACACTCGTCATGCCAAGCAAGGTCAGCGCACCGCTCAGGTTCCCACCGGCGCCGGCACCGGCCTTCAGCGAAAGCTTGTAATCCGATTGATAGGCCGCATCCGCGAGCTGGCTTTCCTTCAGCGCAAAACTGCCGGCCAGCTCTGCGCCGGCCTTGACCTTGATGAAATCGAAGCGAATCGATTTCAGGATCGGGTTGCCGACCGCCGCCTCCAGGTAGCCGAAGGCCGACAACGAAGGCTCCAGCCGGATGTCGCCGATGGAGGGCGTATCAATTGTCGGCGTGACCTTGACGTCGAAATCAGTCAGCGCATTATCGAAACTGCAAGTGAAGCCCCCACCGGGGCAGACAATGCCCGCCTTGACCTTGGCCTTCACTTCCGCCTTGGTGCCGATGCCCATGGTGGCCACGGTCATCTTGCCGCCCGCCTCGATGCCGACACCGACAGGCACCAGTCCGCCGATGATGAGCGCCAGCGGTCCACCCACCGGGATGCGGAAAGCGAACAATTCGGACTTGCATTCGATCTTGCCTTCGAACGCGGCCGAGATGTTGATGCCACCCTCGATCTTGATCGTCGGCTCGGCGTTGACGATGAAACGCTCGATACCCTGTGGCGCGGTGAACTTGTAGCTGAAATCCAGCGTCGGGCTGACGGAGACACTGAACAGCGGCGGTGCGCTCAGCGCGATCGGCAGCGGCGCGCCTTCGCCACCGCCGCCGGTGTAGGAGGTTTCGCAGGAGGAAAACGGCGGCAGTGCGCGCGTGCCGGTGGGGCCGGCCGCGCTCCTGCCGGCGATGGCGGTCATCTTGGCGCCGATGCCCGGCAACGAGGCGGCCTTGGCATTGCCGGACTGCATCGCACCTGCTTTCGGCGTGAAGGTAAAGGTGTTGCCGCTGCGGGCGACGTCGTAGCTCGCCGCGATGTCGCTCGCAATACCGACAGGCGCCTGCGACATGTCCATCGTTTCCTCGATGTCCAGCGACGGGAACATTTCGCGCAACGTCACCAGGCCCAGCGTGACCACCGCAGGGTTGCTGCCATCGACCTGCACCACACGCCCGGCCACCATTTTCGATCCGGTATTGATCAGCAGCGAGCCAACCGCCGGCGGTGCGCCGGTCAGCGTCACCTTGTACGTATTGCTGACACTGGGCGGAGCACTGGCGTTGGTTTCAACCGGATCGCCAACGATCTGCTCATCCTCGAGCAGGATCGCCCCGGCTGCCGGCGCGGTGGCCATCGCCAGTAGCGGTGCCGAGCTCACCCCACCGGCGCTGGCGACAATCTGCGTGACGCCGCTCAGCGATGACGCGGTCGCCAGCCCGTTGGTATCAACCGCGATATTGGCCGGCCGGCTGGAGCTCCAGGTCACCGGCACATTGAGTCGCCGGCCGAGCGCATCGGTGACCTTCGCCACCAGTTGCCGGCTGGCGCCCACCTGGCTCAGCAGCACGCCGCTTTGCTCGATCGCTACACTCGCAATCGCCGGGGCAACGATCGGTGTGAACGGGACATTGGCTGCGCTGCGCGCCTTGATTGCCGCGATATCGGCGGCCGTGATCAGGCCGGAGGCATTGATGTCGTAACGCACACTGTTGTCGTCGATGACGTGGCCGGCGCGCGACTTCGCCACCGCAACGTCGGCGGCGTTGACGGTGCGGCTGGCGTTGGCATCGCCACGCAGCAGACCCAGCGAAACATCGGCATCGACCGGGATGCCGTTGATGCTGGCGAA
>JAEUNB010000183.1 GCA_016790625.1 Betaproteobacteria bacterium | reverse complement strand
AACGCTTCGTACAACACGACGCCGAGCGAAAAAATATCCGATCGCGCACTCAAGTGCTTGCCGACCACCTGTTCCGGCGACATATAGCGCGGCGAGCCCATCACCATGCCGGTCATGGTCTTGACCGCCGAGGCCGGCATGCGTGCAATGCCAAAGTCCGTAATCTTGGCAACGATGCCATCCTCGTTTTCCAGCAGCATGATGTTGGCCGGCTTGACATCGCGGTGGATGATGTCACGGCTGTGCGCAAACGCCAGGCCTTCCGCCGCCTGGGCAACGATGTCCAGCGCCACATCGACGGGTAGCGCATGACCTTCCTTGAGCAGGTCTTTCAGTTCGCAACCGGTGATGAACTCCATCGCCATGTAGGCCATGTTGTCGGTCTTGCCGACGTCGTAGATGGTGACGATGTTCGGATGGTTGAGCCGGCCGGCCGCCTTGATCTCCTGCTTGAAGCGCGCTTCGTACTGCGCCATTTCTTCCGGCGACAGTGTCAAATTGATGGTCTTAATCGCCACCACCCGATCAATGTCCGGATCGATCGCCTCGTAGACGATGCCCATGGCGCCGCGTCCGACCACGCGGAGAATTTTGTAGCGCCCGAGGACTTCGAGTTGGGGTTCGGTCATGTCGTTATTGCTTGAAACTGATTTCGACTTCGTAGACACGGTTGGGGGCGCCGGGGTTGAACTTCCAGGTTTTCATGCTTTCGCGGGCTTCGCGGCCAAATGCCTGCAGGGGACGCGCTTCCAGAATAACCACCTCGCCCACGACATTGCCGCGGGCATCGACGGTCGCGCGCGCGCGGACGGTGCCGCTGGTGATGCCTTGGCGCACAGCCTCTTTGGGGAACGTCGGCGCCGATCTGGAAATCACTTCCAGGGTGGTGTCCGGCGGCGGCGCGACAGGCGCGGCGGCGGGCGGAATCGGCGCTACCGGCTCCTGGCGCGGCGGCTCGGGCGACTGGTAGGCCGGGGCGACGGGGGTTGCGCCCGGCAGCACGCGCTGCTCGCCGGGTTTCGGCAATGGTTTGCGCGCGGCATCGCGGGCGGTAGTCGTTTCGGGCGGCGTTTCTCGTAGACGGTCCCGTGCAACAGGCGGTGCGGCAGGTTCGGTTTTGGCGGTAGGCCGCTCAGTCGCCTTCGCATCCTTGGCCGCTGTCGATGGTGATGGTGCCGCGATGGTTGCCGCAGGCGGACTGGTCTTGGCTGGAGCTGCTTCTTTCGCCGGGGGCACGGTCGGGGTCGCAGCGGCAGGTTTTTCCGTGATCACAGGTGTGGCAATTGAACTTGGGGCAGGCGTCGGTTTTGCCGGTGCGATGTCGGCTGCGCTCTTTGCCATGACAGCCTTTTCCAGCGGCTGGGTGGGTGCCACACTTGTTGCCGGAGCCGGAGGCGGAGTTGTAACCGGGGAAGGTTCGGCAGGAGCAGCGGCGGGCGCCGCTGCGACGATTGAACTGGATGCATCCGGCCTGGCCACCGTTATCTTTCGATAGACCAGCAATGCGGCCAACGTCACCGCAACGACCGCCAGAAGAAACGCCGTTGTAGCGACCTTGTTACGATCCTCCAGAAAATCGGCGAAGCCATTGCCGCCATCAGTGGCCTGGCCGGTCTGCGTGTCTGCCATCGTGCGGGGGGGCGCAGGAACGGCACCGATCGCCTGTTTGACCCCATGTACGCCGGCTGTTGGTGCAGGCGTTTTGGTAGTGGCGAGCGAGAGTGCCGGCACTACTGCTGATTTTCCCGCGCGCTCGAGAACACCGCGCTGCGCCTGCCGGAACGCGGCAGGGGAGCGACCTACCAGATAAACATCGTGCGACCTGACCTGCTTATCGGTATGAGCGCCGGCAAACTGAAACAGCGTGGCGTAGTGATCGGACATCCGCGTCATCACCTCGACCAGTGGCCGGGATGCAGTCAGCTGGCCAGGCTCGGCAAACTGCATGATGCGCTCGGCAACATTGATACCATCACCGATGATATTTGGGTGGCCGCCAATGCCGGTGGCCAGCTTGACCGGCCCCAGATTGATGCCGATGCGGATGGCATTGCCGTCCATGCCACCGGAGGGGCTGCCGGTGCTGTCGCGATTGATCGCATCGTGCATGAACATGGCGACGTAGAGTGCATCCTCCGGATCACCGAGAAATCCGATGGCCACACCGTCACCGGTATCGAGAATGATGCGGTCGCCAACCGAAATATCGCCTATCGCCTGTAGCAGCACGTTGTTGAACTGCTCCTTGAGCGACATCTGCTCGGCAACCGACTTGCGCGAGTAGCCGACCAGGTCGACCGCGACCACGCTTAGTACAAGGGTGCGGCTTAGGGTATCGGAGGGCATGGGAACGGTGGTCAGGGCTGGGCGAAGCGCACAGGCAGGCGTTTCGCTGCACTGCAAGCGCAAATCGAGGACGAACAGCACCGGCGCTGTAATCGAGCGAGTCCCTGCATGACAGCCTCCCGGTTGCAGTGTACCGAATTCGTTCCCCGCCTTCCAGCAGTGACCGCTGCGCTGACCGAATCGAGCAGACGGGATCCGCCGGCCGGACAGGGCCCCAATGGGGTGGACGGTATAATTTGAGCTTACTATCAATGCTCGCGAAACACCGATGACAGCCCATACCGCAGCCCCGGCAGATAATCCGCTGCTCGATTTCTCCGCATTGCCGGCTTTTGACCGCGTCAGTCCGAATCATGTGCAACCTGCCGTCGAATATCTGGTGGCCCGCTGTCGCGATACTGTCGCCCAGCTCGCGCAAAGCCCGGAAGCCCCTACCTGGGACAATTTCGTTACACCACTGGATGACGCGACCGAGCAACTGGCACGGGCCTGGAGTGTGGTGGGACATCTCAATGCGGTGGTCAATTCGCCGGCATTGCGCGAAGCCTACAACGGTGCATTGCCCCTGGTGACCCAATTCTGGACCGAGCTGTCGCAGGATGAGCGCTTGTTTGCCAGGTACAAGGCGTTGCGTACATCCAGTCAATTTGATGTGCTAAGTGATGCCGAAAAGCAGTCGATTGAGAACAAGCTACGCGATTTTCGTTTAGGCGGTGCCGAGTTGCCGGATGATCGCAAGGCGCGTTACGCGGAAGTGCAGGAAGAGCTCTCGACCCTGATGTCATCATTCAACGACAACCTGCTGGATGCGACCAATGGCTATGCCGACTTCATTGAAAACCCCGACGAACTTGCCGGCCTGCCTGAAGACACGATTTCCGCAGCCCGCGAAGCAGCGCGCAAGGATGGCCGCGAGGGATGGAAGCTTACATTGCATGCTCCTTGTTACCTGCCGGTAATGCAGTACGCCGCTTACCGGCCCTTGCGCGAACGGATGTATCGCGCCTATGCGACGCGAGCCTCGGATCTTGGTGCGAATAGCAAATGGGATAACAGCAGCAACATCCGCCGGATACTCGAGTTGCGCGCCGAGACGGCGGCACTGCTTGGATTCGGCAACTACGCGGAGGTATCACTTGCCACCAAAATGGCGAGCTCGCCCTCGGAGGTTATCGGGTTTCTGCAAGATCTGGGGGAACGCTCCAAGCCGTTCGCACAACGGGATTGGCAGGAACTGATCGAGTACGCCCGCTCGGCGTTGAACATGGCTGACGTCGAGGCATGGGATGTTGCCTATGTCAGCGAACGACTGCGACAGCAACGTTATGCCTTTTCCGACAACGAGGTAAAGCAGTACTTCCCCGAGCCGCAGGTGCTTGCCGGTTTGTTTCGTGTGATCGAGACGCTTTATGGACTCAAGGTGCAGCGCGCGCAAGCGCCCATCTGGCATGCAGATGCCAGCTTCTATGACTTGCGCAATGAGAGCGGCGCCCTGGTCGGCCAGTTTTATCTGGACCTCTACGCGCGGGATGGCAAGCGCGGCGGCGCATGGATGGATGATGCGATAAACCGCCGCCGAAAGAACGGTGCGGTTCAGCATCCGGTCGCCTTTCTGACTTGCAATTTCGCTGCACCGGTCGATACGGGTGGCAAAAAGCGGCCGGCGCTGTTTACCCACGATGACGTGATCACCTTGTTTCACGAGTTTGGTCATGGCCTGCACCAGCTGCTGACAGAGGTTGATACGTTGGGCGTGTCGGGCATCAATGGCGTCGAGTGGGATGCGGTCGAACTGCCGAGCCAGTTCATGGAGAACTTCTGTTGGGAGTGGGAGGTGTTGAAACACATGACCCGGCACGTCGATACCGGTGCAACATTGTCCAGGGAGCTCTTCGACAAAATGATCGCCGCAAAGAACTTTCAAGCCGGCATGGGTTTTGTGCGCCAGCTGGAGTTCGGCCTGATCGACATGCGGCTTCACGCGGAGTTTGACCCGGCCGCCGATGTGCAGCAGTTGATCAACCAGGTGCGTGAAGCAGTGGCAGTGGTTCGTTATCCGCCATTTACCCGCATGGCTCATTCATTCGGACATATTTTCGGCGGCGGATACGCTGCGGGCTACTACAGCTACAAATGGGCCGAGGTGCTATCCGCCGATGCCTACGCGGCATTCGAGGAGTCCGGTGTGCTAAATCCCGAGACCGGCAAGCGATTCCGCCGCGAAGTGCTGGGGCGTGGTGGCAGCCGTCCCGCCATGGACTCGTTTACCGCGTTTCGCGGACGCAAACCGGACATGGAGCCACTGTTGCGCCATAATGGGATGAAGCTTGAAGGTGGTGCGACGATGCCCGCCGAAGTAGTTGCCGATAAATATCAGAGGAGTCAGCCATGCGTGTGTTCCCGATAGTCGTGCTTGCGGTGGCCGGTCTGGTGCTGACGTCAAGCCATGCCCAGCAGTTGTACAAGTGGGTCGACAAGGACGGCAAGATCACCTATTCCGACCAGCCGCCACCCAAGGATGCGAAAAACGTCGAACAAAAAAAATCGCTCGATTCCGGCCCCGGTGTTGATGACATTCCCTATTCGGTAAAGGTTGCGATCGAACGCAACCCGGTGACGCTTTATGCCAATTTTTGCGGCTCCGGCTGTGACAAGGCGCGAGCGCTGCTAAGCACGCGAGGAGTGCCTTTTACCGACAAGAATCCAGACAAGGACCCAGGCGCGCTGGATGCCCTCAAAGCCGCAACTGGCGCGCTGGACGTGCCGGTGCTGATTGTAGGTGCGCGCATTTTGCGAGGCTTCGCCGAATCCGAGTGGCAGGAAGCGCTTACGGCTGCAGGATATCCCCGCACAAATCCTAATCTCCGGTCGCAACCCCCCGCGCCCGCGGCGGCGCAGGATGCTTCCAAAGCAGCGGCGACGCCTCGTTGAACTGGGCATGCGCAACAGCTGAATCGCGATGAAAATCGCGAGCTGGAATGTCAATTCGCTCAATGTGCGCCTACCGCATGTGCAGGACTGGCTTCGCACTCAGCAGCCCGATGCGCTTTGCCTGCAGGAGCTGAAGCTGGAGGATGCCAAGTTCCCGCTGGCGGCAATAGAGGATGCGGGCTACCACGCGATATTCGATGGCCAGAAGACGTACAACGGTGTGGCCATTCTTTCCCGCAGCCGTCCGGAGGACATCAGCAAGGGTATTCCCGGTTTTGTCGACGATCAAAAGCGAGTCATCGCGGCGACCGAGAATGGATTGCGGATCATCTGCATTTACGTTCCGAACGGCGAACGAGTCGGCTCGGACAAGTACCAATACAAACTCAGGTGGTTCGATGCGCTGACGAACTATATGCAACAGCAGATTGCGGACTACGGCGACGTCGCGTTGCTTGGCGATTACAACGTGGCACCCGAGGATCGCGACGTGCACGATCCGCAGGCATGGGAGGGCCAGATTCTGTGTTCCGAACCGGAGCGCGCTGCCATGAAGCGGCTCTTCAAGCTTGGCTTGAAGGACAGTTTTCGGCTGTTTGAGCAGCCGCCCAAGAGCTTCACCTGGTGGGACTATCGGATGAATGGATTCAAGCGAAATCTCGGCCTGCGTATCGATCACATCCTGCTGACAGAATCGACCGCGACGCGCTGTGACAGTGCAGCGATCGACTTGGAGCCGCGCAAGCTTGAGCGTCCGTCCGACCACGCCCCGGTAACAGCGATTCTGCGCTAGCTGGCCCCACGCCGGTCGGCTCGCGGAGCAGTTTGCGGCGGCGGAAGATAAAATCGACTATTGCCTCATTCCTGCAACACTGGCCATTCCGCAAGCATGAACGCCCGCGACCTGATCCTGCCGCAATCGCGCGAATCCCTGGAGCGCCTCGAAATCCTGGACACGCTTCCCGAGGGTTCGTTCGACGACTTGGCGCGCCGTGCAACCGAGGTGTTTGACACGGCGATGGCCGGCATTTCATTCTTTGACGTGCCTGCCACGCCAAGCCAGCCTTGGCGTGAATGGTTCAAGGCCCGCGTGGGTTTTCCCGCACAATCGCTACCGCGCCACGAGTCATTTT
>JAEUNB010000279.1 GCA_016790625.1 Betaproteobacteria bacterium | reverse complement strand
GCACGAAAGCGCCAGAGCAGATCGATACCAGCCGCGCGCCACGATCGGCAGCAGCGCGAATCGCGTCGAGCAGCTTCTTCGGCGGCGGATTCGACACATCGCGCCAACCCGGCAGCACCACGGTTTGTGCTTCGGCGATCCGTTCGAACGGCGCATTGACCGCAATCTCGACGCCACCGATGCCCTTTAACCGCCCGCGATCCGGTGACACGACGATGGTGTCGTACCACTTCACCCCAAGCGTGGGCCGCACCAGCGCGAATATCTCGGCCGCGATGGCGTACTCGAAGGTGCGCAAATCGTCATAGGCGACGATCGCTACCAAACCGGGCGCTTTGGCTTTGACGGGCTTTGCTTTGACCAACTTCATATTGGCCAAATATTACCAGACATTGTCATTTCAGCCACTGCCCTTTCTTGCGCCACGGACCTAAAGTCCAGTCAAACAACAAATTCCAACCACGCAGGAGAAAACATGAGCAACGAAACCGTCAATCGCACAGCAGACACCCGCCCGGCAGACCCCGCGCGCCGCGCGGTAATTCAATCCGCCGCCGCGCTGGCGATGAGCCAGCTCGCGCTCGATGCATCGGCTGCCGCACCTGCAACGAGCGCCACCGCAAAACCAACACCCGGCAAACCGGGCGACTTCAATTTCCTGGCTGGTAACTGGAAGATCAGCCACCGCCGGCTGAAGGGAAAGGAGTGGGACGAATTCAAGGGCGAAGCCACCTGCTGGACCATCCTCGGTGGCATCTGCAGCGTGGAGGAACTGCGCATCCCGTCGCGCGATTTTTCCGGCATGGGGCTGCGTTTGCTCGATGTGGAAAAAAAACAGTGGTGCGATTACTGGGTCAATGGCAAATCCGGTGTACTGACACCGCCGCCGATGACCGGCAGTTTTGAAAACGGCGCCGGCATTTTCATCGCCGATGAAATGGAAGACGGCAAGCCGGTGAAGTATCGCGGCGTGTGGGACCGCATCACCGCCAATTCCTGCCGCTGGTATCAATCGGTCTCGCGCGATGGCGGCAAGACCTGGGACGACAACTGGTTTATGGAGTGGGTGAGAGCCTAGCGAACAGCGACAAAACTCAAGCACTGGCGCGGCGTTCCGGGCATTTTCGGCCTGAACGCCGCGCCGAATGGCGACTTTCGTTTCCTGGCTACTCGGCCGGCGCCTCGGTGCCAGCGGGGCGAGGACCGAGCAACTTCCACAATAGATTGGCGCCGATTGCGGTGCAAATCACGCCGAGTATCTGCAGCGGCAGCGGCGCAAACTCCGGCCCGGTCGAGGTGCTGGTGTCCCCCACAATCAGGCCGACGACGTAGCCGCCCACGTTATAAGCCATGTGCGCAATGATGCACGGCCACAGCGACTGCACGCGCCAGTAGATCCAGCCGATGATCAATCCAACGAAAAATGCCGGCACCGCCTGATAAAGATTCAGGTGCGCAACTGCAAACAGCGCGCTGGAAAAGACGATCGCCTGACGCGGCGAATACTGATGCAAAAAGCTGCGCAGGAAAATGCCGCGGAACAGCATTTCCTCCGTCACGGGCGCAATGATGCATATGGCGATAAAACTCGCCGCGCCACCCGACATCAGCCGCTGGAACATATCGATATCGCTTTGCGACATCGGAAACACGTAGTTGACCAGCACCGCCACGTCATCCAGCAAGATCATCGCGCCGAAGAACAGCAGCGTGACTGGCAAGGTCAGCAGCACCAGCACCGCACCCTGAGATGACGCGCTGTCGTGAAGCAGGCGCGCAAATGACAAGCGTTTGTAGCGCGTCACGAAGGACAGGAGCAGCGCCGCAGCGAGCAGTGAGACCGCGCCGCTTGCCAGCGGGTCCCCGGCCTGGAACGGTTCAACGAAGTCGTGGTAGGCCGCACCCAGCAATAGCGAGATGGCGAAAAGCGCGACCAGCAGACCGATGGCCTGCGCCAGATTGGGAAATATTTTGCGGTCGTCGCCGGGTTGCAGCATGAGTGTGAAAGCACTTGAAAAACGGGAAAGGCAGACCGTTCGAAAACACAGGCCACGCCCCGGCCGACACTATATTTGAACTGCGCTGTTTCTCCCGCTCACACGCAAGCAACCCTGTGCCTGATCCCTATCTATTTGATTTACAAGGAAACCGGCATTCTTCATTCTGGCTTGGAAATCTTGAGTTTTACTGTTATAGTTAACTACAACACTAAACAAACTACCTTCAACCTCATCGAGAAAACCATGTTGATCGATACCTCGCAACGAGCGAAAAGCCCGCGGCAAACGGAGCCGCAATCATGAGCGGCGACTGGCACGACAACTCCCCCATCTACCGGCAGCTGAAGAGCCGCGTGGTGGAAATGATGCTCGACGGCCTGCTGAAGCCGGGCGATGCCCTGCCCTCGGTGCGGCAGATCGCGGCGGAATATCAATTGAATCCCATCACCGTGTCGCGCGCCTATCAGGAACTGGCCGATGAAGCGTTGGTGGAAAAGAAACGGGGACTGGGCATGTACATGATGGATGGCGCGCGCGACAAATTGCTGGCCAGCGAACGCGAGCGCTTCATGAAGGAAGAGTGGCCGCTGGTGATCGAGCGCATCCGCCGGCTGGGACTCTCCGCAACCGAACTGCTGACCTCCGCAC
>JAEUNB010000165.1 GCA_016790625.1 Betaproteobacteria bacterium | reverse complement strand
CAACGCGGTGGCGTTTGCGCTGTTTGCGTTCGGTGCGCTGCTCCTGCCGCGCCCTTGGTCGGCAGTGGGGTTTATCCTGATGATGCTGGTGGCGGCGTGGTTTATCTGGCTGCACATCTGGGGATCGGATCAGGCGTGCATTGATGTGCGGCGCGGCATCAACCAGATTATGCTGATCGAGGCTGACCGGGATCGCTGAGCGGCAATGTTGATGACACGGAGATTTGTTTGAACAAGATAAAGGCGGTGATGCTAGCGGTGCTTGGCGTGATCGGGCTGGGTTACATCGGCAGGTCCGTCAGCCGTGGCGTGATCAATGCCGGTGGCAAAGGCCGCGATGCTTTTGTGACCTTTGCCGATAATCCCGGCTTCTTTCTGTTTTCGATTGTGATGATTGCGGTGATTAGTGTTGGTGCGCTGGTCATCGCGTGGCGTGCGCTTACGGGGAAGCCGGATGAGTGAAGTTAGGCTGAAGTAGATCGCTGCTCTGGCTGAAATACAAAAGGGGCCGTGAGGCCCCTTCGTTTTTTCCAACAGACAGATCGTTAGCCTTCATCGCGCCAGCGGCGCAGGCGAATCGCGACGTAAATCATCGCGCAGCCGGCGATGGCGCCGATCCAGATGTTCGGGTTTACGAATTGCTGCCAGGATTTATCCAGCAGCATGCTGACTTGGGTTTGGCGGATACCGACTTGGTAGCTTCCGTCGAGGGTATTCAGACCAAACCATGAGCCGGGCACGATGCTGAGCAATATCCGGCCAACGATGTTCTTCCAGAACCAGCTGGTGTCCCAGCCCAGCGCGAACATTTTGTTGAGCCACGCAATCAGTCCACCGACCAGCACCGGTACGCCGACCGCCCAGACGAAAGGCTTGCTTTTTGCCCACGCGCCAACCATCAGCAACCAACCCACCGCCGGCAGAGCCCATACGGCAAAAACTGGCAGCATCGCCGCCACTAGCAGAGGCGAATAGTAGAGCGCTGGCGTGGTAAGCAGGGCGGACAGGCTGCCGACACCGACCATCGAGGCGGCCAGCGTCACGGCGAGCACCGAGAACAAGGCCGAGGCAATCGCGCATGCCAGCGTGACGAGCGGCGCGGCGGCGAGCGCCATAGCGACTTTCGACAGCACGGTTTCGGTATCGCTGACCGGCAGCGATTTCCAGAACAGCACGCTGCGGTCCTTGCGTTCGTCGAACAGCGCGTTCAGGCAGAAAAAGAACAGCACGAAGCCGAGCAAACCCGCCAGCGGCCCGGCAAAGCCCATGTAGCTGCTGGCTGCCGCATCGGTGACCAGTGTCATTTGTTCGGGAGTCATTCTCTGGGAGAACTGTTTTACCGCTTCTCCGCCGGAACGAATTTCGCCATTGATGCGGACCTGTACGTCATCACCCTTGGCTGCGAAATAAAACGCGGGCAATGCGATCAGAGCGGAAATCAATGCACCGACAATCATCGGCGCCCAGAAGAATCCGCCCTTGTGTTCCCAGAATTCGCGCTTGATCAGCCACTTCATCGTGTTCATGCGTAGGTTCCTTTCATCGTGGCGACGAAGAGATCGGCAATGCCGGGGCTGCGGGTTTCGCCCAGCGCGGCGACTTGCCCGCGCGGGACACCGTCGAACAGGAATACCGATTTGCCGAATACCTGCCGCTCGTCGATCGGCTTCAGCGCTTTTGCCGCTTCGACCTTGTCCGGTGCCACCATCACTTCGATAAAGCGTTCGCCGATTTCATCCATCGTCGCGGAAAGAGTGATTTTCCCGTCACGGATAAACATGAGGTCGGAAAGAATGTGCTCGATCTCTTCCACCTGGTGCGTGGTGACGATGATGGTTTTCTGCTCGTCGAAATAATCTTCCAGCAGGTTCTGATAGAACTGCTTGCGGTAGAGGATGTCGAGGCCGAGCGTGGGCTCATCCAGCACCAGCAGCTTGGCGTCGATCGCCATCACCAGCGCCAGATGCAGTTGCACGATCATGCCCTTCGACATTTCCTTCACTTTCATCGAAGGTTTCAGCTTGGTATTGGCGATGTAGCGTTCGGCTTTTGTGCGATCGAATTTCGGATGCACACCGGCGACAAAATCGATCGCCTCGGAAACACGCAACCAGCGCGGTAGCACGGCAACGTCGGCGATAAAGCAGACTTCGCGCATCAGCGCCTCTCGTTCGGTGCGTGGATCCTTGCCCAGCACTTTCATCTCGCCTTCGAACGGTACCAGTCCCAGCATCGCTTTCAGCGTGGTGGTCTTGCCGGAACCGTTGGGGCCGATCAGCCCAATGATGCGGCCGGGGGGAATTTCAAATGCGATGTTGTCAACGGCGGTGGTCTTGCCGTAGCGTTTGGTCAGGCCGCGTGCGCTGACTACGGGGGGCGTATTGACGGCGTTGTTCATGGTGTCGCTCATGCGGCACCTCCGGCAGAAGTTTGTGCGGAGGTCAGCAGTTCGGTTGCGGAGAGTCCCAACCGGCGGATGCGCTCGATCACCAGCGGCCACTCTTCCTT
>JAEUNB010000270.1 GCA_016790625.1 Betaproteobacteria bacterium | reverse complement strand
CGCCGATTGCGCAGAAGCCGTGCTTGCGCACCGACTCATCCACTTTCGCCAGAAATTTCTGCGGATCAAACACGATTTCCGGAAACAGCAACACTTGCGGCGCATCCCCCGCTTTCTCCGCCGCCAAACCGCAAGCCGCGGTGATCCAGCCCGCATGGCGCCCCATCACTTCCAGCACAAAAACTTTGGTCGAGGTCTTGGCCATGGATGCGACGTCCAATCCCGCCTCGCGCATCGACACCGCCACGTACTTCGCCACCGAACCGAAGCCCGGTGAGCAGTCGGTGATCGGCAAATCGTTGTCCACCGTTTTCGGCACATGCACCGCGGTCAACGGATAGCCCATCGACTCGGACAGTTGCGAAATCTTCAGGCAGGTGTCGGCCGAGTCACCGCCGCCGTTGTAAAAGAAATAGCCGATATCGTGCGCCTTGAACACTTCGATCAAACGCTCGTATTCGCGGCGATTCTGTTCCAGCGACTTCAATTTGTAGCGGCACGATCCGAAAGCGCCCGCAGGCGTATGGCCGAGCGCCTTGATATTCGCCAGCGGCTCTTTCGAGGTGTCGATCAGATCTTCGGTCAGCGCACCGATGATGCCGTTGCGACCGGCAAACACCTTGCCGATTTTCTTTGGATACTTGCGCGCGGTCTCGATGACCGCCTGGCCGGAAACATTGATGACGGCCGTAACACCGCCGGACTGTGCGTAGAAAGCGTTGCGCGCGGTCATGTCAGCCCCTTCAGGCGAGTGCGGCGAAAATCTTGTCGCGAATCTCTTCCATCTTGCCAACGCCGGCAATGGTCACATATTTGGGCGCGAGCGCCTCGCCACTCTTTGACCAGTTGGAGTAGTAGCCGATCAACGGTTCTGTCTGTGCGTGATACACGTCGAGGCGTTTCTTGACCGTTTCTTCCTTGTCATCCTCGCGCTGCACTAGATCCTCGCCGGTCACATCATCCTTGCCGGCGACCTTCGGTGGATTGAACTTGACGTGATAAGTCCGTCCCGATGGCAGGTGCGAACGACGGCCCGACATACGCTCGATGATCTCGCTGTCGTCGACCGCAATTTCAACCACGTAATCGATCTTGATGCCGGCGTTCTTCATCGCATCGGCCTGCGGTATGGTGCGCGGGAATCCGTCGAACAGAAAGCCCTTGGCACAATCGGCCTCGGCGATTCGCACTTTGACCATGCCGATGATGATCTCGTCCGACACCAGAGCGCCGGAATCCATGATCTTCTTCGCAGCGACGCCCAGCGCGGTGCCATTCTTGACATGCGCGCGCAGCATGTCGCCGGTGGAAATCTGCGGGATGCCGAACTTTTCCTTGATGAATGTGGCTTGGGTGCCCTTGCCTGCACCTGGTCCGCCCAGCAATATCAACCGCATTGTCGGCTCTCCCCGAGATAATTTTAGGAATGCGGCATTTTACCGGTAAATCTCCCATGCCACGGGCAGCCACGTGCCGCCACGCAAGTTGTTGCCGCTCAACTGAACAGTGTGCGCACTTTCTCCAAGTCTTCCGCGGTATCGACCCCAGGCGCCAGTGCGCCCCGCCAATCGACCACCGCGATACGGAAACCGTGGTGCATGGCACGCAGCTGCTCCAGTGACTCGAACTGCTCGGTGGGTGCCTGCGTCAACGTGGCATAGCGGCGAAGAAATGCCACCCGATAGGCGTAAATGCCAATGTGCCGTTTCGCTGGAAATCCGGGTGGTAGTTTGTCGCGTGTCTGGGCAAAGGCATCACGTGCAAAAGGGATCGGCGCGCGGCTGAAGTACTGCGCCAGGCCATTGGCATCGCTCACCACCTTAACCACATTGGGATTGAAGAACTCGGCAGCATCATGGATTTCATGCGCCGCCGTGGCAATAGCGGCCTCCGGTCTCGCGGCCAGCATCTCCGCCACGACAGCGATCAACGCGGGATCAATCAGCGGCTCATCTCCCTGTACATTGACCACGATGTCTCCGTCGGCCATCCCGAGTTGGTCGATAACCTCGGCCAACCGATCCGTACCGGTCGCGTGATCGACGCGAGTCATCAACGCTGCCATACCGAATCGCGATGCGGCCTGCCGCACATCCTCGTGATCGGTGGCAATAACCACACGCGCGGCGCCGCTCTTCGCCGCCTGCTCGCCGACCCGCACGACCATGGGCTTGCCCGCAATATCGGCCAGCGGCTTACCCGGCAATCGCGTCGAGGCAAAGCGGGCAGGGATCACCGCCGTGAATGCGACCGCCATCTGGTTCAGCCGCGAACTTCTTCGGCCTTGAGTTCACGCGCCTCGTCCGCCAGCATCACCGGGATGCCATCGCGGATCGGATACGCCAGTCGAGCAGAATGGGAAATCAGCTCGCTCTTGTCCGCGGACATCACTAGCGGCCCCTTGGTCACAGGGCAGACGAGAATTTCCAGCAGTTTCGGATCCAGCGACATGGTCACACCTTTAATCGGGACAATCGCGTCAGCACCAGTTGGCCAAACGCATCGGGCAGTACGGCATCGACCCGCATAAACCACATGCGGTCATCCGCAAACACCCTGCATTTTACCGCGTCCTTTTCCGTCATCAGGATCACATCAGCAGTCATCGCGGCAAAGTCGCCAGCAGTGAACGGATAGTGATCCGGGAATGCCCGCGTTTCACCGGCATCAACACCCAGCGTCTTTATGTGAGTAAAGAACCGCGCTGGATTGCCCGTACCGGCGACGGCAACGATTTTTTTCCCGGCAAACTTCGTGTTCCACTCAGTTGTCGACATCTCCCGGCCACCCATCACCGGAATGAACAATTCATTTGCCAGCGCCATTTGGAAGACCGGTACCGACGGCAGCTGGAAAGCCCCCGTATCGCCACCATTCACGACGATGGCATCGACCGCAAACAGCCGCGAGCGCGGCTCGCGCAACGGCCCGGCCGGCAGCAGTGCGCCATTACCCAATCCGCGCTCGCCGTCGATCACACAAATTTCGAGATCACGCTGCAACGCATGGTGTTGCAAACCATCGTCGCTGATGATGACATCAACACCAGCGTTTGCCTTCAGCAAGATTCGCGCGACATCGGGACGATAGGCACCCGCATAGACCGGAACCCCGCTGCGATTGGCCAGCAAGGTTGCTTCATCGCTAGCCGGCTCTCCCGAGCTGGCGGGTACAACATGAATGATGAATCGCTCGGCATCCGCCTGACGGCCGCGCCGGTAGCCTCGCGTAACGATGCCCGGATGATATCCACCACGCGCAAGCAAAGACGCGAGCGCCAGAACCAACGGTGTTTTTCCGGTTCCGCCAACAGTGATATTGCCGACCACAATGACCGGTACATCGATGCGTTCGCGCTCCAGCCAACCCGATCGATAAAGCCACCGCCGCACTCCTGCCAGCAACGCAAAAACCCAGGAGACGGGGCGCAGCAGGATTTGCCAGGGGCTGGTGCGCTGCCATTCGCGCAGAAACCATGCTTCCATTGAGGAAAGGCCGGCGAACGCGCGGCTACTTGGCGGACTTGCCCTGGGTGGTAAAGGAAATCTTCGAGTAACCCGCCAACCTTGCCGCTTCCATTACATTCACCACCGCCTGATGGGTTGCACCGGCATCCGCACCAATAGCGATGACAGGATCCTTCATGCTGGCGGCCGAGGCGGCATCGCGCAGCGTATTGGCAAACCCATCGACATTGGAAAACACCACCGGAGTGCTGTTGATGGCGTATTTGCCGTTGGCATCGACGCCGATATTGATCACCTGCGGACGTTCCGGCGCCTTTTCCGCCGTTGCTTCGGGCAGGTTGATCTGCAACTCGGCGTACTTGGAATACGTCGTCGTCACCATCAGGAAGATCAGAATAACCAGCAGCAGATCAATCAGCGGGATGAAATTGATCTCAGGCTCTTCGCGGGTGCGGCCTCGTTTGAAATTCACTCGCGCTCACCATGCAGCGTTTCCACCAGGCGAATGCCCTGCTGCTCCATATCCACCACCATCACATCGACCTTGCCGCGGAAGTGGCGATAAAAAATCAGCGCCGGCACCGCCACTGCAATGCCCCCTGCGGTGTTGTAAAGCGCCACCGAAATACCGTGCGCCAGTTGCGCCGGATTCTGCCCCGACGATCCGGACGCGCCAAAAATTTCGATCATGCCGATCACGGTACCAAACAAGCCCAGAAGAGGTGCCACGGTAGCGATTGTGCCCAAACCAGTGAGGAATCGCTCCATATCCACCAGCACGGCGCGACCCGCTTCTTCCATTGACTCCTTCATCACATCGCGCGAGCTTTTCACGTTGGCAAGCCCGGAGGCGAACACACGACCGAGAAACGAGTTTTCGTTAAGCTTGGTGATCAGGTCGGACGACACGCCCTGCGCGCGATAGGCTTGAACCGTGTCCTGAAACAGGTTGGGCGGCAGCACCGCCGAGCGGCGCAAGGTCCAGAAACGCTCGCCGATGATGGCGAGACACATAACCGAACACAGGATGATGAACCAGATCGGCCAACCGGCCGCTTGAATAATTGAGAGCAAATCGGACTCCGTAACTAAAACCTGAATGAGGCAAAAAAACCGTGCACGCACTTTAGCCTATGCCGACCAGCCTTCACAAGTGGCGCCGCAACTATGAGCGTTTCGTTCACACGAAGTTTTGTCATTGGCAACAATCATTTGTAATGTTTTGTTCGCGACGACCATGAAAATTGCAACGAACTAGCTGCAAGAAAGACCGAAACCAACGATTTGGAATCTAGAAAGCACGTTTTCTTAACAGTACGCGCGTTTTCCTAACGTTGACCACTTGGTCAGGAAAATTCATCCACAATCCCTGTGGATAACTCTGTGGGTTGCATCTTGTCATGCACGCTAAGTCATGAAACTGTAACGCTTTTTTCTTCGGCGCTTAAAATTTGACCGCTCTGCATTACCTATATTTTTCAATAGCTTAGACAACCCTTCCTTGGGAGTTGGTGTGAGGCTCTGTCAACCTCGTCCTACACTCGGAGACCCGTACAAACGGGTGATAACATCAGCCATGCCCACTGCTAAACCGCCCCATTCAGATGGTCCATTATTCGATAACCCCGCGCCAATACTGGGCCGGCAGGCTGCCGTAATACCAGTTTCGGAGTTGAATCGCCGAGCCCGCAATCTTCTCGAAGCCAATCTCGAATTGCTGTGGGTTTCGGGAGAGCTATCCAATGTGGTTAAAGCCGCCAGCGGTCATTGGTATTTTTCGCTTAAGGACTCCCAGGCACAGGTGCGCTGCGTCATGTTCAGGCAGCGCGCGTTGGCCGTTGGATTTGTGCCGGAAAACGGTATGCAGGTTGAAGTACGTGCGCTACCCTCGCTCTATGAACCACGTGGCGAATTCCAGCTCGGCGTGGAAACCATGCGACGCGCGGGGCTGGGGGCGCTCTTTGAAGCGTATGAACGGCTCAAGGCCAAACTCGCAGCAGAAGGTTTGTTCGATGAGGAACGCAAACGCGAGCTGCCGGAGTTTCCGAAAACGCTTGGCATCGTCACCTCACTGAAAGCCGCCGCGTTGCGCGACGTCCTGACGACATTGCGCCGACGCGCGCCGATGATAGAAATCATCATTTATCCAACCGCAGTGCAAGGCAATGCAGCAGCAGGCGAAATTGCAGCCGCAATTGATCAGGCGCGAGTTCGTCTTGGCACTGACGGAATCGATGCTCTGATCGTTTGCCGTGGCGGCGGCAGCATTGAAGACTTGTGGTCATTTAACGAAGAGGTGGTCGCGCGTGCCATTCAGCGATTCCAGGACGACACCGGCGTGCCGGTGGTATCGGGCGTGGGCCACGAAACTGACTTCACCATCTGCGACTTTGTTGCCGACCGGCGCGCACCCACGCCCACCGCTGCGGCCGAATTACTTTCGCCGGACATCGACGAATTGCGCATGCAGGTCGCGTCCACGCGCATGAAGCTGGCCCGATCGCTGCAAAGAGCGCTGAACAACGCGCAACAACGCCTCGACCATGCTGCGCGGGGCCTGATTTCACCGGCAGATCGGCTGGCGCGTGAGCGTGATCGCCTGGCATTGGCGCGGACACGGGCGCGCCACGCATGGCAACAGCAAGTCGAGTCGGCCCGTTTCTCCATCAGCCTGCTACGCCAGCGCCATCAGGCAGCGCTTCCCAATGTTGACTCCCTGAAGATAGCAATCGGTCAGCGCCGCACGGCGCTCGCGCAAATTGCACGACAGCGCATCGACCAGCTGCGTTCGCGGACCGACACCCATCGCAACGCGATGGCGCTGCTCAATCCGGCAAGAGTACTGGAGCGCGGTTACAGCATCGTCGAGTACAACGGCGCCGTCCTGCGCGATTCGTCACAGCTATCTCCGGGCGACGCGATCCGTGTGCAACTGCACAAAGGCGCGCTCGATGCCGAGGTCAAAGCGAAATCGTGACGTGTGCTTGCCAGTTCAATAGTGCAGGCGTAGATTTGATTGTCCGAATAACAGCAATGCTTAGGAGGACAACATGGCCAAGAAGGAAAAAGGTTCGTCGGTTTATAAAGTCATCGAGCTGGTGGGCACCAGCAGCGATTCATGGGCCGATGCGGCACGCAACGCGGTCAAGAGCGCATCAAAAACGTTGCGCGACATTCGCGTCGCCGAAGTTTCCAAGCTCGACGTCAAGGTCGGCAAGGATGGCGCCATGATGTTCCGCGCCAAGATGAAACTCTCGTTCAAGTATCACGGCGACTGACACCATCACCGGTGGCGGAGCTACGAATCCGCCACCGATTGCTTCAGGAAGCGATTGCAACGGTCCATCGCGGTTGCACTCAGATCCTTTGCGAGGCAATCCAGCGTTTCGACTTTATTCATACTACGCAGCCAGGTCATCTGACGCTTGGCGAGTTGTCGCGTCGCGGCGATGCCGGTCTCCCGTAGCGCAGTTCGATCAATGTCGCCATCGATGAATTGCCACGCCTGCCGATACCCGACGCAGCGCATCGACGGCAAATCCGGCGTCAAACGGTAGCGCTCGCGCAGTGACACCACCTCATCAACCAGCCCGCCCTCCAGCATGGTGTCAAAGCGAGTGGCAATGCGCTGATGCAGCACGCCGCGATCGCCTGGCATCAAACCAATCTGCAATGTGCGCCAGGGAAATGCCGAAGCGATTGGCGCGCGCGTCTGCAATGTAGACATCGGAACCCCTGTCAGCTGAAAAACTTCCAGCGCTCGTTGGATGCGCTGTGAATCGTTGGGCTTCAGCCGCCGCGCGGTTTCGGCATCGATCTTGGCGAGCTCGGCGTGCATTTCGGGCCAGCCGATTCGCGCCGCCTGCGCTTCGAGTTCCGCGCGGACTTCCGCATCGGCTTCCGGCAACTCACTTAACCCTTCGAGCAAGGCTTTGGCGTAAAGCATGGTGCCGCCGACCAGCAATGGCACTTTGCCGCGCGAGAGGATCGCGTTCATCGCTTGCGTTGCGTCCCTGCAGAATCGCGCGGCCGAATAGGCTTCGGTCGGATCGATCAAATCGACCAGATGATGCGGATATTTCTTCAGCGTCGCGGCCTCCGGTTTGGCTGTACCGACATTCATGTCGCGATAAACCAATGCGGAATCGACGCTGATAATCTCCACCGGGAATCGATCCACCAATTCCAACGCCAGCGCTGTTTTCCCCGATGCGGTGGGGCCCAGCAGAAAAATCGCCGGCGGCAAATCGGCCGGCATCACCGCCCCCGCATGAACAGTTTGTCGAGATCGTTGACGGAGAATTGATACCAGGTCGGGCGGCCGTGATTGCATTGGCCGGAGCGCTCGGTTTCTTCCATCTGCCGCAGCAGCGCATTCATTTCCGGCAGTGTCAGCGTGCGATTGGCCCGCACCGATCCGTGGCACGCCATGGTGCCGAGGATTTCATCTCGCTGCTCGGTGAGCGCACGCGATGCACCGTGCTCGGCCAGATCGTCAAGCAATTCGCGCAGCATCACCGGGGCGTCGAGGCTGGGCAGCATCGCCGGCACGGCACGGATCGCCATCTCGCGATTCGACAACGGTGCCAGATCGAATCCCAGGCGGGAAAAGAACTCGCCGTGAGCTTCGGCGAGTGCCATGTCACGCTCGCCGAGCGTGACCGGGACCGGCGTGATCAAAGGCTGCGATGCCAAACGATCCAGATCCAGCGCTGCCTTCAGCTTCTCGTACACAATCCGCTCGTGGGCGGCATGCATGTCGACCAGTACCAGGCCCTGCGCGTTTTGCGCCAGCACGTAAATGCCATGCAGCTGCGCCAGCGCGAAGCCCAATGGCGGAATGTCGCTGCCGGTATTGTCCAGTGCCGCGGGCCGTGCAATCAGCGTATCCACGCTCGCTGCCGCAGCCTCGGCTTGCACGCCGCGCAAGCGTTCGTAAAACGCATTTGGCTCATTGGCCGCCAAGGCGCCCAGGGTGGTCTGGCGCGCGCCTTGCCAGGACGGAAAAGCTGTTGAAGCCGGCATGGCACTGGTACGCGTCACAGCACTGATCCACTCCGCAGGATTGGCCGCCGCAGCGGTCGCACCCGAGGCAGGTTTTGCCAGTGCCTTGTTGAGCGAGTGAAACACGAACTGATGCATTGCCCGCGAATCGCGGAAGCGCACTTCGGACTTGGTCGGATGGACATTCACGTCCACCATGACTGGATCGACCGACAGGAAAAGCACATAGGCCGGATGACGATGGCCGTGCAGCACATCGGCATAGGCTTCGCGAATAGCATGCGTCAGCAATTTGTCTCGCACGAAACGGCCATTGACGAACAGGTATTGCTGGTCACGCCCGGCGCGCGAATAACGCGGCAATGCAGCCCAGCCGGAAATGGAAAATTGCGAGGTCCGCTCCTCGATCGCCACGCTAGCCTCGATGAATTCATGGCCGAGGATGGCACCCGTTCTAGCCGCTGCCTCGCCGGCATCGAAATTCCACACGCGCCGGCCGTTGTGCGTCAGCGACATCGCCACACCCGGCACAGCGATGGCGATACGCAATGCTGCGTCCTCGCAATGCCCGAACTCGGTAGCCTCTGTCTTCAAAAACTTGCGCCGCGCCGGCGTATTGAAGAACAGGTCCTCCGCCATCACCACCGTGCCGTTTTCCAGCGCAGCCGGCTCCGTCGGCTGGATATCGCCCCCAGCCACGTCGATGCGCATACCATGCGGTGCACTGCGTTCGCGAGAGGTGATCGACAGGCGGGAAATGGCGGCCAGGCTGGCCAGCGCTTCACCGCGGAAGCCTAGGCTCATCACCCGCTCAAGATCGTCAAGCGAGCGGATCTTGCTGGTGGCATGACGCGCCAGCGCCAGCGGGAGGTCGGCCGCGGCAATGCCATGGCCGTCGTCCGCCACGCGAATACGCTTGATGCCGCCCTGCGCCAGATCAATGTCGATTCGCGTGGCCCCCGCATCGAGGCTGTTCTCCAGCAGCTCCTTCAATGCCGCAGCCGGACGCTCTACCACCTCGCCGGCGGCGATCTGATTGATCAGAAGATCAGGCAGTACCCTGATTGCGGGAGGATTTGACAAGTTGGGCGTACAGGAATGAGGCCGAGGCCTACAATTTACGAGATGTGGGCGGGACAAACGAATTCTAGCGTGCGGCCCGGGGTGGCGCCCCGCATACACAAACATGTAGGCCAATGACTTGACGAATGGCCCGCATGTGACTAAGGTTAGTGAAATAAAAACAACTAGATACAACACAAACGTGAGAAAAAGCGGCGGTCGATGGCAAAACATCGATACGACCGTGGGTTTGCACTTATTCGGTAAGGGGTCGATACGGCCCCGTGGTCAGGATTCCCGGCAGATGCGATCGCTGCATCGCAAGGAAGAATTTCCGCGGACACGCAGTCATCGGCAGTGGGCAGGACTGGCAGTTTTCAGCAAAGGCTCGACGTGAGCGGCAATTCGACATCAGGCAGTTCAGCTCCAAACTCCGATCTCAAATCGACACGGCCTTCGGTGCTGGCCCTCGATTCGGAAAAATTTTCGCTTGCCGCCCCGGTTGCTGCGCAAGACCGCGCCTTCGTCGGCCAGCACATCTCCGCCGAACAGACCCGCCTGCTCTATCGCTTCTCGGTGGTAGGCTATCTGGCCGAACTGATCGTCACCTTTCTGCTCGGCGCCATCTTGTGGGACGTACTCGGTACCCGCCCTGAATTGTTCGCCTGGTTTGCTGGCGCCTTTCTGGTCATGCTGCTGCGCTACGGCAATTACAAGTGGTTCATCAGCCGCAATCCACCGCCCGTCGCGCTGCCAACCTGGGAAAAACGCTTCATCGTCGGCAGCATCCTGATTGCCGCATTGTGGGGCCTGATGGGATCCCTGCTGCTGCCCAAATCCGGACCAACGCAGGCGCCGATCATGATGCTGGTGGCACTGCTGACGCTGGGCTCGGTGGCGTACTACGCGCCGAACAAGAACCTGTTCTTCTACACCGCCATGCTCTCGCTGTTGCCGATGGGCGTAATGACCTTCGGCTTCGGCGACAAATATGGCTCGGTGCTGGGTGCGGCCATCGTCATCCTCGCCGGTGTGCTGGTTGCCGTCCACAGCAAGGTGCACAAGGCGCTGCTGGATTCATTGACGGCACGATTCGACAATCTGCTGATCGCGATGCGGCTGGAAGAAGAAAAGCTGCGCGTCGAAAAAGCCAACCAGGCACTGGAACAGGAAGCGAACGAGCGCCGCAAGGCTGAGCGTGCCGAGTTGCTGGCCTTGCAGCGCCTGCGCCTGCATCTGGAGCGCACCCCGCTGGGCGTAATCGAGTGGGATCCGGAATTCCGCATCACAACGTGGAACCCATCTGCCGAAGGCATCTTTGGTTTTGCTGCGGCGGAAGCAATCGGCGAATCCGGTTACATGCTGGTGGAAGGCTCGCAGGACAGTGAGCGCATGGCGAGCATGTGGATGGAACTGCAGCAATCGCGCGCTTCCACGCGCGTGACACTCGCCAACAAGACCAAACGCGGCGAAGTGATCCACACCGAGTGGTACAACACCCCGCTGGTCGACAACGATCAGAAAGTCATCGGCGTCGCCTCGCTGGTGCAGGACATCACCGAGCGCCTCAATACCGAACGCACCATCCACTATATGGCGCATCACGATGCGCTGACTGGTCTGCCCAATCGCCGCCTGATGCAGGACCGCTTGAACCAAGCGATCCTGCAGGCGCGCCGCAACCAAACGCATGTCGCGCTGCTGTTCCTGGATCTGGATCGCTTCAAACTGGTCAACGATACGCTGGGTCACGAAACCGGCGACTATGTGCTGCGTGATGTCGCCAAACGACTGATGAAGGTAGTGCGCGAAGGCGACACGGTCTCGCGCGAAGGCGGCGACGAATTCGTCATCGTGCTGCCGGACCTGGAGAAACCCGAGTCGGCACAGGTGGTGGCCAACAAGATTCTCAACGAGTTGTCGAAACCGATCGAGGTGTCCGGCCACGAGCTTACCGTGACCGCATCGATCGGCATCTCGCATTACCCGAACGACGCGACCGATATCCAGCACCTGCTGAAGCACGCCGACTCGGCGATGTATCAAGCAAAGGACGCCGGCCGCAATACTGCACGCTTCTTCACCAGCGACCTCAATTTCCTGTTGTCGAAGCGGCTTGAAGTCGAATCGCGCTTGCGCCGCGGCATCGAGCGCAGCGAATTCTTCCTGCGCTACCAGCCGCAGGTCGATGTGGTCAGCGGCCAAATCGTCGGCGTCGAAGCGCTGCTGCGCTGGAACGATCCGCAGCAGGGTGAGATTTATCCAAAAGACTTTATCTCCATCGCCGAAGAGCTGGGCCTGATCGTGCCGCTGGGCGAATGGGTGTTCCGCACCGCCTGCCAGCAGATCAAGGCGTGGGGCGCAGAAGGCTACAAGGAATTGACGGTTTCGGTGAACCTGTCGCCGCGCCAGTTCATCTCGCGCAAGCTGCTGCCGTCGATGAAATCGGCGCTACTGGAAACCGGCATTGATCCCTCGCGAATTGATCTCGAAATCACCGAGACAGTCGCGATGCGCAATCTCGACCAATCGATCGAAATTCTCACCGAGCTGCGTCGCATTGGCGCGACGATTTCGATTGATGATTTCGGCGTCGGCTATTCCTCGCTGGGACAGCTGAAGCGTTTGCCCGCGCAGGCACTGAAGATCGACAAGAGCTTTATCTCGCAAATCCCCGACGACCCCAACAGCTGCTCGATCACCGAAGCGATCATCGCCATGGGCAAGCGCCTGCATTTGCGTGTGGTGGCCGAAGGCGTCGAGACCCAGGCGCAACTCGATTTCCTGCGCGCCAGCGGCTGCGATGCTTATCAGGGCTATCTCTACGCCAAGCCGCTGACCACGCCGGAAACCACCGCGCTGCTCAAGTCGCAACGCACAGCGGCGTCGGCTGCATAAACAAACAAAACACCAGCATTGGCGCGGTGTTTCAGCCTTTTTCGGCCTGAACGCCGCTCCAGTGCTAGAGTTTTCCCGTTAGCTGCTGAACCAGTTTTTCCGCCCTGCGCATACGCGTGGCGGGTTGCTTGGCCGATTGAATCTGCATTGCATGCATGCGCTGACCCGACGGGCTCAAGCGACGCCAGACATCGGCGGCGAACTTGTCGTTCTTCAGCAATGCCGATAGTTCTTCCGGCACGAAGTCTTCGACCAGCGTGAGCTCGAAGGTGCAGACATCGCCGGTATCGACACCGGCTTTCTTGCACGCCGAATCGGTGATGCCGATAAACCAGCCGTCGCGTTCTTTCCAGAACACCATCGAGCGCCGGCCGAGCGATGTGCCATTCATCGTCGCGTCAACGACGAAGGTTTTGGTTTGGTTCCATGTCGCGATTTTGCTTGCGGGGAAGACGGCGAAGCGGGCGAGTGCTTCGGGGTGGCGTTCGATGGGAGCGCGGAATCTTAGGG
>JAEUNB010000076.1 GCA_016790625.1 Betaproteobacteria bacterium | reverse complement strand
TGAACAGCACCTGCACATCGGTCATGCGCGGTGCGTCCTTGGTGCCGCCCAGCTTGCCGCGCGCGAGTTCGGTGCCGTGCAAGCCGCCTTCCATGCCGTTGTACGACCAATAGATCCAGCCGTTCTCGGCGTACTTCGGATGGATCGCGACATCGAGCAAACCGCCCTGCCCGTGCTGTGTCGCCACGGGAATGCCCTCAATCGCGGCAGGCAGCAGCTTGCCGTTCTCGATAATTCGCAGCGTGCCGCGACGCTCGGTCACCAGCATGCGGCCATCGGGCAGAAACGCCAGGCCCCAGGGATGATGCAGGCCTTGCACCACCTTGACGGCGCGAATCTTGTAATCCTGGCTGTCGAAAACCGTTTGAGCACCCGCAAGCAAACTGGCGCCAAGCGCAAAGACGGCGGTGGTGAGGGAAAGGATTCGCATGGGTTCCTCGGCAATTTGTGGGAGTGCAAGGCCGCACTCGCGAACGGAATGCGTGCACGCCGCCTGTAGGCAGCGTAATACTCGATCATCCTGATGGCGGAGGCGGTGAGATTCGAACTCACGGATGACTCACGCCATCGCTGGTTTTCAAGACCAGTGCCTTAAACCGCTCGGCCACACCTCCATCTGGAAGCGGCATTTTACCATCCGCTGCGGCCAAATCCGCTCGCGGCATCAAGGTCCGGGAACTTGATTTATTGGGTTATAGTCCAATCTGTGCTTTTAACCCGACCTGGAGATTTCGCCATGGCCTTTGAACCCCAAGTTGTCACCTCCGCCGGCACTGCCGGTACGCTGGCGCCGGCGCAAAACCGCGTGCTGCGCAATACCTACCTTCTGCTCGCCATTTCGCTGGTGCCGACCATTTTTGGCGCCTGGCTGGGTGTGCAACTCAATTTCTCTTTCATGGCCGGCAGCCCGTTCATCGGGTTCATGCTGTTCCTCGCCATTGCCTTCGGTTTTTTCTACGCCATCGAGAAAACCAAGAACAGTGCTTGGGGCGTGGCCATCCTGTTGGGCTTCACCTTCTTCATGGGCCTGATGCTGTCGCGCCTGATCGCTCGCACACTGGGCATCAGCAATGGCGGTTCGCTGATCGCGCTGGCGTTCGGCGGCACGGCCGGCATCTTCTTCGTCATGGCCTCGCTGGCATCGACCATCAAGCGCGACCTGTCAAACATGGGCAAATTCCTGATGGTGGGCGTGCTGCTGCTGATCATCGCGGCCGTCGCCAATATCTTCCTGCAGATTCCGGCGCTGTATCTCACCATCGTGGTGCTGGCGATCGGCATCTTCTCTGCACTGCTGCTGTATGACATCAACCGCATCATCACCGGCGGCGAGACCAACTACGTCACAGCGACGCTGAATATCTATCTCGACATCTACAATATTTTCGCCAACCTGCTATCCCTGCTCGGCATTACCAGCAGCGATTGAGCGGTAGTTTTTCCCAACAAAAAAGCGGCCTGCGGGCCGCTTTTTTGTTTTCATGCTGACTTTAAAACTCCAGCACCAGCGCGGCTTTTCAGCCGTTTATGCCTGTAAATCCGCACCAGTGCTGGAGTTTTACTCCCTTTCCCTCTCAAACAGCGCAATCGATTCCACATGTGCCGTATGCGGGAACATGTTCACCACGCCTGCGGCCTTGAGCTTGAAGCCGTGCAGTTCAGTCAATACTGCTGCGTCGCGCGCCAATGTGGACGGACTACAGGACACATAGACGATGCGCTTCAACTCCGGGCGCAAATCGGTGCCCAGCAGCTTGCACACTTCAACCGCGCCATCGCGTGGCGGATCTATCAGCATCTTGGAGACAGGCGGCACTTTTCTCATCGCCGCTTCCTGATCGGTATAGAGGTCTGCAGCGAAGAAGCGCGACTGTCCCGCAAGACCATTTCGTGCCGCGTTCTCAGCCGCACGCGTGGTGAGCGCTTCGCTCCCCTCCACGCCAATCACATTCGCACCGCGTGCCGCAATCGGCAGGCTGAAATTACCCAGACCGCAAAACAGATCGGCAATCGTCTCACCCGGCTGCGGATCGAGCAGGTCAATCGCGCGCTTCACCATCAGGCGATTGACGCGATGATTGACCTGCGTGAATTCGGTCGGGCGGAAATTCAGCTCAAGGCCGAATTCAGGCAGCGTGTAAGTGAGGTCCGGCGCGTCCAGCGGATACCACGGCACCGCCGTCTCCGGCCCTTTCACTTGCACCCACCATTGAATCTTGTGCGTATCGGCAAAAGCTTTCAGCTTTATCTCGTCCGCCGCCGTCAGCGGCTCCAATATTCGCAGTACCAGCGCGGTGACACGCTCGCCGACCGCGACTTCGATTTGCGGAATGCGATCGCGCGTATCGAGCGAGGACATGACTTCGCGCAATGGATCGATCATGCGGCCAACACCGCCGGCCAGCACTTCGCAGGAGTGCATATCAGCGACGTAGCTGGATTTTTTCTCGCGAAAACCCACCAGCACCCCGCCCTTCTTGGCGACGTAATGCGATGACAGCCGCGCGCGATGGCGATACCCCCACGGCGAGGCGTAAATCGGTGGCAGCACACGCTCCGGCACCACGCGGCCAATGCGCGCCAGGTTGTCCTCCAACACCCGCTGCTTGGCGGCAACCTGCAGGCTGGGCGTGGCGTGCTGCTGAGCGCAACCGCCGCAGATTTCGTAGAAACCGCATTTTGCGTTTGTGCGATCCGAAGATTCGCGCGTAATGCTCACCAGCTTCGCGGTTTCAAAATGCTTTTTCTTGCGCGATGGCTCGTACTGCACACGCTCGCGCGGCAACGCGCCTTCGACAAACACCACCTTGCCATCGACGTGCGCGACGCCGCGACCCTCATGGTCCAGCGATTCGATCACGGCGGGGAAACTGGGAAATACGGAAGACTTGGAGGCGGCTGACATGCAAAACGGGGACGAAATTGGCGGAGCGCGCATTATACGCGGCGCTTGAAGTGCACTTTCTTCCAACGCAGAAACAACAAGGGCACATTGCTGTGCCCTTGTCTGACTGGCTTCTACGCGGATATCAGGGCGCTTCGCACTCCGGTTTGAAGTTGTCGAACACCTGGCGCTCAATGGTCTTGGTCACGCTCTGGCCATTGACGTCGTAAACCAGTTGCGCCGAATTGCCATCGCTGAAAGTCACACGCATATTGCCGACGCGCGAGGCATTGATCGCCGGGTTGAGTGGCGTGAACGGTACGGCATTGAATGCGGAACCGGTGGCGCGTGCCAGATCGCCGGAATAAACGCCGGCTGATTGACGTGGCATGGTCGCCGTCAGCCACAGCCCCTTGTTGGTATTGCCTGCGCCAGCTTCGTAAGTAAACAGCGTGGCAAAAATGGTATTGCTCTGGTGGGTAAAGTTGATACCCCAGCCGGACTCATTCGGATTCCACCACAGGTCCTGATAGTTGGTGGCGTAACTGCGATCGGTACCAGATTGCTTGCAGACCGGCTGCGTGGCGAACGTCTGACGGGTAATGTTCTTGACAATGGTGGCCCCCGTGCCGCCGGTACCCTCGCCGAGCACATCATAGGTCAATGTACCGGTATTGGCGCTGGTGAAGTCGAAGCGCATATTGCCGACGCGGCGCACATTGGTGTTGGCATTGATCGGCGTGAACGGCACTGCATTGAACGCCGGGCCGGTCACACGCAGCAGATCACCAGAGAACGAATTGGCAGTACCAACACGCTGCCCCACCGACGACAGCCACATGGGCGGATTCTGCACACCCAGACCGGCCGCCTCATAGTTGAACATGGTGGCAAAGATCACATTGCCCTGGTGATTCACATTGACGCCCCAGCCACTCTCCGCGTCGCCGCCCCACCACAACGAGGTGTAGTTGGTGGTGGCGGTAGTGAAATTGGCAGAGACGGTGTAGCCACCCGCCGTCAGCGCGGTAGGATCATAGTTCGCCACCGAGAGGTAGTAGGTGCCCGGGGTAACTTGCCAGGTAATGCCGAAGTCGAAGCTGCCACGCGAGGCGTCGTCATTGGTGGCGCTGCCGTCGTCGTTTTCCAGCGTGGCACCGGTGGAGTCCATCAGGTTGCCAATCAAGTCATGCCCGCCAGCGGACTTCACATACAGCGTTCCGGTCTGCGTGACAACAATGCGGAATACATCCAGGTCGCCGATGTACGTGAGCGAACCGGGTACCGCTCCGCCGGTCAGCGGCAACAGCGTTGCTGTCGGCGACGGCTGGTTGACATGATCATCGGCGGGATACGCGGTGGCGCTCAGCAACGGCGCCACCTGGGGATAGAAGTAGTCCCAGCGCCCGTAGTTCGCGTTCTCATTGGTGTTGGTACAGGACATGCCACTGGGGGAGTTGCGTACCGTCGAGTTGGACAGCACGCCACGCAATTGCAGGCTGCCATTTGACACCGTGAACAGCCCGGACCCAGACGAACCGCCTTCGATCACGCCGCGGCTGAACAGCACCGCATACATGTCCTGCTCGTAACCACCGATACGGATCAGGCCGTCGTTTCGGTTTTGCAGCGACGACAGCGCACCCAATGCAAACTTCATGACATCACCCGTGGGGTGGCTCACCGATACCACCGATGCCGTGGACGACAGCGGCGCTGCGTTCCATCCGGCGAAGATCGCACCAGCGGGTGGGGAAACGTTCAAACGCAGCAGCGTCGAATCGACGAACTGATTGGTGAATACCAGCTGCGCACCGCCGCTTACCGTTATCGACTCCGGGCTGACTGAGCCGGAACCCAGGCCGCAGGCCGTGGCTTCGTAAAACCAGCGCGTCTGCAGGCTGCTCGCCTCAGCCTGGCTGGAAATGCAGTGATTCGCGGTCAGGAAAAAATTCTGCTGCGACGGCGAATTGATTAAGGTGCCTGTGCAGAGAAACGAGCCGCCGCCACTCTGAAAATTCATCCTCGCCACCGAACGGCGGCGATCGGCGATTGCGGTGTCGATCTCGCTGCTGTTGGAGGTGCATGCCACGTCCGGGCTGCAGGCACCGGCGACGGCATTGACGCCATTCTCGCCCGGCGTTTTCAGCGCGTTGAGCGACTCTTCGAAGTGGACGATATCCGACACCTTCAACCGGGTGCCTGCAACGCGCTGAGGCGTATGGACTTCGACGATCTGCACATCTCCGTCTGTATAGGGAGTCCAGATCTCACCCTGCGACGCTGCATACAGTGGCAACACTTCCGCGACATCACCATTGCGAGCGACGACGCGTAACTCACCCAGTGTCACTCCAGCCGGTAGTTGCAACTTGGCGCGAATGCCCAGCGCACCGGCGGACGAAATGCGGATATGCGTCACGAAGCTGCCATCAGCCTGCGTCTCCCATTGCACCGTTTGCGCATCGGCACTCGACGGAAATACCGAGCCCACGCGACGCGGTGCCGACGGGCTGCGCGGCGGCACGATACCCAACGCCTTGGCCAAGGGCGGAATGCCATCGCGGAACGCCTCGCTTTGCGCGGACTCCAGCAATTGCTGTTTTGACGGTGCGATGCGCACATCCATGACCGGAGCGGTGACGGAACGCAGCGTCACCTTGGCCGCTACAGTGCCGCCTTGCACCCGGCTGCCAATCTCCTGCGCCTGCAGTGTCATCGCCGACATTGACAGCAGCCCGACAGCTGCGCACGACAACAGTATTTTTTTCACTTGCATGATATTCCTCAGTTCCTTCCCGCCAGACTGCTCCCTAATCTCACCAACCCCAACCACTGCTGCTGCCAGAATCCGCGCCCGTATTCTTTGCCTTCGAGCTGATCGCGGATACCGGTCTTTGGATACACCGGGTCCATGTTCGCAGTACCGAATAGCACATCCCATGCCGGAAACAGTACCGCAAAGTTGCAACCGCGTGCCCGGCCCTCATGGCCGAAGCCAATCGCATGGTGGACACGGTGAAATCGCGGGCTGACCAGCAGGTATTCACCGATACGGCCGAAACTCAATCGAAGATTCGCGTGGGAGAGGCTTTCCACCACGCGCGTGGCGACCACGATGGTGACGAACTGTGCCGGCGGCACGCCGATCAGCAGCGCCACCAGTGCGAACGCCCCATCCATCAGCACATCATCCAGCAGATGATTGCGGTCGTCGCTCCAGAAGCTCATGCTGCGCTGCGAATGATGCAGTGCGTGCAGCGACCACCAGAAAGTGACGCGATGCTGCCATCGATGTAGCCAATAGGCGACAAAGTCGAGCACGACCACATAGACCGCGAACGACAGCCACGGCGAGGCATTCAGCGCCGGCAGCGCGTCCTCCAGCTTCCACGGAATCACATCATGCATCCGCAGCCAGCCGTCGAAACCGTCGATCAGCGGGGTCAACAGCGCAAACATCAACAGCGGTACAAATCCCAAACGTTGCAGCAGGGTGTAGATCACGTCCACGCGCTTTTCTTCTTCGTCCTGCTGCTCCAGCGGGAAATTCCGCTCCAGCGCGCCGAGCACAATGGCAAGCAGCGTGATTTCGATCGCGCCGATCAGGAAAACTTCTGTGGCATCGAACGCCAGTTCGGCATAACCGCCATAGCCGGCCGCATGCAGCAACGGCAGCACGGCGGTCTGGAATACATGACCGTGCAGCTCGGCGAACAGGTTGGCGATCCACTCAAACATGTTTAAAGGCGGCTAACGCTTCCATTGGGGATGTTCGGTAATACGGGCAAAACACAGCCCGCGCGCCTTGAGACCGATGATGAGTTTTTCCAGCTGCGGGTACAAAGGTTCCTTGCGCGACCAGATACCCAGATGCCACAGCAGGATATCGCCATCGCGGATATCGCGCAGTTGGGCTTTGATCAGTTTGTCTGCCGGATATTTCTCGCTCGGCAGTTCGTCGCCGGAGAAGCCTGCTGGTGACCACGGCACGTGTTTATAACCGCACGACTCCGCGAAGCGCGTTACGTTTGGTGTGAGCTTGCCGCCCGGCGCGCGCCAAAGTCCGTCAAAGCCGCGACCGGTCATGGCGCGAAATGCTTCCTCGCTTTTTTTCAGCTCAGCACACACACCGGCCTGGTCCAGCATATCGCCTGTCCTGGCACCCCAGGGCAGGTAGCTGACTTTGTCACCGCTGTCGCCACGAAAATACCAGTGCTTCCACGTATGGCTGCCGAACGCGTGACCTTCGTCCGCCCGCGCTTTCCAGAAAGCCGCCCACGAAGGATCCAGCGAGGTATCGCCGCGTTTGGTTTTTTCGTTGGCGAGGAAGAAGGTGGCGCGCACATCGTGCCGCTTCAGCATGGCGGCCATTTCCTCTGCCGGTTCCATGTTGCCGGTGTCCAACGTCAGGTAGACCGTACCTTTGCAGGAGTTGGCAATTGCAGGCCATGCGGTGAGCAAGGTCAGCAGCGCTCCTGCGCGCACCATGGAGCGCAACGAAGGGAGTTGTGAAACGACGGCCCGATTGTTCATGTCTGCCACGCAGTATTTCATGGGCAGGTAAACGGATTGTTTCTGCTGCAAGCGGCCATGAACGGTGCGTATTACTTCCGCGCCGCGTGCGAGGCGAAATAAATGCCGTGCGGGCTTTTGCCGACCGGGATCTGCTTGATGATTTTCTTGCTGTCCATATCCACCACCGTCACTTTCTTGATCCAGCGCGAGGTCACCCAGAGCTGCTTGCCATCGCGGGTCAGCTCCATGCAATCCGGCCCGCCGGGAACCGGGATGGTGTCCACCACCGTGAGCGTGGTCTGGTCGATAATGTTGACGGTGTTGGACACGCGATTGGTCACCAAAATCCGCCGGCCATCGCCCATCGCAAGAAAATTGTGTGCGCCTTTGCCGGTGACGATTTTCTTCACCAGTTTTTGCGTACGCCAGTCGATCACCTCCACATAATCCTCACCGGTCATGCCGACCAAGGCGTATTTGTCGTCCGGCGTCATCCACACGCCCGCTGGCATCTTGCCGGTCTTCATGCGCCATTTGACACTCTGGGTGGCGAGGTCGATGCCGACCAGTTCGTCGGAATCCTGCATGGTCACCAATGCCATGGTGCTCTTGGCATCGAAGGCAACGTGGCTTGGCACCTTGGCGGTGGGAATGCGTTTGACCAGAGAAAAATCCGCGCCGTTATAGATATCGACGCGATCCAGACGATTGCTGACCGAGACAAACCATTTGCGATCTGGACTGAAGCCCACTTGATAAGGATCGGAAATCTTGTCGATGCGCTTCTTGATATCACCAGTAACCGGATCAAGCAGCACAAGGTCATTGGACGCGGCATTGGCGACAATCAGGAATTTATCGTCCGGCGTGGCCATGAGGTGATGCGGTTCCTTGCCGATCGGCACGCGCTTGATTTCCTCCATCTTCGCCTTGTCGATCAGGCTGATGCTGCCTTCACCGGAATTGAGCACGATGACGACTTCGGCATGAACGATGGCGCCGGCAAACAGCCACGCGGCAGATAGTGATGCGACCACAGCTTTTCTCAAAAAATTCACAAAAAACCCCTTTAAATCACATATTTACAAAACATTGCTATAGTAGCATGCGCGCTAGAGTAACGCCTGTGGCAGATGCCGCGTTTACCCAGCGATACCACCCAACATGCTTACCAATCCTGCTCCGCGTTTCTGTCAGCAATGTGGCTCCGCCAAAGTGGAGTTGCGCATTCCGCACGGCGACGATCGCGAGCGCCATTTCTGTCCGGATTGCGGCCACATTCACTACCTGAATCCCAAGCTGGTGGTCGGCACCATTCCAATTCACGGCAAACAGGTGCTGCTGTGCAAACGCGCCATCGAGCCACGCTATGGCATGTGGACGCTGCCGGCCGGTTTCATGGAGGAAGGCGAAACACTGGAAGAAGGTGCGGCCCGCGAAACGCTTGAAGAAGCCAATGCGCGTGTGACGATTGAGCAGATGTACGTAACGCTATCGTTGCCGGAAATCAGTCAGGTGTATGTGCTGTTCCGCGCCAAACTGAATGATCTCGATTTTGGCCCCGGCACCGAAAGCCTGGAAGTGAAGCTATTCGATGAGGCCGATCTTCCCTGGGACCAGCTCGCATTCCGCACCATTGACCGCGCATTGAAGCTGTACTTCGCTGACCGCAAAACCGGCACGTTCCCCACGCACGTGGGTGAGCTGCGGCGGCCCAAATAGACAGGACTCAAGCTTGAAACTCCAGCACTGGCGCGGATTTTCAGCCACTTTGCCACCAGAGGCCGCGCCAGTGCTGGAGTTTTGACCAATTATGCGGGTACACGGATTTCGATCACTTCCCCATCAGCGGCAACAAAAACCCGGTCACCCGCCTGCGGCTTCACCGCATAGGTGCCGGTAAATTCACCGAACGCAGGCAGCACGCAAACATAGGCGCCGAACCAGAAACACGCGAGCCGCAACGAATCGTTGGCCGGGCCGTCGAGATAGATTGCCGGGTGGATGTGACCGGCCAGCACGTAGCCGCGCAGGTCCGGTTCGGGATGATGCGCAAGGCAAAACGGGCCTATCACCTCGCCCTCATCCACGCAGTCGATATTCCACGCTGCCGGCGGGTCGCCGGCCTTGTCGTCGTGATTGCCGCGCACCAGCGTGATGGCAACGCCGGCATGCTGGCTTCGCCACTCGGCAAAGCGCTCAAAGGTTTGCGCCGCACGCGCTTCCTTGCTGTGCAGGAAGTCGCCGAGAAAAACAATTCGGCGCGCACCCGTCTGGGCTATACAGCGGGTCAGCCGCGCCAGCGCGGCGCTGGTACTGCCCGGCGGCAGCGGAATTCCCGCAGCGCGGAACGACGCCACCTTGCCGAAATGGATGTCAGCGACGAACAAGGTTTTTTCCCGTGGCCAGTACAGTGCCTTTTCGGGCAGCAACCACAGCTCCTCACCTGCAAGCTCAATCTTCATCCGCCTGCCACTTTGTCGAATGCCGTCTGCATGCGCGCAATGCGATCCGCCAGTTTTTCCGAGGTCAGTTTTTCGCGGAACCGTTCCACCATCAATGGAAAACAGAACGGCGTCGGCCGGCTGGCGCGAACGACGGTAACGCGCTGTTTCTGCATTTCACCCAGCGAATCCTGCAATCGGGAAAACTCCAGTTCCCGCTCCAGCACCTCCTGCTGCGACTGGGCCAGCAAGGGATTGTCCTTGTCCCAGCGCGCAAACACATCGAATATCAATCCGCTGGTTGCCTGCACCTGCTTATTCGTCTTGCTGGCGCCGGGAAATCCCTGGAACACCAGCCCGGCCACACGCGCGATCTCGCGAAAGTGCCGCTTGGACAACTCGGCCGCGTTGAGGCTTTCCAGCACGGAAGCGAGCAGCCGTTCGGTGGACAGCATGCGGCCGATGAGGTCGCGATTCAATGCAAACGATGTGGCAGACAACAATTCGAAGCCGTACTCGTTGACGGAAATCGAGAACGTTGCCGGCTTGATCTGCCCCAGTCTCCAGGCAAACAGCGCCGCCATCCCCATGTGCACATGGCGGCCGGCGAAGGGATAGACGAAGATGTGATGTCCCTCGCGGCTTTCGAGCTGCTCCAGCAAAAGTTCCCTGACCGCTGGAATGCGCGACACCGCCCGCTGCACTTTCAGCAATCGTGCAACTGCCCGCATTTCCGGCTCCTCCGATTTCCCGTCACGGAATTCCTGCAGCCTCTCGCGCAACGACATCGCCAGTTCGGTCGACAGCGGCATCTTGCTGCCCATCCAGCGCGGTACCAGTTTTTTGTTCTGCGGCGCCGGCTTTACGTAGGCAGTCATTTCGCGCACGCGTATCAGTTCCAGTGTGCGTCCGGCAAAGGTAAATGCGTCGCCCGGTGACAGGCGCGCGATAAAGCTTTCTTCAACATGACCGAGTCGCGAGCCATTCATGTACCGGACATCCATGCTCGCATCCGACACGATGGTGCCGATCGCCATCCGGTGGCGGCGCGCGATCGCCTTGTCCGGCACGCGGAATCGTTCCTCTTCCCACGCCACCTTGCGATATTCCGGATAGGCTTTCAATGCCTCGCCACCGCGCACCACAAACTCCAGCGCCCACGACCATTCCTCATACGAGAGGTCGCGATAGGCGTAGCAGCCTCGCACTTCATCGAACAATTCTTCCTCAACAAATCCATCGCCGGCAGCAATCGTGACGAGGTGTTGTACCAGCACGTCCAACGGTTTTTGCAGTAAGCGCCGCGATTCGATCTTTCCTCTATCTGCGGCTTTTCTCGCCGCGACTGCCTCGATGAACTCGAAGGCGTGACTGGGTACGCAGGTCACTCGCGATACGCGGCCGGGAGAGTGGCCAGAGCGGCCCGCCCGCTGCAGCAGTCTCGCCACCCCCTTCGGGCTGCCGATCTGCAGTACCCGGGACACCGGCGAAAAATCAACGCCAAGGTCAAGACTGGAGGTTGCCACCACACACTTCAAGGTGCCTTCCTTGAGTCCACTTTCGACGTAGTCGCGAACCTCGCGGTCGAGCGAGCCGTGATGCAGCGCGAGATCACCGGCCCATTCCGGTCGTGCTTCCAGCAACGCCTGATACCACAGCTCGGCCTGCGAGCGCACATTGGTGAAAATGAGCGTGGTGCCTCCCGTTTCAGCAATGGCATCCACTTCCCGCGCCACCTCCTCCAGCATCGCAAAGCCCAGATGCCCGGCCCAGGGAAATTTATCCACCTCGCGTGGTATCAGCGTATCGATGACGATTTCCTTCTCGCGCACCCCCTCGACCAGGCGCCCTGGCGCCCCGGCAAGCAGCACCTGCATCGCCTGATCGAGATTGCCCAGCGTCGCCGAAAGCCCCCACACGCGCAGCGCCGGATTCCACCGCCGCAAGCGCGCCAGCGCAAGCTCGGTTTGTGTGCCGCGCTTGGTACCGAGCAATTCGTGCCACTCGTCCACCACCACCGTTTTCACCGACGACAGCGAATCGCGCGCGCCCGGCTGTGAAAGCATGAGCGAGAGGCTTTCCGGCGTGGTGATCAAGGCACTGGGCATGCGCCGGTTCTGTTTTGCCCGTTCACTGGCTGGTGTATCGCCGGTACGCAGGCCGACCGTCCACGGCGATCCCATTTCTGTCAGCGGCTTCAGCAGCGATTCGCGGGTGTCCGCCGACAATGCGCGCATCGGCGTGATCCACAATACCGTGAGGGGCGGAGCCGTCGTGCTGCTGGCGCCTTCCATCAAAGGCCCCAGCCACGCAGCGAGCGTCTTGCCTGTTCCCGTTGCAGAGTGGATCAGCCCGCTCTCGCCATTCCGGTATGCCTGCCAGACTTCGCGCTGGAAGGCGAACGGCGACCAACCTTTGGACAGGAACCATGCGTCGATGCGCTTTCCGGCAGCGCTCATGGCAGCACTCGTCGATTCAAGAACGTCATCGGACACCAGCAAGACGCGCCGAAGATATTCGCTCGCAATAATCCTGTGCGAGCAGAATCGTGTTGGCATGAATTTCCACCGTGTCGCCGATATTGCGAGCATAGCCCCCGGCCATGGCCATCGCGACCGGCACATTCAACGACACGCACTTGTCGAATACCAGCCGGTCCCGCTCGAGCAAGCCCTGCTTGGTCAACTTCAGCCGGCCCAGCCGGTCGTCCTCGAACGGATCCGCGCCGGCCAGGTAGATCACCAGTTCCGGCCTTGCCCGCGCAAATGATTTTTCAAGGCCTTCCGAAAGCGCAGCCAGATATTCGCCGTCGCCGCTGCCATCGGACATGTCGATGTCGAGATCGCTGGCGACCTCGCGACGGAACGGGTAATTTTTCGCGCCATGAATCGAAAA
>JAEUNB010000267.1 GCA_016790625.1 Betaproteobacteria bacterium | reverse complement strand
CCAGTTGTCTGGCAAATTCCGCCGAAGCGGATTTCTGCGTGAGGGACGCGAACACGCCGCGTTCTCGCGACTGAATCGTTTCCGCCGCCTCGCGCATTTCCGGCGTCAGCGGCAATGCATTGAATTCCGCCATCAGGCGATTAAAGCTTTCGCGCGACTGCTTGTAAGTCTCGATCACATCGCGGTCGCCGGTGGTGGCGTAGTAGCGGCCGGAGCGCTCCAGCGCTGAAGTGACAATGGCGATTTGTCGCGCGTTCTGCGTGGCCACCGCGGCGTTGTACACCGCCTTCTGGCTTTGCTCTGACAGCTTTTCGATCGAGAACGCGTTCGACACCAGTCCGGCGATCAACGGCAGCGCTACGATCAGGAATCCGACCAGCAGCAATGCGAGGAACGAGCGCGGGTAGCGTAGTTCCATTAGCGACTTGTCTGTTTGAGCGGATTTCGATGTGGTCATGCCGGGGACACCATATCGCAAGGGTCGTGCCAGATAGCCAGTTTGAACCATCGGAATGATAAAATCACGGTTGATTTTCGCGGGAGCGCACCATGAGCATGTATGAATCCGACATTACGCAATTCGTTCGCGAACTGATGGACAAGAAGCCCGAACTGAAAGAGTTGCAGCGCGTGAATCGCGCGACCTGGTGGGACAAGAAGGTCGACCTGGCCGAATTGAAACGCAATGAAGAGTCCGAGGCGCCGAAACAGCCTTACGCGTATTTCCCGCTGCCGAAGGCGGAGAAGTAGCAATTCAATGTTGAAACTCCAGCACTGGCAAGGCGTTTCAGCCATTTTTGGCTTGGAAGCCGCACCGGTGCTGGAGTTTTACTTCACGATGCGGGCTGTTCGTCAGGCAAATAACGCCGGTACCGCATCCAGCCCGAGCCAATTGATGGCCACGCTGGCGCTGGCTTGCACCACCGGCTTGGCGTGATAGGCAATCGATAGTTCCGCTGCGGCCATCATCTTCAAATCATTGGCGCCGTCGCCGATCGCCATGCATTGTTCGCGCGACAAGTCCAGCGATGCGGCGATTTCCTGCAGGTGATGTGCCTTGGCATCGGCGTCGCACAGCGGGCCGATGACTTTGCCGGTGAGCTTTCCCTCGCGCACTTGCAGTTGATTGGAAAACGCGTAGTCGATGCCAAGACGAGCCTTGAGCCGCTCGGTGAAAAAGGTAAAGCCGCCTGACACCAGCAGCAGTTTGATGCCGCGACTCTTCGCTGCCGTCATCAGTGTTTCCGCACCGGGTGAAAGTTTCAATCGTTCATCATAGACGCGTTGCAGCACCGATTCATCCAAACCTTCCAGTAGCGCGACACGTTGCTTGAGGCTCTCAGGCCAATCGATTTCACCGCGCATGGCGCTGGCTGTAATCGCGGCCACTTCGGCCTTTTTGCCCGTGAAGTCGGCGATTTCGTCGATGCACTCGATGATGATTAGCGTGGAGTCCATATCCATCGCGATCAGGCCGAAATCCGCCAAACGTTTGCCCGATGGCATGAACGCGAAATCGAGTTGCGCTTTTGCGCAGTGCGCGGCGACTGCATCGCGCGTGGCCGCGTCGGCATTCGCCAGCCGGAATGCCTGGTGCGCACTGCCATCGATGCGGGCGATGCCCGTGGCGCCGGATAGTGCATGCAACGCTTTTAGATCAGGCGTCGCAATATCTTCCGCTTGAACAATCAGGTCGGTGCTCATGCTGCCGCCTTGCTGGTTGGTCCCGGTGCGGGCACCAATTCGCGCAGAATGTTCTTGATCTCAACCACCCGCTCACGCAGTCCGGCAATCGGCTTTTCGATGCGCAGTTTGTCCTGTCCGGCCAGTTTATAGTGGCGTTTCTGCTGCACGAGCTGAATCACTCGCTGCGGATGAATGATGGTGTCCGGGCCGAATTGCACAATGATCGCCTGTGTGCTGGCATCGATCTTCATCAGGTCAAGTGGTTTGCCAAGAATGCGCAGGCGATGGCTTTCCAACAATGTCTGTGTCGGCTCCGGCAGCAGGCCAAAGCGATCAATCAGTTCTTCCTGCAAGCCATCCAGTGCTTCCTCGGTCTCGCAATTGGCGAGGCGCTTGTAGATCACCAGCCGTTCGTGCACGTCGCCGCAATAGGTGTCCGGCAATAGGGCGGGAGTATGAAGATTGATTTCGGTCGCCACGTTCAGCGGTTTCAGCAGATCGGGTTCCTTGCCGGCTTTCAGTGACTTCACCGCGCTGTTCAGCATCTCGGTGTAAAGCGTAAAGCCGATGTCCTGGATGCCGCCGGATTGGGAATCGCCCAGTACTTCGCCGGCCCCGCGAATCTCTAGGTCGTGCATCGCGAGGTAGAAGCCCGCGCCCAGGTCCTCCATCATCTGGATTGCTTCCAGGCGTTTCTTGGCGTTGGCGTTCAGCGCTTCTTCCGGTGGCGTCAGCAGATAAGCGTAGGCCTGATGATGCGATCGTCCGACGCGGCCGCGCAACTGGTGCAGTTGCGCCAAGCCGAACTTGTCGGCGCGATGGATCAGGATGGTGTTGGCGGTCGGCACGTCGATGCCGGTCTCGATGATAGTCGAGCAGAGCAGGATATTGGAGCGCTGGTGATAGAAATCGCGCATCACGCGCTCCAGCTCGCGCTCGGGCAGCTGGCCGTGTGCCACGGCGATGCGCGCTTCCGGCAATAATTTCGCCAGACGCTCGTACTGGTTCTGGATAGTCTCGACTTCGTTGTAGAGGTAATACGCCTGGCCGCCACGCTTCAGCTCGCGTAGTACCGCTTCGCGCACGATACCGTCGGAAAGCGGATTGACGAAAGTCTTGATCGACAATCGCCGTTGCGGGGCGGTTGCAATGACGGAGAAATCGCGCAAGCCTTCAAGCGACATCGCCAGCGTGCGCGGAATCGGTGTCGCGGTCAGGGTCAGCACGTCGACTTCCGCGCGCAAGGCCTTCAGTGTTTCCTTCTGCCGCACGCCGAAGCGATGCTCTTCATCGATGATCACCAAGCCGAGATTTTTGAAGTGCACGTCTTTCTGAATCAGCTTGTGCGTGCCAATGGCGATATCGACGGTGCCATCGTTCGCCCCCTTCAGGGCGGCGGTGGTTTCCTTGGCGCTACGGAAACGCGAGAACTCGGCAATCTTCACCGGCCATTCGGCGAAGCGGTCGGAGAAATTCTGGAAGTGTTGCTCAGCCAGCAGGGTGGTTGGTACCAGTATCGCCACCTGCTTACCGGCAGCTACGGCGATAAAAGCGGCGCGCAACGCGACTTCGGTCTTGCCGAAACCGACATCGCCGCACACCAGCCGATCCATCGGTTTTCCCGACGTCATGTCGGACATCACGGCCTTGATGGCGGTGGCCTGATCGGGCGTTTCTTCGAATGGGAATGATGCCGAAAAGGCATCGAACTCATTCAGCTTGAGGGGGAAGGCAAAGCCCTGCCGCGCGGCGCGCCGGGCGTAGAGATTCAGCAACTCGGCGGCGGTATCGCGCACCTGCTCAGCCGCTTTCCTTCTTGCTTTTTCCCATTGCCCGCTGCCGAGACGATGAAGCGGTGCGGTGTCCGGATTGGCGCCGGTGTAGCGCGAGATGACCGATAGCTGCGAGACGGGCACAAACAACTTGTCGCCGCCATCGTAGTGTAGTTCGAGGAATTCCTGACTACCTTCACCGAGGTCCATCGTGATCAGGCCGGCATAGCGACCGATGCCGTGCTGCTCATGTACGACGGGATCACCGATATTGACCTCGGCCAGATCGCGCAACATGCCTTCCGTGCTGGTGCGGGCGCGGCTTTGGTCGGCACGACGCCGTGATTGTTTGACTTCGGTTGCGTAGAGTTCGTTTTCGCTGACAATCGCCAACTGCTCGTCCGGCAGAACGAATCCGCCCTGCATGGGGGCGAAGGTGATTGCTAGCTTTTCGGTAACGCCGGCGTGTGCAGCGAAATCGGCGACGGGCTCGGCAATCAAACCGTTCTCGTTGAGGAACTGGGTAACGGTTTCACGCCTGCCCATTCCTTCCGTGGTAATCAGGATGCGGCCACCGAATGCGCGGAAGAAAGCGCGGAACTTGGCCAGCGGATCCGCGGCGCGCCGATCGACATCGATACCTGGCAAAGGCAATGCTGTGGAAAAAATAGCGGCCCGATCAATCTTTTCGAAACGATTCACACCAGCGAACAGTTCATCTACTGGCAGGAAAATATCGATGGGCGGCAGTAGCGGGTGATCCTTGTCGCCGCGCATCAGTTCGTAGCGCGATTTGGTATCCAGCCAGAATTCTTCGGCGCGTGCGGTCACATCGCCATGGATGAATACATTTGTTGCCGCAGGCAGGTAGTCAAATACCGTCGCTGTCGCATCGAAGAACAGCGGCAGGTAATACTCGATGCCGTTTGGCGCCATGCCGGCGGAGACATCCTTGTACATGCGGCTCTTCGACGGGTCGCCCTCGAAGCGGTCGCGGAAATGTTCGCGGAATCGGTGCTGCCCTTCCTTGTCCAGCGGGAACTCTCGCGCCGGCAGCATGCGAATCTCGTTGACCGGATAAATACTGCGTTGGGTATCGACGTCGAAGGTGCGGATGGCTTCGATTTCGTCGCCAAACAGGTCGATACGATAGGGGACCGGGCTGCCGGTGGGGAATAGGTCGACCAATCCGCCGCGAACCGCATACTCACCCGGGGCCATGACCTGTGTAGCGTGCGTATAGCCGGCCAGCGTGAGGTCTTCGCGCAGACGATTCAAGTCCAGGCGTGATTTCGTCTTGAGGAAAAATGATCGGCCGGAAAGGTAATCGCGCGGAGCCAGGCGCGTCATCGCCGTGGTGACGGGCACGATGCCTACATCGAACTGGCCTTGCGAGAACTGATACAGCGTGGCCAGCCGCTCCGATACCAGATCGGGATGCGGTGACAGCTGGTCGTACGGCAGTGTTTCCCAGTCCGGGAGGCGACACACCCGCAGCGTGGGCGAGAACCAGGCGATCTCTTCACGCAGTCGTTCGGCATCGAGTGCGCTGGAGGCAAGTATGAACAGCGGCCCGCCGCGTTGGGCGAAGCGGGCAAAAAACAAAGCGTCGGCAGAACCGTGAGGCAACATCGTTTAAAGAGTCGATTCAATAGGTGGATTTGACCGGCGCGCTGTCGCTGGAATCGCCGGCATATTTGGCAAGCCACGGACGTAGCGCCAGTGCGAAGGCGGATGCCGTGCCGTAGCGTTCGTCCGGACTCTTGGCGAGCAGGTGATCGATCAGCGGCTGCAGATCGCGGATGCGTTTTGGCAACAGCGGAATTTCTTCGTGCAGATGTTTGTAGATCACTTGCGCTGAGTTGTCGCCGGCGTAAGGGCGATTGCCGGTCAGCATTTCGTACAGGATGACGCCGGCGCTATAGAGATCACTGCGGTGGTCGGCGGGCAGCCCCTGACCCTGTTCCGGGCTCATGTAAAACGGCGAGCCGAGTACTTCCTGCGTCTCGCGGTTACGTGCGACATTGCCAAACCGGGTGGAAATGTTGAAATCGATCAGCACCACATCATCGTCGCGAAAGAAGATGTTTTCCGGCTTGACATCCATGTGGGCAAATTGGCCGCCATGAAACGTTGCCAGCGAAATGGCCAGTCGCTCGATGATGGTCAATGCCTGTGCGGTGGTGAGGCCGGCGGCCATGCGCTGCCGCAGATCACCGGCGGAAAGATGCTCCAGCACCACATACGGCCACGAGCCGGCGATGCCGACATCGACATACCGCACCACACCATCTCCATCCAGGCCCTGGATGAACTGATAGCGGTCGCAGAAGCGCTGCACGCCGGTGGCATCGTGATAAGGGTTGGCCACCGGCACTTTGATAACCACGCGTTTGCCATCTGCGAGCCGTTCGGCAAGAAACACCTGCGACATGGCGTTGCTGGCCAGCGTCTTCACGCAGGCAAATCGTTCAATGGCCAACGCGACCTGTTCGCCATCGACTGCGAAGGTAAATTTGCCGAAATCCGCGCCGGCACCAGTGGAAGGTGCTTGAGCTGTTCTTGTAGCGGTGGCGATGGCGTCGATCAGCGATTGGCGCGAGAGCGCGTCCTTGTGCAGGACGGCGGCCGCACCTGCCGCGCGCAACTGCTCGGCCTGACTGGCCAACTCCGGGCTGACCAGCAGGATCAGCGGCGGTGGTGTCGTGGGCTGTGCTTCTGGCGTGGTGTCGGCTGATTGCGCGTTCGCCCGCAGCCGGGCCAATGCGCTCATCGCCTCCGCACGCGTACCGATGCCGCCCAGCACCATCACATCGCACTGGGTGCCGAAGACAATGCCGGCGCCGCGCATGGTCTGCGAATAAGGATCGATGGCCTCGATCTTTGCGTCGGGCCACGCGGTCTGGATATAGCTGGTCAGGACCCTGCGATAGCCGCTGCTGCCCTCGATGACAGCAATGGACAGCGCTGCCGCCGATGCCGATGGCGGTGAGTTGCGGTCATCGGCCGTGGGCAAATTCATCAGCGATTCAGGACGGCTCAGGCGACAACGACGGGAATCTTGCCGATCTTCGCCTGCCAGACTTTAGGCCCACTCTTGTGCACCGAATCGCCTTGCGGATCGACGGCGACCGTCACCGGCATGTCCTTGACCTCGAACTCGTAGATCGCTTCCATGCCGAGGTCCTCAAAGGCGAGCAGCTTGGAGGATTTGATCGCTTTCGATACCAGGTAGGCGGCGCCGCCGACGGCAATGCAATACACCGCTTTGTTATCGCGAATCGCATCGATGGCGACGTCCTTGCGCTCGGATTTGCCGATCATGCCTATCAAACCGGTTTTTTCCAGCATGGTGCGGGTAAAGCGATCCATGCGCGATGCGGTGGTGGGACCAGCCGGGCCGACGGCTTCGTCGCGCACGGCATTGACGGGGCCAACATAATAAATAAAGCGGTTGGTGAAATCGACCGGCAGTTTCTCGCCCTTGGCGATCATGTCGGTCAGGCGCTTGTGCGCGGCATCGCGTCCGGTGAGGATTTTGCCGTTGAGCAGCAACGTTTCGCCGGATTTCCATGTGGCAATTTCGGCCTTGGTGATGCCGTCGAGATTGACCCGGCGCGAGGACTTGAAATCGAGCGCGAGTTTGGGCCAGTCCTCAAGTGACGGTGGCGCAATCTTCGCCGGCCCGTATCCGTCCAGCGTGAAATGTACGTGACGCGTGGCGGCGCAGTTCGGCAGCAACGCGACCGGCTTGGAGGCGGCATGAGTCGGGTACTCGCTGACCTTTACATCGAGCACGGTCGACAATCCCCCCAGCCCTTGCGCGCCTATGCCCAGCGCGTTCACCTTGTCAAAAATCTCCAGGCGCAATTCTTCCGCGCGATTCGACGGGCCGCGTGCCTGCAGTTGATGGAAATCGAACGGCTCCATCATGCCCCACTTGGCAATCAGCATGGCTTTTTCCGGCGAGCCACCGATGCCCAGCGACAGCATCCCCGGTGGGCACCAGTCGGCACCCATCGTGGGAACCTGCTGCAGCACCCAGTCGACGATGTTGTCGGAGGGTAGCAGCATGGCGAACTTGGATTTGTTTTCCGAGCCACCGCCCTTGGCAGCGACGATCACCTCCACCTTGTCGCCCGGCACCAGCTCGACGTGGGTGACGCCCGGTGTGTTATTGCCGGTGTTCTTGCGTTTGCCATCGGGGTCGCTGAGCATGGAACCGCGCAGCGGATTGTTGATATCGCTGTAAGCGCGTCCCACGCCTTCGTTGACCATCTGTTCCAGCGACAGTTTGGTGTCCCAGCGCACATCCATGCCTACTTTGATAAAGGCAATCGCGATACCGGTGTCCTGACAGATCGGCCGATGGCCTTCAGCCGCCATGCGCGAGTTGATGAGTATCTGCGCCATCGCGTCCTTGGCTGCGGGCGACTCTTCCTTCAGATAGGCCTCATGCAGCGCCTTGATGTAGTCGACCGGATGGTAGTAGCTGATGTACTGGAACGCATCGGCGATCGACGAGATGAAGTCTTCCTGTTTGATGGTCGTCATTCCGGTCTCCTAGTGTGCGGCGCTGGCTTTAGCCGATTTGTCCTGATGCGACATCAGTTTGTCGCTATAGGCAATGGCCATGGCCGAGAGCAGGAACGTGATGTGAATGACCGTCTGAGCCACCCATTCGCCGTTCAGCATGTACGCTTTCGCGTTAATGAATGTCTTCAGCAGGTGAATCGACGAAATGCCGATAATCGCGGTTGCCAGCTTGACCTTGAGCACTGAGGCGTTGACGTGAGACAGCCATTCAGGCTGGTCCGGATGCCCGGCCAAACCCATGCGTGAAACGAAGGTTTCATATCCACCGACGATGACCATGATCAGCAGATTCGAGATCATCACCACATCGATCAGCCCCAACACCACCAGCATGATGGTCACTTCGTTGAGCTTGGTCGGTTTGGCGGCACCTTCCACGGCGACGGCGTCGAGAATATGTTTCAGCGCATCGGCATTGCCGAAGGCGGAAAGAATCAGGTAGTAAAGCTCTGCCCAAAACTGATAGACGTAAACACCTTGCGCGAGAATCAAGCCGAGATACAGCGGCAGCTGCAGCCAGCGGCTCATGAAAATCAGATTCGGCAGGGGCTTGAGCGGTTGCAGTTTATGGTTGTCGTTCATGTGAGTGTCCGCTTGGTAAAAAGGAAAACCCTCGCAGAACGATTCTGCGAGGGATGAAAATCCTGAATTGTGAATCGGCCCGGTGACGGGCTGATTGCAAGCGCTACAGGGAACGCGAAGTTGCAATCACCGGACTGATTTCCCGACGCAAAATTTTACCATTCTTGGTGCGGGGGAAATCCCGGGCGAGGTAGACGCGCTTGGGCGCTTTGTAGGCGGCCAACTGCTGCTGGCCGAATGATTGCAGTTGTTCGGCGGTGATTTCGGTGCCCGGCTGCGGGATGACATAGGCAACGACCAGCAACTTATCTTTCTCCACTTCCTCGCCGATGCAGGCGCAGTCCGCCACGGCCGGATGCGATTTCAGCACGCGCTCGACTTCATAGGGCGAAACGCGGTAGCCAAAGCTCTTGATGATGTCGTCCTTGCGGCCAAGGAACCAGAGATAACCGTCCTCATCGACCTTGGCGTAGTCGCCGGTGAAGAAGTAGCCATCGTGACGGTACTTCGCCGTTTCGTCCGGCAGATTCCAGTAACGCAGAAATAGCCCCGGGT
>JAEUNB010000029.1 GCA_016790625.1 Betaproteobacteria bacterium | reverse complement strand
GGCACCACGCAAACCAAGCAGATTACGCGGCAGCCGTATTAACTAACGGCGTGACTAACGGCGAACCTCACCCACTTTGTAACCTGGCTGCGGTTCGAGCTTGATATCAGCAGCCTCCTTCAGTCGCACGCGAAACAATTCGATCTCGGTGTTCAACTTCGGGATCAATTGGTCCACGGCCTTCTGGTAGCCCTCGATTTGCGCACTGCGCGCTTTCTCGCTGTAGCTGGCCCAATTCGAGCCGCCGTTGATCTGGCTGGTGCCCGGCGCATGGAATAGCAGCTTGCGACTGGCGATGTCGAACACCGAGATGTCGAGCATGGTCTTGATATCGAATTCATTGCCGTTGACCACATAGGCGCCGATGATGGTCCAGTACAGGAACGACAGCGAGTTGCTGTCGCTGAAATGCACCTGATCGTACGACACCATCGCCATGATGTCGACGTTGAACAATCGCGACACCTGCTGCAGGTTTTCAAATCCACCGCCGCTCTTCAGGTACTGCGTGGGAATGATTTCGAGCGCGCCAACATAAGGCTGGCGTGCAAACGCGGCCTTGGTGCGCTCCAGCAATTTCATCTTCTCGGCCTCGGGCAGGGTTCGCGCTTTCGCATCCGCCGGCACGAACGCAAGTCCGACGCGAACCGGCGGTCGAAGTAGCGCCATGCCGGGCTCCATTTTTGGTGCACTCGATGATGCCGGATAAAGGTAATCGACAATGCTGGCCGATTGCTTGGTTTCGCCGCTTCTCGGTGTAGCGCAACCGCCGGTGATTGCAAGCGCAGCAAACAGCAGCAGTGAAAGTGCGATTTTCATATTGTTCTCCTCCACTTATTGAATGGCTTCGACAAAGGCTTCGCGACCATAGACTGCGGCGAGCATAGCGCCTGATCCGCCGCGCGAAGTGAGCTTTCTGCGCGGGTACATCAGCACGCGTCTCGCAGTAGCAATCGGCGATACCCCTCGACGACGACGACAACAAACTCCAGCACTGGCGCGGACCGCAGGGCATTTTTGCCCGGTCCACCGCTCCAGTGCTAGAGTTCTGCCTTCAAATGAATGCCCGACCCATGAATAATCGAAACTTGCTGCGCAATACCGTCCTGCCGATCCTGCTGTGGATTGGCGGCACACTGGCGACATCAGCAGAGCCGCTGATCGACGGCCCGTATGTTTTCCACGAAAACAAATCGACCAGGGCCGTATGGGTGTGCGATGGCGAGGTCAAGACGACGGAACTGCGCCCACGCGGAAAACTAAATGCGCCCTGCGGCGATGTGACCGGCTTTGCGCTGAACAGCCGCAATGACATTGCACCGGACTCGTTGCCACAACCCAAGCGTTGGGCGGCGGTATCCGACATTCACGGGCAAACCGAACTATTTCTGAATCTGCTGCGCGCGCACAAGATCGTTGGAAACAAAGATCAATGGACGTTCGGTAAGAACGTGCTCATCGTCACCGGTGATGTGTTCGACCGTGGGCCGCAGCAAACCGAAGCGCTGTGGACCATCTATCGTCTGGCGCAACAAGCCAAAGCCGCCGGCGGCAGCGTGCAGATGCTGCTCGGCAATCACGAGACCATGGTGCTGCGTGGTGACTTGCGTTACCTGCATCCCAAGTATCCGCAGGTGGCCAAGCTGCTGGATAAGCCTTTCAAGGATCTGTATGCAAAAGACACGGAGCTCGGCCAATGGCTGCGCACGCGCGCATCGGTATTGAAAATGGGCGACACGGTGTTTTTGCATGGCGGCATCAGCCCGGACCTGCCGCAGCAGGCACCCGATCTGGTCGCACTCAACGCCAAGGTACGCGCACGGCTGGGCGACAGCCGCGACGCGCTGCGGGACGATGCGCAGGCGTCGTGGCTGTTCGGTACGCACGGACCGTTTTGGTACCGCGGCTACTTTTACGCGCCACGTGCAAGCAGCGAAGAAATCGATGCGCAGCTGAAACAGTTCGCGGTGAAGCGCATCGTGGTCGGCCATACCACGCGCGGCGAAATTATTTCGCTGTATGGCGGCCGCGTGATCGGCATCGACGCCGAATTGAAGGAAGGCGTGCGTGGCGAACTGCTGCTGTGGGAAAACAATCAACTGCAACGCGGCCTGCTCGATGGCAGCCGTCTGGCGCTACTGCCGGGAGATGATGACGGCAGTGGCAAACTGCCGCCATCGAAAAACGACTAGGGCGCAGAGACGCCGTTTACGACAGCATCACCTTCACGTCCGGGTAGCCCATCAGCTTCAAGATGAAATAGTTGACGGCCGCTTCGCCCGGATCATCCGCGTGAACGATGATTTCGGCATAGCGCGGCAAACCGGCCTTCTCCAATCGCGCCCAGATTTCCTTTGCGGGTTTCGGTGTGCCGCCGGCATTGACGAGCTCGGTATAAGGCAGATGAATGGAGTGACCGTCGGCTTTCCTGTTCAGCGCATTCTTGCCTGAAGCGATGAATACCTTGGGATACAGACCCGGCTTGCCACCCGATGCCGGCGCAATGCCATCCGTGCGCATCTGCGCGGCATAGCTTACTGTCGGTACCACCAGATCCTGCGGCGTCTTTCTCTTGCCAACGATGGTTGGCTCCTTGGTCAGCGGAAAGCCGCCCAAGCCCCAGTCATCTACCGATTCCAGCAGCAGCGAGACTTTTTTCTGTCCCAGTTTTTCAAGCATGAGAAAGGCCAAGGCAGAGTCGGGGTTTAGTCCTCCCTCGGACACGATGACCGCTTCCTGAGCGGCGTCGATGCCGGCCGGTCCCAGCAACTCCGCCAGCTGCGACGGATTGGCAAGATGGCGGCGGAACAGATCGGCGGAAACATTGAGCGCGTAAGGCACGTGGCCAAGCTTGTATGCGTCCGTACCACGCACATCGACGATGTTCAGCTTGGTTACACCAAACATGCGCAGCATCTGGCTGTTCCATCCGCCGAGCCACTGCTTGTCGCGCAACATGTTCGGTGCGGCGTAAGTCCAGAACGGCAGTCCGCGTTCGTCACGCAGCCATTCGAGTTGCGATTCCTTGTACAGCTTGACCTTGGGATGATCCGTAAGAAACGTCAGGGCAAAAAACGGCACGCTGGCCGCGATGCCGCCGCCGCAATGGGTGTAGATCTGTTGCTCCTTCTTGATGCCCAGGTAGGTGAGCATCTTCTCGATCTCCGCCGCCGACTTGAACGTCTTGTCCGCATTGAAGAAATCCTTGCTCGGCAGATTGATCGCATTCGGGATGTGGCCGCCGCGATCGAAGAATTTGCTCGCGCCGTAATGCTCATTGGGGTCCAGCGCCTCGACCAGCGCATTGTTGGCCGGATCACCTGACGCAACCAGGAATTCCGCCAGCCGGACGCGAATCTGTTCGTTCGGCTTGGTCACGCGAAAGGTTCCGTTCTTCGGCAGCGGCACTGGGTCTTTGGTGACCGCGCCGCCAGCCGCCAGCCACTTGGCCAGACCGCCATCGAGAACGAACAAATCATCTGCCGCGACGCCGTGATGGTAGAGATCGAAGAACAGGCTGGTCGCGGTCATTGTCCCGCCCTGATCGTAGATGACGATCTTCTTACCCGGACTCACGCCCCAAGACTGCATCAGCTTTTCCATTTCAGCCAATGACACATCGCGGCCGCCGTAGCTGTAGACATCCACACCGATCGCGCCGGGAATGTGCTTCGCTGCGTAAACCTGCGCTGGCGAGGCATCGATTAGCAACACGTCGTCTCGCGTACGGTTCTGCTCCAGCCAAGCCGTGGTCACGAGGCGGTTGCGATTTGCTTCGGCCGCAAAGGTGGGCGGCACAAACAGCAGGCACGCCAATAGCAGGATGAATAAACGATGGGCAAGTAGATTGGACATGCGGCGCTCCTTGAACGGGTCAAGGCGGCAACATATCAACGCGATCTCAGGTCACTCCAGCGCCACACGACGAATCACGACCCGATGGGGGTCACGCACGATCTGGCTGGACGAGTTACGGAAGGTTTTTAGACGCCGCTGCGCAGCCGGCGGGCCAC
>JAEUNB010000263.1 GCA_016790625.1 Betaproteobacteria bacterium | reverse complement strand
CCAGTGAGTAGTAGGCCTTCTTGAACAATTTATCCAGTGGCATATGCCGCTGCCACAGCCAGCTGGCCAGCGCCACATCATGAACCTTGATGTTCGGGTGGCCGCGCGTTTCGATTTCCTGGAAATTGGTTTCCGCAGACTTTAACGGCGGCGGTTGCATGACATGGATTTCATGCCCCGCATCAGCAAGTGCGTATAACAGCGAGTGATAGCGGCTCCAATTCACCGCATGCCAGCGCGCCATATAAGGAAACAGGATTTTCATGCGACCCGTTGGGAAAGGTGTGATGCAAGAATATCGGCAATGCGTGTTGCCGCCTTGCCATCGCCATAAGGATTGGCGATGCCCGTCATGCTTCCTCGATAAGCGGCATCCTCAATCAGGCGAGTCACCTCATCGACAATTCGGGCACGATTGGTGCCAACCAGTTTTGCCACGCCCGCTTCAACGCCTTCAGGACGTTCAGTGGTCTCTCGCATGACGAGTACCGGCTTGGATAAAGACGGCGCCTCTTCCTGAACGCCCCCCGAATCCGTAAGGATGATCTCGGCGCGGTTCATGAGATGGGAAAAATTCACGTAGTCCAGCGGCTCGATCAAGTGAACATTCGTCTTGGCACCGAGTCGCTGGTGCACGATGTTCTTGACGTTGGGATTCGGGTGTACCGGGAACACAATATGACGGTCAGCGTACTTGGCCGCAATTTCCTCGATGGCACCAAGCGACTCCAGTAGCGGCGCACCGAAGCTCTCCCGCCGGTGCGTGGTAACCAGAATGAACTTCTGCTCAATTGCCTCTTGCGCGCGCTCGGGCAATACCCGGTCGAATTGCGGCGGTCGATTGGCGAGAATCCACATCAATGCATCAATGCCGGTATTGCCGGTCACATGAATGGTATCGGCGTTAATACGCTCCGCCAACAGGTTGTCGCGCGAAAGACCGGTAGGCGCGAAGTGCAGATCCGCCATGCAACCCGTCAAGCGGCGATTGATCTCTTCCGGATAAGGGGAGTACTTTTGCCATGTACGCAACCCCGCTTCGACATGGCCGATCGCAATGCGGCGATAAAACGCTGCCAGCGCGCCGACAAAAGTGGTCGTGGTGTCGCCTTGAACCAATACGCAATCAGGCTGGAACTGATCCAGAACACCGCGCAAGCCCTCAAGCGAACGCTGGGTAATGTGAAACAGGTCCTGATTGTCGCGCATCACATCAAGATCGAACTCGGGTGTGAGACCAAAGTCGCGCATCGCCTGGTCCAACATACTGCGATGCTGTGCCGTGACCGCCAGCTTGACATCGAAACGCTCAGGCTGAGCCTTCAGCGCCATCCACACGGGCGCCATCTTGATGGTCTCTGGCCTTGTGCCGAAGACCAGCAGAACCTTCTTTGCCGCCGCCATCGTCAGGCGGCCATCGCCAGCTTGTTGTCCAGTATGGGCATATTGCGACGCAGATACTCGTCGTAGGTAACCACGTCAAGATCCTCCTGCGCCATCAGCTCCAGCATGGTGGCGAAGCCGGGAATTTTCTTGATATCCAGCGGATCCATGTAGATGTTCAGATATGAGCCGGTTTCACGCGCCATGGTCAGCAAATCACGGAACAATTGCAGATAGCTTTCGGGACCGCGATGCAGGCACCGATGGCTGAGTCGCTGGGCATTCAGCGAATGCCATGTATCGAACACCGTGAACGGGTGCTTGGGACAGGTGGTCAGCGGAAACTCGACGATGTCGTGTTCAGCCATAAACGGCAGACCGCGGGTGGGCGTATTGGTGAGCCAGGTTGAAGACGAGTACTTGTAGCCGGCCGCCTTGATGATCTCGTAGATATCAGGGGAGAACAGATGCTTGAAATGCGGCACTCGCATGCCGATCGGCTCGTAGCCCAGCAAACTCTTGCAAATTTCATGACATTTGACCAGCTCTTCGGTCTTCTCATCCTTGGAGATGTAGCGAAACTTCCTGCCCGGATTCAGCAATTCGTTATCTGGATGCGACCACGTGTGGTTCATCAACTCGTGACCATGTTCAATGACCAAGGCGTGCTCTTTGGGAAACTTCTGCACCCAATAGCCCACGGCGGCAAAGCTGGCCTTGAATTTGTACGGCTTCAGCATGTCGACGATAGTCGGAATCGCCTCCACATCCTCCGGGTAATCACAGTCGAAGGACAGCGTCACGCAGGCTTTTTTACCTCCCCAGAGGTCCTTTTCGCGGTTGCCGTCCAGAATGCTGCGCACGAATTTCTTCGGCGCGGTAAATGTCACCAGCCCGATCAGCGGCAGATTATGGTTCTGCTTGGTGATCCAGCGGTATAGCCCGTCGGGCATGGTCATCTTGTTCTCCCAGGTAGCATGGCAAGGATCGCCTTGCCGTTGTTCATCCAGTTGTGCTTCGTCAAAATCTTTTCTCTCGCCTGTTCGCTCATACGGCGATATAGCGCGTCGTCCGAGAGCAGCGCAGCCAAACAATCGGCCATACCGCCCACGTCGCGCGCCTTGAAAATGCGCCCTTCCCGGCCATCCTCCACTGCATCCAGCAATGGACCGTAATCCGGCACCACCACAGGCTTGGCCAAAGCCATATATTCGAAAATCTTCATTGGCGAGCCGTAGTCATTCGAATCCGGCATCACCCCCACATGAAACAGCGTGACGTACCCTGGCAAATCATTGTGACCGATACGGCCCGTCAGGATAACGCGGTCTGCCATACCTTCTTTCTCGCTTTGCTCGCGAATGACCGGCAGCATTGGGCCGTCACCAATCAGCATCAGTTTGGCGTCCGGCACGCGATCCGCCATCAGCTTGAACGCCTGCAGCAGCAAATCCAGCCCATGCCAAGGGTAAAAACCACCCACGAACCCTATGATTTTACCCTGAAGGCCCACATGGGCGACAGGTGGGGCGACCTTGGATGGGTCGAATACGTCAGGATCGGCGGCGTTAGGCAACACGATGATCCGTTCCGCCTCAATCCCGTAGTCGGTCATCAAGTGCTCTTTCAGCCGGGTCGATACGGCCACCAAACCGGTTGCGCGAGCAAAAATGTACTTGTCCAGTCGATGGGCCAACGGCTTCAGCAAGGCGCTGCGTTCGCGCACGAGGTGCGAACGCGATGTGTAGTTGATTTCGATGACGAATGGAACTTCCCACCGGCGGGACAGGAAAGCACCGGCCAGGGCGAAAATGGCATACCGCTCGAAAATGAAATCAACATTTGCACGCCCAAGCTTGCGCGCCTGATTCAAGGCAATCAGGTTGTAAGCCAACTCGGCCAGCTCGAAAAAAAACTCCGGCAAGCGGCTGCTGATGAATTTAAACAGCTTCTGTTTGAAACCCGGTTTGCGCGGCGCACCCGCAACGGGCGTATCACCCAGTTGAGCCCCAACGGGCGAGAGTATCTCCACAGGATGGCCCATCTTTTGCCACGCCTTGACGATTTCGCCGATGTGGACACCCTCAACACCCTTGGCTTGGGTACGGTGCAGATACAGGATTTTCATTCAGATGACGGCTGCTGCCGTTCCTTTCTTTTTGATACGGTTGATCACGGCCATGGCTGGCCCGCTCAATTCTAGGGGGTGCGTGCTCGAAGCGCCGACACGCGGTTTGCCATCGAAAATAGATAAAACTTGAGTCGGTCGGCGATGCCCCGCTCCAGGTAAACATGAATCGCCCATGAGGCCAGCAACATCAACGCAGTGATGCCAATGACCAGCGCCAGCGGCGGTACTGAAGCAGCCAGTGCGTCGTACAGCTCCTTTCCGGTTCGGTTGTGCAGCAGATACAGCGGGTACGTCATGCCCCCCAATCCCAGCACCAGGCTGCTGCCCCTCAAGGTAAATTTGCGGATGGAGACCAGAAAAAACAGCAGGTACAGCGCCCAGACGATAGCGACAGCGGCAAGACGGTCGAATTCGGTCACGTCACGGGCGAAGGTGCTGATTGTTCGATGGGCATACACCGACGATACCAACAGCGACGGCAGCAACACGGCAGCGTGAAACAGCTGCCAGCCATCGCGCCGCGCCAGATAAAAGATGATGCCGGAAATGAAGTACGACGAGTATTCGGGCGAAATGAACCACCCGAGGAAGAATGGTTGTTTAAAGAAAAGGAACGTGATCGTCGCCAACAGCCACAGCGGGATCCAGAATCGGTAGTGACGCACCCAATCGATCAGCAACAACACGAGGATACAAAAGTAAAATTTGAGCTCAACAAACAGGGTCCAATACACCCCATCGATGTCTTCAACTCCCAACTTTTTGTTGAACAGCGTCATGTTCGCCAACCACTGCCACACTGTAATCCCGCTCTCTTGCCCCCGCAGAAGTAGCGATATCAAAGCCGTAATCGAGACACAGACCCAAAGCGTCGGATAGATGCGGGTGATGCGCGACACAGCGAACTGGAAACCGGTCCGTCCCAGTGCAGATGCAAAGATGACAAAACCGCTGATGATGAAAAACAGGTCTACCCCAAGATAGCCAAACTTGGTAACGGCATAAATTGACTGTGCCAAGACTGGTTCGCTGCCAAGCGACTCGATGTACTTGGACTTGTAATGGTAGATAACGACTGAAAGGGCCGCGAAGAATCGAATGAGGTCGAGTTCGGCATAGCGCTCTTTCTGGCCTTCCATTCAAATATCTCCGGGACTCGCCAATGCGGGCCTGTTCATAGCGGGATCGGGGCTGGCAAACAGCCCCGATGCAATATCAATTATACGGGCTCGGGAAAAGCCGACCTGTGCCCAGGCTTCAGCCTGGATCGCCTTCGTAAAGACTCATGTACTGCGAAATCATGGCTTGTTCATTGAATCGCCGCACAATCGACACGCGCCCCGCATCACCCATTTCCCTCCTCAACCGGGAGTCGCCAGTCAATTGGTCCAGTCTGATTGTCATCGCGTTGGTATCGTCGAGCGCTACCAGGTGCCCGGTAACCCCATCTTCAACGATTTCGCCGTTACCGCCGACATCGGTTGCAACCACCGGCAGGGAAGCGCTCATCGCCTCCAGCAAGGTCAAATTCATGCCCTCACTGATCGAAGAGAGTACATAAATGTCCATGGCATTGAGCAGTCTTTCGGTATCGCGCCGCTCGCCAAGAAAGAGTACTTTCTCAGCTACGCCCAACTCGGTGCACAGCGCTTCCAAGGCCGGTCGCTCCGGACCATCGCCCACAATAACCAATCTGGCTGAAGACGCGCCAGCCACAATCAGTGGTGCCGCTGCGCGAATCAGCAGCGCATGATTTTTGATCGGCACCAGGCGGGCAACAATACCGATTGCAACCTCATCTTCGGACAATCCGATTTCCATCCTCGCTGCGAGCCTGACCTCCACATTCGGAGCAAACCGAGCAGTGTTCACGCCATTCAGCACCAGCCTGATGCGTCGCTTATCGACGCCAATGTCGTTGATCATGACATCGTGCACATGCTGCGACACTGCCACCACCCGGGATGTCAGCCGACTCAGCCATCGCTGCGCCATGTAGCGTCGCCCAACATTCTCAACCGCAGAATGTTCTGTGTGGACATGGACGATACCGCCAACACTCCGTGCAGACACGCATGCATAGATCCACGCCGAATAGTTATGGCTATGAACTACGTCGATCTTTCGATCAACAATCAGCTTTCTCAATCGAAGAAAAAGCCCTGCGTCAACGCCTTCCCGCTTGTCGAGCCGGTGAACCGGGATGCCACGCTGTTCGAGCACTTGCTCAAGACTGCCGCCGGATTCGAACACGGCCACTTCCGGCGAGAAGCGATCCTTTGGCAGAAGCCGGATCATATCCACCAGCATGGTCTCGATGCCGCCCATGGCCAGACTATGATTCACAAAGAGAAGTCGCTTCGCGGTCATGATCAAAGAATATGTTTAACGGCAGCCAGCCAGATCATGACGATGATTGCCATCATTGCCGCCGAGATGAGCAGCACGTCATTGCGGCCAAAAAGCATTTGCGGCACCCCTGCGTGCTCCCGTCGCGCCACCAGGTGCACGGCGGCACAAAGACCCAGCATGAAAAAGAACAGATCCAGCTCCATAACAACAAAGAACGTCGTTGCGGTATAACCCACCAAAACCGAGGTCATCATCCTGCCAAGCGCCTTCATTCGGTCAGACACCCCATAGCGTACGTCGCTAAGCATGTAATTACCCTTGAAACTGAACCACATGATCGCGACAAAGCAGAAGAAACCTACCAGTCCCATCTCCGCAAAATTCTGCACAAAATTATTGTGCGCGATCAACTTCAGATCGACGTTTCGCGCAAACTGATCCCGGCCAATTCCCCATACAGGATTGGCTTTTAGCATATTCAGCCCTTGTTCCCAAAGCCATGTGCGTTCACGCGCAGATGCCTCGTTTGAACTGACTTCGTTCATGCGTGACGGCCCCAGCAACAATACAGCCGCGACGACACTCACGGCCAGGCCGATGGCAAATACACTGCGAAATCTGCTGCGAAAATAGAAGAGCACCATGCACGCAACAGCGAGAACGGCCCCGCGCGAGTTTGTATAGAAGATGGCCATCATGTAAGAGGAGGCCAAACCCAGCGCTACAAGTCGAACCAGGATGTTGTGCGGACCAAAAATGTATTCAATGGCCATCCCCAGCGCCATCACAAACAGAAGGCCGAACACATTCGGGCCATCCCAATCACCATACCAGCGCACCCGAATGACGTCATAACCGGGATAAGGAGTCATGCCTCCCCAACTCTCACCATATGTAGCCTGCAGAAAGGCCTGGTAAGCAAGAAATGCCGACAGCAGCATGACCATCCAAATCGCAGCCTCAAGACGCGATGGCGAGATCAGTATCCAGATCATCATGTAAAAGACGACCGCGCGCCGGCCGAATAAATCGAGCTCTCCCAGCGCGGTAACGAAGTCGACATTCAGGAATGTGGTGACAAAAATAATGCCCAGATAGATGGCCATGAGCCAGGTCTGCGGGATCAGGAACTTTTCAGGCTCCTTGAGGCGATTGACAATCCCAAACGCCAATCCCATCGGCAAAATGATGAATGCAGTTGGCACACCAACCATGCCAGGCGCCCAGTCCTGTGGCCGCACGTAGAGTGCAATCAGATACAGAAATACCGGGATCAGCGCCAAGATGAGTCCCCGCAATCAAGCCGTTGGACTTGCAACGGTAGGGGCAAGACGAATGTGCTACGCATCCCTCTTCCTTAGCCGCTGAATACCGCGCTTCAGAAGTTGCCGGATCTCGTTGTCTGCCGCCAGCAGCAGAGCGACGAATACCGCAACCAACGCCAGCTTTGCCGGTATCGAAATGAACCAATTGCGATAGTCAATCCACATTGACGCAAGATAGACAGCCGCCGCGATCAATACAACGCGCATCATCGCGGCATAAGGATACGAAACCGGGAACAGGCGCTGAGAGAAGTGATTCACCAGCGCCGCTTGAAACAGGCTGGCACCGAGGTATGCCAGTGCCGCGCCATGGACTTGAAGCGTCGGAATCAACGCAAGGTTCAGCGCAATTTTCGCCGCAAGCGTTGCCAGGGAAATATGCAAAAGGTACTTGGTTTTCTTCTTGACCAGAATCCCCGTCTCGAAGCAGTAGGAGGCGGCGCCCACAACCACGGCCATCAGCAGTACCGGTACGTAGAGATACGCGGACTGATAAGCTGCGCCAGCCATCAGGAACAACACTTCCGGCATGAATAGTGCAATACCCAGTGCCACGAAACTGGCGGCGGCAACCAGATAGCGGACAGCCAGCGCTTGCAGTTCACCGGCGTTCGGCTTGTCCAGGATTGAAAAGCGAAATGGCCCATAAGCTCGAAAAAACGGCTCGGAGACAAGAAAAGTCAGCAGCAAAGCAAACTTCATCGCCAGCGCATACAGCCCCACGGCTTCGAGCGAGAGCATCTCCTTCATCATGAAACGGTCGACGTTCGTGCTGATCGCCCCCAGGAGCCCACCGGCGGCCATCGGCAGGCTGTATCGCAGCATCGCTGGCACCATGTTTCTGCGAAACGTGAGACCACAGTGCGCCAGCGTGTAGCCGATGACGGCAAGCCAGCCCAATGCCGCGCTGGCAAGATTGGCCAGCAGCACACCATGAATGCCCATGTCTTGGACCGCGACCAGATAGATACTCAACCCCAGTTGCAGTAGCAGCCGGGCAAACGACAGCCAGACGAACAACAACGACTTTTCTCGCGCGCGCAAGTAGGCGAAGCCGATTTCGGTAGACATTTCCAGCACCATGATGGCGAGGCAAATGTCCAATGCGTGGCGATATGCGGACGTATTGAACAGCAACTCGCTCAGCGGCCCGGATGCGAGGTGAATAAGGATCGCGCCAGATATCCCCAGGGCCAGTATGACGATCAGATTGGTCGTTACTACCGCGTGGCGGTCTTTCTCGTCTTTGTAATCGAAATAGAAACGCAGCGTCGTGTGAGACAAGCCTGCCGCGCACAACACCGACACCACTGCCACCGTGGTGTACAGGATTTCCAGCACCCCGTACTCGGCAAGCGCAAGATACTGGGTGTACAGGGGGAGCAGCAGGAATGCCCCGACCCGATTCAGAATATTGCCGATGAGGTAGATACCGCCGTGCCGGAACAGGCGTTTCAAATCTTCAAGCATGAAATATTATTTGGATGTAACTAGAGGTCGATTGTCGAGCGGACAACCCTAACATGCTGGCCTTGTCAGCTGTCGCGCGCCGAGAACAGTGACAGGGGTCGAGTATACAGGGCGCCCTTCTTGGCCGATATGCCGGAACAAGGGGTAAACAGCACAGAATCTGGCAACTCGGCTGCGTTTACGTCAGGCCGTCTCAACGCTGTCGCGGCATCGAAAACGCAAGGGCGAAAACAAGCACAGGAGCGGCTCTCAAGCCAAAAGAGCCCTGAAAGCCGCACCAGCGCTTGACTTTTCCTTTTTTTTCGAGGGAAAGACGCTTAGAAAACCACGCTTTCTTTTTGTCATTGAATAGCAAGTGCGATACCATCGCTACTCGCGCAACATCAAGAAAAGCTGCAGCGCGACACTCTCTGTTGCTGTGAAAAAATCAAGAAAGGTTTAGCGCCTGATGAATCGCCGGTCTTTGTCGTGCCTGCTCCTGTCCCCGCCGGTTTGGCGCTTCTGATATGTGCGGAATTGCCGGAATTATCGGTCTGCCCTCGACGCGCATAGACCGCGGTCAAATTGAAGTCATGACTCGCGCCATGGCCCATCGTGGACCGGATGGCGAGGGATATTTTGTTCGCGACCATGTTGCCCTGGGACATCGCCGCCTCAGCATTATTGACATCGGTGGTGGTGAGCAACCGATGTTCAATGAAGACAACTCCATTGTTGTGGTTTACAACGGAGAGATCTTCAATTTTCTGGAGGTCAAAGCGGATCTTGAGGCAAAGGGCCATCGCTTCAGAAACCACTGCGATACCGAGGTCATCGTTCATGCATACGAAGAGTACGGCGAGCAGTGCCCCACCCGATTCCGCGGCATGTTTGCGTTCGCCATCTATGACATAAAGAAAGACCTCGTATTTCTTGGTCGCGACCGGCTGGGCATCAAACCGTTGTACTACCACTTTGACGGAAAGCGACTGCTGTTCGCCTCCGAGATCAAACCTATCCTGCGGATGCTCGACCAGCGTCCGGGTGTGGATGCAGGCTTGATCGATTTCTACATCTCGCTGGGCTATGTGCCCGGTGAGCGCACCCTGTTCAACGGCATTCAGCGATTGATGCCCGGGCACACACTGGCATTTGTGCAAGGCCGCTATCGCACAAGCCAGTATTGGGATATCGCCAAGATTCCGCCGCTGCAGATCTCTGACAAGGATGCGGAAGAGAAGCTCGAACATCTGCTGTTGGAGAGCGTGAAGCTTCGCTTGATGAGCGAAGTGCCGCTGGGCGCATTCCTCAGCGGCGGTGTTGACTCCAGTGCGATCGTCGCTTGCATGAGCAAGATGATGAACGAGCCGGTCAAAACGTTTTCGGTCGGCTACTCGGATGACCCTGCATCAAGCGAACTGGAATATGCGCGGATCGTCGCCAAGGCCTTCAAGACCGATCATCATGAATTCATCCTGGAGTCCGGCGATTTTTTCGACTCGCTGGACTTGCTGCTCGAGCATATGGAAGAACCGATTGTCGAGAGCGCTGCCGTAGCGCTTTATCAACTTTCGAAAAAAGCTCGCGAACACGTAACAGTCATCCTCTCCGGCGAGGGTGGCGACGAAATTCTCGCCGGTTATCCGCTATACAAAGTCATGCCGAAGGTTGACCGCCTGCACAGCGTGGGTCAGTTCATTCCTCGTGGCTTCCATCGCTGGCTGGGACGCAATTTCATGCCATCGGAGAAGGCAGCCAAATACTGGGACTGGATGGGTACGCCGCTGTCAAAGCGCTACTGGGGAATCTCGAATGACGTAACCGCGTCAGTCAAGGCGGGCATGTATCAAGCGAACTTCGCCGCCAAGGTGGGAAACGCCACTGGTGACTACTTCGAGGCACTGTTCAACAAGATCGATGCCGGCACGGATTTGCGGCGCATGTCCTATGCCGATCTGAAAACCTGGTTGCCTGACGACCTGCTGATCAAAGCCGACAAGATGACCATGGCCTGCTCTCTGGAGTTGCGGGTGCCTATGCTGGATCATCATCTGCTCGAATTTTCTACCGCGCTGCCTGACCACCTGCGCCTGAATGGCAACGAAGGTAAATACCTGTTGAAGAAGGTCATGGAGCGTTACCTGCCGCGGGAGATCATTTACCGACCCAAAAAAGGTTTTCCGGTGCCGATCGCTGTGTGGTTCAGGGGACCACTGTTCGAGCGCGTACGCGAGATCCTGATGGACAGCCGAACTCTGTCCCGTGGCTACTTCCGGCCTGACTACATGCCGAGAATTCTCGAACGCCACCGCAGTGGCGCGGAAGACTTGAGCCGGAGAATTTTCTCGCTGCTTGCGCTGGAGCTCTGGCATCGAAAGTACATCGACTAGGCATGTCTACCATCGAAAAACCGAGGCTCAAGGTCCTCTTCTTCACCAATCTCTTTCCGACGCCAACAGACGCAACGCGGGGGATATTTCATCTGCAGCTTGTCCGCGAATTGGCCAAGATTTGCGATGTGACAGTGGTTTGCCCGCTGCCCTGGTTTCCGCGCTGGTCATTCCTGAAGCGTTTCGCACGCTGGTACGCTTTCGCGGAAATTCCGTCGCAGTACGAGATTCGCGGCATTCAGGTGTACTCGCCCAAGTACGCCATGCTCCCCAAGGTCTCCGGCGCGTTGCAGGGCCTGCTGGTCTATCTAGGTTCGTTCGGCCTGATTCGCAAGCTGCACCACAGATCGAAATTTGACCTGATCAATGCCTTGTGGCTTTATCCCGACGCGGTTGCGGCAGCCCGGATGGCGAAGCGGCTGGGTATTCCGATGGTACCGGCAGCACTCGGCTGCGATGTCAATCGCATGTTCCATGAAGCGGACAAGCGCGATCGAATTCTCGACATGCTGAACCATGCACCGCGGGTCATTTCCGTTTCGGATGGACTGCGAGAAAGTATGGCGGCGGCAGGTATCCCCAAAGCCCGAATTTCAACCATTGCCAACGGCGTCAATTCCGACTTGTTCTTCAATCGGGACAAGCAGGAAGAGCGGGCGCGTCTGGGCTTGCCGGCTGACAGGAAAATCATTGTGTATGTTGGCCGACTCTCGGAAGAGAAAGGCCTGACTACGCTGGTTTCTGCAGCCGCTCAATTGCATGACAGAGGAATCGACTTCTTTTTGTGTATCGTTGGCGACGGTCCTCAAATGGCTGAGCTACGCGAAAACGCGGCCACCTTGGGCGTTGCCTCAAACATTCGATTTGTCGGTCACCAGGATCACGACGCCATCGCGGGCTGGCTGGGCGCGTGCGATGTCTTTTGCCTGCCCAGCCTGCGTGAAGGATGTCCCAATGTTGTCATCGAGGCTTTAGCGTCAGGGCGCCCTGTCGTTGCCTCTCGAGTCGGCGGAATCCCTGATATGGTGGTCGACAGTACTGGAATCCTGATCCCTCCGCAGGAGCCTGCTGCACTGGCAACTGCACTGGAGTCTGCACTGCAACGAGACTGGAATGAGCGCGCAATCGCAGAATCGGTCAGCGGTAACACTTGGCGCGCGGCCGCTGAAACTTATGCCGGCATCTATCGGGATGCCGTCGAGTCTCGCACCGTCACTACCCCTGGAGCGGTATAGGCAGTCGCTAAGCCGCATCAGCCGGCGGGTTCTTTCAAAGCAAGCTCAATGGCCACAAGCACCGGCGCCATGTATTCTTCATGCCAGCTTTCATGGTATTTGTAAACGCTGTCAAACCGTGCGCGCAGCAGCGCAAACCAGAAAACAATCCGCACACACAGAAAACTTTCGTCATCGCGGACAAGATCCTTGATCGCTGGCCCCATTAATTCGTTGTATCCAGAGGGAAGGCGCCAAGGCAGCAAGTGTGCAACGTATACCTTGGGAAGGGTAATGATCTGGTCGTAAGCGATCTTATAGGCAAGTAGGGTCAGAAAATCGAACAGCTGAAAACTGTCCTTTGAGAAGCCGTCCCAGTCAATCAAAGCAGTCAGTTCTCCTGATTGATTAAAGAGAATGTTCCCGAGCTTGAAATCGCCGTGAATTATCCCTATAGACGTTGTACCCCCCAACATCTTTGCGTGAAGAGCATCTTTTATTTTCGCCAACCTCTCTCTGACATCAGGCGTACAGAATCGCGCCACGTCGTCTACTAGAGGCGCTACGTGACGGGCGAACATATCTGATGTCATTGTTGCCTGAGTAGCAATACTGCGCTGCAGGTCGCTCATCGCTTCACAGGCATTGACAACCATCTGCGCGAGACCATTCGTGCCGCTATAAACCTCGAATCCGGCACAGCGGGTTTCGGCAAAGTAGCTTCTGCCCGCAAAAGAACCTGCATCAACGAGGCGAGGTACGAGACGCGCCCACGGCGTATCTGCCAGCGCGGCCAACGCGCGTGCATTGACACGGCAAAGCTCCTCGCCGTGAGAGCTGGAAGGCAAACGTATAACAATGTCGGCGGAATCACGTGCATCAGGACCGGCGATCACGATCGCCGTCCCCGAGTTGCCTGCAACCAGTCGTTTGATTCCTATTTTTTCATCGGCATGCCAACCTAGTGCTTTGCCAAATGCATGCCGTGTTAGCAAGCGATCAAGAAATGACGTCTGTGATTTCTTGGAAGCAATCACCACAAATGACGGCCAAAACAATCTGAAGAGTGGCTGATTGAGAAGACTTGCTTTCAGAGCTGACAACCAGTTCTTAGGCAGATTCGACCCTTTGGCAACGCTGGATTGCCGGAAAAGGTCTGGCGGCGGCGAATGAGAAGTCGTAAGTGGAGCACCACACACGAATATCTCTGTCTGGAATGACATTTTCTGCAAACGGCGCCTCAGCAACGGCAAAGCTACGCCACGCCCCGTTTCCTTCTCCATTAACTTCTTATAGGCCCATTGGTTGTTATCGACAATGATCAACTGTCCATCCGCCACCAAATGGGCCCGTGCAATATGCAGCAGGAGATCAACAGCCGCTTCACCTGACTGGCCCCACTGCGCCATGGGATCGGCGCCAGGTCCAACCAAGAACACAGCGGTCAAATCGCCGTCATAACTGTCAAGGTCAGCAAGGTTCATCCCAACCACAGTCGAGATGTTCGACAGTCCGTTTGCTTCAAACCATCTTTGCGAAAGCGCCGCAGCCGCGTCAGACGCATGCCACGAAATGATCCGGTCAAATCGCTTCGCCAGTGATGCGGATACTGCGCCCAGCCTCGTTTCTAAAACCAGCGCCAAACCCCTGTCTGCAGGCTTATCCGACAACAGTCCACTCCAAAACCCGTGATCAAGGTCATAGATTCTTGCGATTGAGAAATACCTATCAAAATCCAGAGACTTGGCTAGCTTGGTGCGCGCTGCCGATCCAGCGGGGTCTGTGTCGATCTCGCCGAGTAGACCGGCTATCTCACTTGCTGACATCGCAGGCTCAAGCCAGCAGGCCGGGCATTGCCAGCATGCCCTGAAAATCCGAGCGGGACGTATAACGCTCTACATGCAAGCGCCTTAGTTCAAATTGGTTGGGCAGCTTCTGCTCATTCACGCCAGACAAGTAGCTCGCGCCCAAGCGATAACCAACACTTTTTGCAGCGCCAATGACCTTATCACTGAACGCGAATGCCTCGCCAACCGGATAAGCAATTACGTCGACCGGCTTCGAGATCTCTTGTTCTATTTTCTGTTTGGAAACAAGCAGCTCCTGATGCAACTGCTCGTCGGTCAGATTAGTGAGTATTGGATGCGTAACGGCGTGAGAACCAAACTCAATACCAGCCTCCGACATTTCGCGCACCTGATCCCAGGTTAAAGGGTGACTTTCGTCAAATCCTTCCTGCGGATACTCCACTCCCATCGCGGATTCCAATTTGGCAATTTCCTGCCTTAACAAGTCGTCGGGTAAGCGCTTTACATGTGCAAACAGCACTGCAATATTTTCTCGCCTCAACCGAAAATTCTCGCCCAATGGAAACTGGCGGCCAGCGAACGAAATTCCGCTGCGCCGAACCGAAGGCTGATTGCAGAGATAGCAAAGCCAGTCGTACCAAAAGGTTCTTACGCCGCTGATGTAGCCTGTCGAAAGAAATATTGTTGCCGGAACACCGGTACGCTTCAGAATCGGAAAAGCG
>JAEUNB010000411.1 GCA_016790625.1 Betaproteobacteria bacterium | reverse complement strand
ATGTGGCCAACAGCATCCCGCCGGACAAGCTGGCCGGCTTGTTCACCCGCTTCGTCGAACGCTCGATGGCGCGCAGCCTGGGCGAGCAACTGCCGATCATTGAAATCGGCGACGTGAAGCCGGTGGTCGATAAGCCAAAATCCTGATTACGCGGCCGGCGCGCAGTCGGCATTTGCAGAAAGCTAAAACTCCAGTACCGGCGCGGCTTCCAAGGCATTTATGCTCTGAAGACCGCACCGGTACTGGAGTTTTTCTTTACTACGCGGGAGTAACGATCTGCTGCCCCGCTAACGGATTCGAATCCCGACCACATCGATCACCGGCCGCTCGCCGCGTATCGGCAACTTCAGCGATGAGGTATCCGATGGCTGGTTCGCCACCGCGTAAACACCGGTGCCCTGATCTTTGATCACCAGCGCAGTGCTGCCGCCGCCATCCAGATTTATGGCATTGTGCGCGCCGAACTTGATCAACACATCCGCCAACTCCGCCAGCGTGACACCGCGACTGTAGGGCTCCTGCCGGCCGTCGATTGCCATGATGTACAACGTGCGCGCATCCGGCGATAGCCCGACTGCGCTGCGCGGATGGCGCGCTTGATCCCGTGCGGGTGGCGTGGGCTTGCCTTCCTTCAGCATCATCGCGTTGCCGCTAACCGCGTATAGCGTATCGGCGGGCAATTCTTTCAATGCATCCAACAATGAGATTTTTCCGTCCCGATGCACCACCATCGTCGAGCGGATATTTTCCGAATTCGGTTTTGCAACCAGCTTCCCGCCTGAATAGTGCCAGCCCACCGGGTAACCGCAGTTGCCGGCGAAATAGCTGATCTTCTGGCTGTTGAAATCGCGTGTGGCCGGGACCGCGAAAAAGCTGGCATTGATGGCGATATCGAAATCGCCCTTGCGCGCCGCCTGGCTGGTGGTATCCAGCCGCCCGACACAGGGGCCGTCACCATCCGGGTCATAATTGTCGGCCAGTGCCACCTCGACTTTCACGCGCGGGTCCCCCAGGTTGATTTTCACCAGCACGCCGGCAACAGGTCCGGGAAGATTGAATCGCTCGACCGTATATGGCAGTGGCAGCAGGTTCGGCGCCGGGTTCAATGCTGGAGCAATCGACGCAACCGGTGGTGGCATGGTGCTGCAGGAGCCCAGCAACAAACCGAGCATCACCACCCCGAGGGACCGACGATGGCGCATTGGGTTCACGGCACGAATGGAGGTATGCATCTTGTCATTTCCTTGTGATCGATATCGCTTAGCGGCAGCGCTCATTTTCGGGCAGCGGTTTGCGCAATCGCATGCCGATGTAGCGCGGTCAGAATGCGCTCTTCATAACGACGGTGAGCGGAGTATTTGCCATTGTCCATCTCCGGATCGAATGACGGCCCACCGACCAGAAACACCATACCGTTGCGCTTCTCGCGATCAAACACCAGCGCCGACGTCAGCCCCCACGCGTTGCCGGTGTGGCCGACTGCCTTGAAACCGCCCTCGACCAGACGATCGCCCTGCGATGGGCCGGTGGTGTCGAGGAAGTGCTGGTTGCCCAGTCCCCACTCGTTCATCGCATCCTTGCTGTCGCCATAAGTACTGTTGCCGTTTTTGCCGGTGCCATCGTGGCGCCATTGCGCACGCAGCATTTCATCGACCGATTCTTTTTTCAGGATCATGCGGCCTTCATGCCGGCCGTCATTCATCAGCATCAGCATGATCTGGCCGAGCCCATTTGCGGACAGCCGGCAGTTGCCCTGGGGGCCGAACAGCGTGCCATTGGACCCAATCACATAGTCTGCGGTGGCGCGCGGCGTCGGTGGACCGTTCACATAGTCATCCACCTGCGCCACCCACGGTCCGGCGGGATTCCAGATTTCCTTGTCACCGACTTCGGTGCGCTTGCGATAAAGCGTTGCCGTGTTGTCGAGTTCGGCTTTGGAAAAATCCGCCGGGTGGAACCCGCCAGTCAAACCCATCGGATCGAAAATCAACCGGCGCATTAGCTGGTCGAAACGCTCGCCGGTCGCACGCTCCATCACTGTGCCGATGACACCCCACGGCAAATTGGCGTACTGGAAGTAAGCACCCGGCGGCGCATTCTTCGCCCACATTGCGCCCTTGTCGTAAAACTTTCCACCCGGCAGCAGCACGTCCCTGAGGTCGGCGTTGAGACTCTTGTCCCAATAATAGCCGCCGCCATCGCGCAACGACGATGTATGCGACATCAGCATGCGCAGCGTGATCGGCGCATCGGGAAAATTGGGATTACGCACGCGGTAGCCCAGGTACTCGCTGATATCGGTATCGAGCTTGAGCTTGCCTTCCTCCACCAGCTTCATCACACCCAGTGCCGTCACCAGCTTGGAGATCGACGCCATGCGATACATCGTCGCGTCATTGGCCAGCCGGCTATTGGCCGGATTTTTTTCATCGATATAGCGATAACCGAACTGGCGCTGATAGACGATGCGTCCATCGCGCACCGCCAGTACGGAAAGGCTGGCGAGTTGCCGCGCGGGATCGTTGACCACGGCAGCCAACTCAGCATCGAGCGCCGCGTATGCAGCCGGCGAGTGTTCCTGGACGGGAACCGTCCCGGTTTGCGTTCGATCTGTGCTGCGAAATGAGCTCATATGACACCCCGTCAACAATGCGGCCAGCCCGAACATGGTGGAAACGGAAATTGATGATCGCATCTTCATCGCCTAACGAGTCGCGCGATCCGGCGAATTGAGCACATCGAGCAACGCCGCCGTTTCCGCATCGGGAATGCCGTCGAAATTCGAGGGACGGTACTTCATCTGGAACGCTGCGATGACACGCTGCGTGGCTTCGTCGAATTGTCCATTCAGTGGCACGGCAAAGCCATGTTGCATCAGGTTCTGCTGGAACCATTCCATATCCGGAAATGGTTTTTCGAACAGCGGAATGCGTTCTGCGACCTTCTTCGCGTCCGGCCACAGGATTAACCCCTCATCGGCCAGCCGCTTCCACGGAAAGCGCGGCCCGGGATCGGTCTTGCGCTGCGGCGCGATATCGCTGTGACCGAGGATGCGATCGGGCTTCAGGTTGTGCCGGGCGACGATCTGCTTCACCAGTGCGATCACCGCATCGACCTGCGCCGGCGGGTAGTCAAACCAGACGCGGCCATTAGGGCCGTCGATAAATCCCAGATTGACGATCTCGATGCCGATCGAACTGGAGTTCAATTGGGTGTTGCCCTTCCATGAGCTGACACCGGCATGATGCGAGCGGCGGTCTTCATCGACCAAACCATAGATGGTCGGCAGGCCACGAGAGACATCGTCCATCACCAGGTAGTGGCTGCTGACACCGGGATTGGTCAGCGTTTTCAGCGACGTCGGTCCATCCTGCGCGGTGTAGTGAAGAATCAGGTACTGCACGCGGCTGTCCTGACTTTTCGCCACGTAGCTTGAATCGATCACCGGCCCGGTCGCGCAGCCGCCCAGCAACGCCGCCACCAGCAAAAACACAACCCTCTTCAGCAACTTCATTTCACTATCCTCATTTTTCTCACCGCCTGACGCGCCGCCGCCACGTGCGCCTCGCTGGTGCGGGCCTGCAACTGCACCGACATGGGCAACGCAAGCCGCATCGATTTCTCGATCAGCGGATGCAATTCGAGCACCCGGCCGCTCAGCGCAACGGGCCGTGGCCCGAAGCGCGACAGCATTGCGCGCGCCAGGCGTGCCAGTTCAGCCCCAGCCTCGCTCAGGATTTCGCTTGCTGCCGGATCGATGTCCGCCACCTCCGCTACCGCCAACGCGAGCTTGCCGATTTCACCGCGCGCCTCGGCGCTGTTGCTGCCATAAATGAATTCGCGCGAGCGCGGCCAATCACTGCCGCCGATGCGCTTGAATACCTCAACCGCCATTGGCGATTGTTCCCAAGAGCCGGGTCGCTCGTCCTCTGCGCGCCAGATATGCCGCAGCGCCTGGCAGGCAATCCAGAAGCCGCCCCCCGCATCGTCCAGAATCGCGCCGCGCCCACCAGCCCGATGCAATTGCCCGCGCTCGTCGATAAACGCCGCGATGCAACCGGTACCGGCATAGACCACATAACCCTCGCCCGGCTTGAACAGGTCAAGATAGGCAATCTCGATATCGCTGCCCAGCGTGACTTCATCAACCATCAATCCGAGCGATTCGGCAATCAGGACACGCAGCGCATCTCCACCTTCGCTGATTCCCGTCATGCCGGCATGAACCCGCGTCGGCCGTCCGGCGGGAAGAACCTCGCGCGCTAGCTCCATCAATGACTCGCGAATGCGCTGGCGGCCCGCCTCGCTGCTCATTTGCAGCGCACTTAATCCACCCACGCTGCCTTCGGCCACCACTTCGCCGGATTCGTTCGCCAGCGCCCAGCGTGTACGCGTGCCACCGGCGTCGATGCCGAGGCCCAGCGGCGTTTGCATGTTTGCGTTCATGGCGTTTTCACCATGCCGTCACCGCCGATGGTTACGCGCGTGCTCTCGTTGCCCGCACGGTCGAGCGCCGACAGCACAATCAGGTTGGCCGATCCCAGCGCAGGATCGGCCGGCAACACCAGCACCTGCACACCGGGCTCGGCCTTGCCGGAAGCGGCTGCCGAGGGCATCGCGATGAACCGCCACGTCGTGGCATAACGCGCCCAGACCGCGAACTGCCATTGGGTGGGTGAGACATTGACATCCACTGCGACGGCACCGCTGGCCTGACGGGTAACGCTCGCAATCTTCGGCGCGGCCGGACGCTCATTGCCGAGCCATGGCATCGCCGGTGTGATCGCCGGCGCGGGATAGGCGCGCTTCAGTTGCTCATTCAACCCCTGCCGGTTTTCCGTCAGCGACACCATGCTGAAGTGAACGTGGCCACGCACCAGCGGGTCTGCGGCACCGCGCAAACGGGTGACCGCAATCTGGTTGATCACTTCATCCACCTTCCACGATTTCGCCGTTGCTTCCTTTTCAATCCGGCTGGTGAACAGCCCTGGCCATACATGGCGGCCTTTGGTGTTTTCCTTGATCCAGTAGTCGAGCAGCACGGGATACGATTGCGCGGCCTGATCGATCGGCCAGTAAAGTTGCGGCACGAAGTAATCCAGCCAACCCTCGCGCAACCAGAGTTCGACATCGGCATACAGCTTGTCGTATTGACTGAAGCCGGCAATACCCGCCGGACGGCGATCCGGCCGGCCGATACCGAACGGGCTGATGCCGAATTTCACCCATGACTTCTCGCCATGGATGCCGCGATAGATTTTTTCGATCAGCTTGTCGACGTTCTGCCGCCGCCAGTCGGCACGCGCGAGCTTGCCGCCGCCAAGCAGGTAGGCACTCCACGCCGCATCGTCGGGAAAATCGATCTCGACCGGCTTCGGTACGGCAGGCGTGGCGGCGGGCGGATCGGTGACCGGATAGGGATAGAAATAATCGTCGATGTGCACACCATCGATGTCGTAGCGCTTCACCACATCGAGAATCACATCCAGCGTGCGCTGCGCGGCCAACGCCTCGCCCGGATCCATCCAGAGATAGCCGCCGTAATCCTTCACCACGGCGGGATGCGTGTTGGCGATGTGATCACGCGACGGCGCGGATTTGGCCGACGTGTGGCGCGCACGGTAAGGGTTGAACCATGCATGCAACTCGATTCCACGGCTGTGCGATTCCTCGATCCACATCTGCAGGGGATCGTAGAACGGCTGCGGTGGCTTGCCGGTCTCGCCAGTGAGATATTCGGTCCAGGGTTCGAAGTTCGACGGATAGATCGCATCCGCGCTGGGACGCACCTGCACAATCAGCGCGTTGAGATTAAGCTCGCGCGCGCGCTCGACGATCTGCACGATCTCGCGCTTCTGCTGTTCCACCGGTAAGCCGCGTTTGCTGGGCCAGTCGATATTGGCAACCGTGGCGACCCATGCAGCGCGAAACTCGCGCGGCGCTGGTGGCGGGGTGTCGCTGGCGACGGCGCCAGTGCCCTCGCCGACCGGTGGCGTGGTACATGACGAAAGAACAAAGATGCCGCACACGAGAGCCGAAATCAAGCACTGGCGCGCTTTTTCAGCCATTTTTGGCCTGAAAGCCGCACCAGTGCTTGAGTTTTCCCTGTCTATACCTTGACGAACCATTTTTTCTTCCACATGAACCAGGCGATGGCAAACATCGCCAGATTGAACAGAATGGCGAACACGAGCGATGCGTTCACCGGCGAAATCGGCAGCGCCTTGATCGGTGCGTAGATGAAGGCTTTCAGCGTTTGCGTATCACCCAGCTTGATAAATCCCAGCATCTTTGCCACCAGTCCGGAGAAGGCGAAGATGAACAGTGCATTCATGCCGTAGATGGTGAACGGCTGCAGACCGCGACGTGATTTTTCGCGCAGCACGCTGGAATCGCTACCGTCGATCAGCCAGTAGAACGCACCGAATATCAGCAACGCCCAGCCGGTCATGAACACGCAGAACGATACCGTCCACAGGCTCTTGTTGATCGGCATCAGCACCACGTCCAGCATCGCGCCAACCCACAGGCAGAGTAGCCCAGCCAAGAGCATCCACACGGTTTTTTCTGCGCGGCCAGCATTGCTCAACAGCCATCGCCCGGCCAGCACACCAAACAACTGTGTGCACACGGCTGGCAGTGTGCTGACCAGTCCTTCCGGGTCCCAGGTTTTCGATTTGGCCCAAAGGTGCCCATCGAGCAACAGCCGGTCGACGTAGGCGCCGAAATCGCGCCCCGGCTCCAACACTCCCGCAGCAATGCGGCCCTGCACATCAGGCACCGGTACCAGCAGCATCAGCACGGCATAGGCGGCAAGCAGCCCGACGATCCAGCCACACTGCTGCTTCCAATTGAAGTAAACGACAATCGGTGCCGCCAGCATCGTGCACAACGCGATGCGCTGCAGCACGCCGGGAATACGCACCGTGCCGAAATTGAAATTGGGAATCAGGTTCAGCAGAAACCCAATGAGGAAAATGATCGCCGCGCGTTTGAACAACTGGATCAGCAGCTTCGGTTTATTGTCCCCCGCCTCAGCACGATGGCCGAGCGAAAACGTCATCGACACGCCGCAGATAAACAGGAAGAACGGAAATATCCAGTCGGTGAAGGTCCAGCCGTTCCACTCGGCATGTGCCAACTGCGAATAAAGGTTCGACCAATCGCCGGGATTGTTCACCAGTACCATGGCGGCGATGGTGAAGCCGCGGAACGCATCCAGCGATACCAGCCTGTCGGTGGCCGGTGTGACGTTCACGCGCGCTCCGCCTGTTCTGCCTTCTTGCCGAACGCCGGATCAATCTTCAGGAAGAAGGTGATGACAATCGACGGCAGCGTGCAAACGCACACCCAGATGAAGAAGTGCTGATAACCGAGCTGCGACTGTATCCAGCCGCTGATCATGCCGGGCAGCATCATGCCCAGCGCCATGAAACCGGTGCAGATGGCGTAATGCGCCGTCTTGTGCGGGCCATCCGACACCATGATCATGAACAGCAGATAGGCGGCAAAGCCGAATCCATAGCCGAATTGTTCGATCGCAATAGCTGCGGCGATGACCCATTCATTGCTCGGCAACGTGTAGGCCAGGAACACGAACGCGAGATTGGGAATGTGCACCGCGAACAGCATCGGCCATATCCATTGTTTCAAGCCGCCGCGTGAAATCGCGAAACCGCCTAGCAGTCCGCCGAGTGTCAGCGCAATCACGCCGATGGTGCCGTAGATCACGCCGACCTGAGCCGTGGTGAGTCCCAGTCCGCCAGCGGCGGCGGGGTCCAGCATGAATGGCGTTACCAATTTCAGCGCCTGCGCTTCGCCCAGCCGGAACGTCAACAGGAAGGCCAGCGTCAGCAGGATGTGGCGCTGGGTGAAATAGCTGGCGAACGTTTCAAGAAACGCGGCAACAGGGCTGGTCCCCTTGGCCGTGGGTTGATCCGTATCCGGCACCGGCAGCACCACACGGTGATAGAAAAACAGGATGAAGAACATCGCTGCCAGCACCAGAAAAACAATCTGCCAGGCCAGCGTCACGTTGCCGGTGTGCTCACCCAGTTTTCCAGCAAGGAATACCAGTCCGCCCTGACCGGAGATCATCGCAATTCGATAAAACGTGCTGCGTACACCGACAAACGCCGCCTGCTGATGCTGCGGCAAGGCGAGCATGTAGAAACCATCGGCGGCGATATCGTGCGTGGCCGAACTGAACGCCATCAGCCAAAACACCGCCAGCGTGACCTGAAAGAAGTGTGATGCCGGCAACGTAAACGCTACCAGCGCCAGCGAAGCGCCGATAAGCAATTGCAGCGTGACAATCCAGAACCGCTTGGTGCGGAAAATATCGACCAGCGGTGACCATAGCGGCTTGATCACCCACGGCAGGTAAAGCCAGCTGGTGTAGAGCGCGATATCGGTATTGGAGATGCCGAGATTTTTGTACATGATGACCGACAGCGTCATCACCACCACATAAGGAATGCCCTGGCCGAAATAAAGCGATGGAATCCAACACCAGACACTGCGATCAGCGGTCATATCCGGCGTTGCTGGATTGGCTTGCATCAGCGGCCTATCGCTGCACGCACGCTGCCGTGCGCCGCATCCAGTTTCGCCGCCGCCTCGGCGACATCGACTTTGCCGAGAATCGCGACAATCGCCGTTTTGACGTGATGATTGCAGGCTTCGAGTGTTGTACGCGCGGTAACTTCATCGGTACCGGTGGCCAGTACGGTAAGCCGCTCCGCGCGGCGCCTGAGCTTGGCGTTGGTCGGTTTCAGATCGACCATCAGGTTGCCGTAGGTCTTGTTCAGCTTGACCATAATTGAACTGGACAAAGTATTTAACGTGATCTTCTGCGCGGTGCCTGCTTTTAATCGCGTGCTGCCGGAAATCAGTTCCGAGCCGGTATCAAGGATGATGCCGCACTCCGCCTTCAACGCAACCGGCGAATCGAGGTTGTTGCCGATACCAATCGTCAACGCACCCAGACGGCGGGATTCTTCAAGCGCGCCCATGGTGTAGGGAGTCCCCCCGGATGCGGCGAGAAGAATTACAACATCCTGCGGCCCGACATTCTGCATGCGAACATCCGCTGCGCCCTGATCGGTTTGATCTTCCGCACCTTCGACCGCGCGAAACAGTGCCTGCTGTCCACCCGCGAGCAGCGCAACCGCACGATCCGGCGCCCACGAAAACGTGGGATAGAGCTCTACACTGTCCAGCAATCCGAGCCTGCCGGAAGTGCCGGCGCCGACATAGATTAGGCGGCCACCTTGTTCGAGCCGCGGTACAGCGGCCTCGACGGCGGCCGCAATCTGCGGCGCGGCATCGCGCACGGCATTCACCGCAGTCAGCTGATCGTCGGCAAAGGTTTGCACCAGGTCGAGTGCCGAGTATTGATCTAGCGCGGTGTGCGATTCGCTCGGCTTTTCGGTTTGTGGAATCGAATTCATCAGTGTGTTCGTGTAACTTTGGCGAGATGCTTTGGCCGGTCGGGGTCGAGACCGCGCGCGCGCGACAGCGCCTCAACCATCGGATAAAAACTCTGGATGGCGGAAATGGGATCAAGATCAAACGAGGTCGTCGCGACCATTTCCAGATCGCAGCCAGGGGTGCCTTTAGGTGCGGCCAGCAGCACCAGTGCCCCGCGCAAACGCATCTCAGCCGCCAATGCCAACAGCCCTGCTTGCGCCGGACCGGGCGGCGCAAAAATCAACATTGGGAATCCGTCGTCGATCAACGCCATCGGTCCGTGCTTAACCTCCGCGCCGGAAAATGCTTCGGCTTGTATCGAGCAGGTTTCCTTGAACTTGAGCGCGGCCTCCATTGCCACCGCGAGCCCGGTGCCACGCCCAATCACAAACAAGCGATCCGCATCGGCGAGCGCGTCCACGGCACGCGACCAGTCGGTTTGACAGGCGTGTTCAAGTGTCGCGGGCAGTTCTTTCAAGGCAGTGTGCAAGTCCGCGTCGCCCTGCCATGCGGCAACGACATGTGCACCCGCCGTTAGCTGTGCAATAAAACTTTTCGTCGCCGCCACGCTCTGTTCGCGGCCCGCATGCAGCGGAAATACCCACTTCACGGCTTTGGCAACCGGCGATTCGGCGTCATTGACGAATGCCGCAGTAATTGCGCCGCCCTCGGTGAAATAGCGCATCGGCGCCACCAGGTCCGGGCTTTGCCCCGATTGCGAAAAGGCCATCGAGGCCAATCCCTTGCATTGAATTTGCGATTGATACAGCGTCACCAGTGACATCGGCAGCGACGTCACCAGACGGCCCAGCCTGGCCATGATGAGGTAAGCCATGAAATGAGCGGCGTGATCGGAGCTGCCGCGGGCAACGGTCAATACCGAGGCCGGGTTCTGCTCGCGCAGCGTTGCGCCAAACGCTCGATAGGCGTCGTCGCCTGCCGCAAGCTGGTCCGCGACCGTCGCAGGCGCCTCAAGCGCCTCGCGCAGCATGTGTGTACTCAAACGCCGCTCCCGCCGGCAACCGCCGCGCCTTCGACAAACACATCGGTCAACTTGAGGTCGCGATCGAGCACCACCACATCGGCAAACGCGCCCGCAACCAGGCGGCCCCGATCGTTCAGTCCCAGATAGTCAGCAGCGTTGGTCGACACCCGCCGCGATGCATCGACCAGGTCCAGCCCAAGCTCATTGACCAGGTTGCGCAACGCCTGATCCATGGTCAGCGTCGAACCTGCCAGCGTGCCATCGGTCAGACGAACGCCGCCCATGCATTTGGTGACGGTATGGCGGCCCAGTCGATACTCGCCGTCAGGCATGCCGGCCGCTGCGGTGGAATCGGTCACGCAGAACAGGCGCGGAATGGAGCGAAGTGCGACACGAATGGCGCCGGGATGCACATGCAACATGTCCGGGATCAGCTCGGCAAATTCGGCATGCGCCAACGCGGCGCCAACCATCCCTGGCGTGCGATGGTGCATGCCGGTCATGGCGTTGAACAGATGGGTGAATCCGCCTGCGCCTTTTTTGAGCGCGGTTACGCCATCTTCATAGGTTCCCGCACTGTGACCAATCTGGATCTTGAACCCCGCAGCAGTCAGCGCTTCAATGGCGTCCATGTTGCCGTTCACTTCCGGGGCCAACGTGATCAAACGTATCGGCACAACACTATGCAACTGCCTGAGTTCGTCGGTATTCATCGGCCGCGCAAAATCCGGTTGCGCGCCCAGCTTGCCGGGATTGATGAACGGGCCTTCGAGGTGGACACCGAGAACACGGGCGCAACCCGAAGGCCGGTCCGGATGCGATGAGCTGCACAATCGCGCCAGTCCGTTGAATGCAACGTCGAGATCGGATCTGGGCGCCGTCATGGTGGTCGCGAGCATCGACGTGGTGCCGTGGCTGGCGTGCAGCGTGGCCACCCGCAAGGCGGAATCGCCGCCCTCCATGATGTCGTGACCGCCGCCGCCATGTACGTGCAAATCGATAAACCCGGGCAGGATAATCGGCGAAGAATCATCGCGAATGGTCATCGCCTCACGCGATTGGCCGCTGATTTTACTGATGCGTCCGCGCTGGCTGCCGTCGGCAGAAAATTCAATACTGCCGTGAACAAAACCCTGCGGCGTGAGTATGTTGCCAGCGAGCGTGGTCATTCGATGCGATTGCCTTGCGAAGCGTTCAGCGACGTCCTGCTATTCGCGCCGCATTTCGGCCACGAAATCGTAGTAGTCGCTGTGACAGTAAGAGACAGTGTGTTCGACCGCCTGGCCGGATTCGAGATAACCGACACGGGTGATGAACAAGACGGCCTGCCCGGTTGGTATGCCCAGTTGATCGGCCAGCCGGGAGTGCGCATTGATGGCGCGGATATGTTGCAGGGCACGCATCGGGGCCTTGCCAATGCGGGTCAGGTGCTCATACAGCGAACCCTCCACTTCCTCGGGATGCGGCAGCACGCTTTGCGGCAGGACACTGCATTCGTAGGCCATGACAACGTCATCGGCCA
>JAEUNB010000409.1 GCA_016790625.1 Betaproteobacteria bacterium | reverse complement strand
AGTCCATTGCCGCTGCTGCGCAAACTTACTGAAGAAGGGCAAACTGCGCAGGAAGTGATCGACCTTCTTGAGAATCATGGCGCATTGTATGTTGATCACCACTACGAAGTTTCCCCGCACGTGGCACTGTCCATTGATCGTCTCCGCACCGAGCTCAGAGGGCTAACAAAGCGTATCAAGTACGACAGCGAACTCAAAGGTTTGATTAAGGATCTTGCAGATGAGTGTCGCTCGTTCATGAATTGCACGGGCAACAATCATGGTCATAGCAGACATGAGCTGGAAACTCTACGGCGTCGAGTTGGAGTCATTGTTCTGCGGTTCCGAGAGGACTACGGCTGCAAAATTCGTGGCGACTTGAATCGTATCCTTCCCTGAGGGCGGTAACTCAATCACATAGCCCCATGTCCTGTGCATTCGTCACATCACTAGCTTGCACTAGAGGGTAAAAATGAAATTTAAACTGTGCGTACAAGCATTCACTTTTGCTGTTCTGGCGATTTCAAACGCTCACGCGGCTGCGCCTGACTTCCTCAACTCCGGCAAAGTCCTCCCCAAAGACCTGCCGTTTTCCGAAGCCGTGCGTCACGGTGACACGTTGTATCTCTCCGGCCAAATCGGCATTGCGCCCGGGACGATGAAGGTGGTACCCGGCGGCATGAAGGAAGAGGCGCGGCAGACCATGCAGAACATCAAGACCACGATGGAAGCGCATGGCTACAGCATGAAGCAGATCGTCAAATGCACGGTGATGCTGGCTGATATGTCGGACTGGCCGGCGTTCAATGAGGTCTACAAAACGTTTTTCGTTGCACCGTATCCGGCTCGCAGCGCTTTCGGCGCCAATGGCCTGGCGCTGGGGGCGAAGGTGGAAGTGGAGTGCATTGCGGTAGTGGGGAAGTAAGCTTCCCCACAGGTTTGCCCTTCGATACCTCAGGGCGAACGGAGTCTTTTGATCATTAGGCAAAGTCCGCGTCCCTATTGCCGTTCCGGGCGAAAGTGCCCAGAAAACCGCGCCAATGCTAGGGTTTGTGCCAATTACGCGGGAGCAATTGACACCAATTTCTCGCCGTTTGCGGCAAATCGCTGCTTGAACGTAAAGGCAAATGCGGTCGGTCCATTCGCGGTGATATGCGCCAGTCGTTGCTTCGCCTCCGCGACCGTCGGGATCTGCCCGGCCGGAATCCACCACAGCGCCACGCTGCGTGAATGCATGACGCTCATCGCGTCGTCGAACCATTTGCGCCGTTGCGCGAATAGCTGGGCATGCGCGGTGCGATAGGTGTATGCGTGCAGAGAATCGATATCGCGCCACACCGACATATTGAACAGCACGCGGCTGTCCTCGTATTGGCGTGCATAGAGATCGCGGCTGTCGGACAGATACCGCCAGACGAAGCCGGGGCTTTGTTCTGCGAGAGCATTGATTTCATCCAGCCGCGCGACGAAATCGGCCAGCAGCGGGTCTTCCAGCGAGGCGCGGGCATAGGCGATGTTGGCCTGCGCCAGATGGAATGCGGGCACGTGCGATGCGGATTCAGTGTTCACGAATCACCTGCCGGTAGACGAAATAGGCGGCCAGCGCGCCGGCGATCTGCGCCAGCATGAACATCGGTGCATCGATCATGCGAATGCCGGCGAAGGTGTCGGTGAGTGAACGAGCGAAAGTGACAGCGGGATTGGCGAACGACGTGGACGCTGTGAACCAGTACGCGGCAGTGATATAGCAGCCGACCATGGCCGCCACGGCTTCGATGCGCGATTTGCTGGCGTGCAAAATCACCGTCAACAAACCGAAGGTGGCGATGAACTCGCTGAACCATTGCGCGGCACCGGTACGCACATGCTGCGAAGGATGAATCAACGGCAGCTCGAACATCAGGTGAGCGATAAAGACACCGATGACGGCGCCGGCGAATTGCGCAGCGACATAGAATGGTGCCTGCCGTCGCGGCATGCGCAACGATATCGCTTCGATCATCGTCACCACCGGATTGAAGTGCGCACCGGAAATCGGTGCGTAGATCGTGATCAGCGCAAACAGTGCGACGCCGGTGGCAATCGAATTGGCCAGCAGTGCGATCGCCGCATTGCCGTCCGCCAGGCGCTCGCCCATGATGCCGGAGCCGACGACGGTGGCGAGCAGAAGCGCGGTGCCCAGCGCTTCCGCTGCCAGCTTGCGGTACAGCGCGCGATTGAAAAACGCCCACAGGTTCATTGCTGATGAATGCGCTTCAATTCGCTTGACAGTGCCAGCCGTTCAAGTTTTTCCAATGGCAGATTCACCAGCAATTCAATGCGGCGGCGGATGGCGTGAAACACCTGATCGAAGGCTTTGCGTTTTTCGTCGTCGCCACCCTCGACCGTCGATGGATCGGGGAAGCCCCAGTGCGCAGTGGCCGGATGGCCGGGCCAGATGGGACACACTTCACCGGCGGCGTTGTCACAGACGGTGATGATGATGTCCATCTTCGGCGCGTCGGGCAGCGCGAATTCATCCCATGATTTGCTGCGGATGTTTTCCGTGAGATAGCCCAGCGTCTTGCACTTCTCGACCGCGAACGGATTGACCCGGCCCGAGGGCATGCTGCCGGCGCTGAAGGCGTGGAAGCGCCCCGCGCCGATGGTATTGAGCAGCGCCTCGGCCATCACTGAGCGCGCCGAATTGTGCGTACACAGGAATAGCACATTGATGAGGCGATCAGCCATTGCAACAGGCCTTTGCAGTGGTGGCGGCCTTGGCGACCGGTGCCGGGCAGCAGGACGTTCCGCAGGCGCCACCTTCGCTGGCCGCCGTTGCATTCTCGGCGCCGGCGCCTCCCTTGTGGCTGTTCTCACCGTAGAACGGAATCGTATCCAGTGAGCGGAAGCTCTCCCACGGAATGCCCGACGGATCCTGCACCCAGTATTTGTCCGATTTGGCGTAGCAGCAATTGGCGCCTTTCTCGGCGGTGATCGCGGTGTCTGCGGTTTGCAGGCGGGCGTGGATTTCCTCCAGCTCCTCATCGGAGTCGGCCTGGAAGCCAAGATGATTCAGGCCGCTGGCATTGGCGCGTTCCGAGATGGCGAAGTTGACGCGCGGATCGTCCAGCATCCATTTTGCGTAATCGTCCTTTTGCACCGTCGGCTGCATGCCGAACATGGCGGAATAGAACTGTGTGCTTTGCTTCAAGTCGCTGACGGCGACGTGTACGTGAAAGCGTTTCATGATTTGCTCCGTTTGGAAATTGAGGAAGGTTTCTTCTGCGCGCTAACGGGCACGCAAGCCGCTATAGACGGTGAGCAGGAACTGCCGGCGCAGCAGTTCTCGCTGAGATAGCCAATGACACCGTTCATGGTGTCGAAATTGGCGGAGTAGATGATGGAGCGGCCATTGGGCGTGGCAAGTGTCAGCCCGGCATTGGTCAGCTCTTTCAGGTGAAAAGAGAGCGTGGCATTGGCCAGACCGAGTTTTTCGGCAATGGCGCCCACCGGCAGCCCCGCCGGTCCGGTTTCGACCAGCAGGCGGAAGATGGCAAGCCGCGTTTCCTGCGCCAGGGCGCCCAAGGCAATGATGACATTTTTAGTTTCCATATTTCCAAATATATGGAAATGACAATGCGATGTCAAGCCGGTTTGTAAGATTTATTTGTCATGGCTGACTGATAAAGTATTTGCAGCTACGCGCATCTATGCGCTTGTCACTTGCGTAGATTTCGCTTTCATCCTCCTCCATCGACTGTTCTCAAGGAAAACATGAAACTTATCGCTTCACTTGTCGCGGCACTGGCACTGACGGTCGCTGTCACCACGGCTCGCGCCCAGAAAACCCTCGAATTCGGTGTCGGCCTGTTCCAGCCTGACAAGGAAAAGAACGACGCCACTTACAAGCCGCTGGCTGATTATCTTGCCAAGGCGCTGGGGCAGCCGGTTCGGTTGCGTACGGTGGATACATGGGAAGGCCTGGCCAAATCGCTGGCCTCGGGCGAAACCGACATGGCGTTGATGGGACCGTGGGGTTATGTGCTGGCGAATCACCAGGCCGGTGCCGAAGCCGTCGCCACCATCCTCTATCAAGGTAAGCCCGAGTATTTCGCCATCATGGTGACCGGTCCGAACAGTGGCATCAACAAGATCGACGACATGAAAGGCAAGACCTTTGCCTTCGGCGATAAGGGGTCGACATCCGGCTACCTTATTCCCAGCCACGAATTCATGAAGCGCGGCATCGATCCGGACAAATTCTTCTCCAAGGTCATCTATACCAAGCATCAGGCGATCGAAACACAGGTGGTGCGCGGGGAGCTCGATGCCGGCGCCGACTACAACCGCAACCGCGACGCGATGATTGCCGATGGCCTAATCAAAGCCGCTGACAGCCGCATCATCTGGACTTCCGCACCGTTGCCGAACGATGCGCTGGCGGTGTCCAAGGACTTGGCCAAGGACAAGGTGTTCACCGCCAAGCTGGTGAAAGCGCTGGAAGCCATCGGCCCGCAACTGAAAGCGCAACCCAACCTGTTGCCGAACAATTACACCGGCTTTGTCGCCAAGGACAATAGCTACTACAAACCGATCCGCGATGCGGGGCTGGAGTCGGGCAAACTGACGCCGGTGAAGAAGTAAGAAGCTGATTCACCGCCGTGACCACGCCGACCCATATTGCTGACAAGGCGCCGCCCAGCGATGCACCGTTGATCGACCGCGAGGCCGTGCGCTGGTATGGCGCGCGGCGGCAGTCGGCGCTGTTGATGCTGGTCTATGCGGCCCTGATTCTGGCGTGCGTGTGGAGCTTGGTTAGCGCCGGCGATTTCACGCTGGGCAGGAAGCCGTGGCAGAACCTGATGACCACGGCGGGCGAGCTGTCGCGGCCGAGCTTTGTCGACCTGTGGTTCGGCAATACGCAGCTGGAATACAAGTCCGATGACGGGCAGGTGTTGCGAGTGGAAAATCAGCGCGCGTCGGAAGCGAAATTCCTGTCCGGACTTGGCAGCGCAATCTGGACCACGCTGAAGATCGCCACGCTGGGTTCGCTGCTGGCAGCAATTCTTGGTGCGCCGCTGGGATTTTTATCGGCAAAAAACATGCATGCGCCGGTCGCGGTGGCATGGCTGGCGCGGCGCGTCCTTGATATTTGTCGCTCGATCCACACGCTGGTGTTTGGCCTGTTGATCGTCGGCATTATTGGTTTAGGGCCAATGGCGGGTATCCTCGCCATCGCGCTGCACTCGATGGGTACCTGGGGCAAGCTGTATGCGGAATCGATCGAGACGCTGGATATGCGGCCGATCGAGGCGGTGCGCGCGACAGGCGCGTCACCGGTTCAGGTGTTCCTGTTCGCGGTCTGGCCGGCGCTGCTGCCCAACTTCATTTCCAATCATCTCTACATCTGGGAATACAACATTCGCGACTCTACCGTGCTGGGCCTGATCGGCGCCGGCGGCCTCGGCCTGCTGGTGTCGGAAGCGGTGTCGCTGTTCCAGTGGGGCCGTCTGGCCACGCTGCTGATTGCCATCGTGCTGATGGTAGTGGCGTTCGATGCGCTGTCGCGACGCATACGCGCGGCGGTGCTGTAGATAAATCTGGGGCGGACTTGGCTCCGCCCCAGAGTCAATCAATTACTAACGACGCGGCCCGCCAAAGCGGCCGTTACTGCTGCTGTTGCCCCAGTTCGAACGGAACTTGGCCGATACGCCCTGGTTGGTGACCTCCAGTTCATCGACCTTGAAGGTTCCCGTGCGGCCATCGGTACAGCTGAAATTCCCGGCGAAAT
>JAEUNB010000336.1 GCA_016790625.1 Betaproteobacteria bacterium | reverse complement strand
AGGCCAACGATATGAGTAACCGTATTGCAATCCCAGCCCTCGGTCAGCATACCGACGGAAACGATGCAGCGGACATCGCGTCCGGGTGGGTGCGTGGGCCGCCCAAGTTTGCCGGCAAGCTCGGCAAAACCCGGAGGATGGATCGGGCGGCCCTGCGAATCGTGCGGCCACTCCCGCTTGCCAACGGTGTCGAGCGTAAAGCGCATCCAGCGAACTTCGTCGGCCTTCGCGTTGCCGGAATCCGTTTCGTTTACCACCTTCGAATCGACGCGAATGGTGACCATCTGATCTTCGCGATTGCGAAATGCCGCGAGCTTTGATGGTGGGATGCCATGCGGCGCCTTGTCGTTGGCCAACCAATCGAACAGCACAGCGGCGATCTTGGTGTTCTTGCAGACCAAAATGAACACCGGAGGCCTCGTATCGCTCGTGTCGGCGAGTCGTTGCGCAAACTCCTGTTCCCACAAACCCGCCAACATCGCGATCGGGGCATGCGCATATTTCAGTATGGCCTCGGGTTTCGGCGCGGCTTTCTTGCCGCCCCGCTCGCTGGCGGTGAGTTGCGGCAAAATCCACTGCCAAATATTGAAATAGCCCGGAATCGATGCGCCCGAAGTATCCCTCACTGCAAGCTGCGGTATCTTCGTCAAACCGGACTCGATGGCGTCGATCAGGCCGAAGTCGCTGACGATCCATGGAAACGGCCGCCCTGCTTGCTGACCAACGCGGCCGAGGTAGTAAGGTGTGGCCGAAAAATCCACGCAGCGATTGATCCCGCGAACCTTTTGGATGCGGTCCAGCCCCTCCACCCAGACGGTCGCTTCCTTGAAAAACTCGTCCGCCTCCTCGTCTTCGCCAAACAAGTCATCCTCGAATTCGTCCGGTTCATCGCGGCGGATGCGATAAGCGTGATGCGCTTCGTCATTCATCACCAGAATGTTTTTCTTGCCGCCAACCTCGCGGCCAAGCACACGCTCCACCAGCGCCGTATCGCTTTCCCGGTAGCGGCTGGTCTCGACCTTGACTTTAACGAGACTGCCATCCTTGTCGGCTATTTCCTCGATCACACGCAATAAACCGGCATCCACCTGTTTGCGGAAATCCTGAACCGTGAGATAGCGCGTGCCCCGCGCCGTGGTGGTCTTATCGCCAATGGAGATCGTTTCCGTGCGCTGCTCGCGGATGCCTGCCTTCACCACGCGCGACGATATGCCGCCCGCCTGCGGGGTTTGAGGCTCGAACACATGCCAATTGGTGATCAGCACATGGCCTTGCGACAGACTGGACATCAGATGTGGCGGCACCAGATCGCGCGTGCGATACAGGCTGGCCTCACCGCGCGCCGGGTCCAGTTCGGCCAGCCGATCACGAATGGTGACGTTCGGACAGACAATCAACACCACGTCGGAAAAACGTGCATCGCTGCGGTCCGCCATTTTGTTGAGAATGCTCCACGCGGCGAGCATCCCCATGACAGTCGACTTGCCGGACCCCGTCGCCATCTTGCAGCAGTAGCGCAGGAAGCCGGTATAGCCTTCAGCCCGGGTTTCGTCGGGAGGCTCATCCCGCGGAATATTGATGCCTTGCAGGAAATCGGCGCGCGCCTCAGTGAGAAAAATCACTGCCTCAGCCGCCTCACGCTGCGCGAAGAACAATGGAGACTGCCGGCCTTCGCGGCTCCAATAGTTGAGCAATTCGTGAGTCGTTCGCGAAACACCGCCCTCGCCGCGCAACGCCAACGCGCGCCACTTCGCGACTTGCTCGCGGATACGGCTGACCAGCTTCAGCTCGATCATCGTCCCGGTATCCGCCTCAACACCTCCTTTAGGCGCCGAGCGCGGATCGCGATAGAAATAGTGCGGAAAACGTCGCCCTTCCCGGCGCTCAGCGTCTTCTCCTTCGACGATCCACCAATGTTCCTTCGGTTCCTCGAAAGGATTGTTCAGGATCGGCGTGGAAACTTCGAAACTGCTCAAGGCGCCACTCCGAAAGCGCGGCAGATGCCATCCAGTTTTTCGATGACCTCCGGGTGAATCTCGTCGGGTCGCATCAGCGCCGCGATTTCGTGAAAGCGCGTGTAGGACACGTTGTGCAAACCGGCCGACTGCAAAATCGCCGGCAGGATATCTCTACGAGCCTTGGTCGTGACCAGGTAGTTCTCCACCAGCGGCTCGGGGTGCAGCGGATCATCCAGGTATTGCTGGCGAAATACGCCAACCATGTGCGCACGCATGTCGGCGACTCCGGTCTCCGCATTGTCATCGCCGAGCTGCCTGCGTACAAACTCTTCCAAGGCTCTTGGGTGAACGAGATAACTTTCCACCTCATAGCGTTTCCAGCGTAACCGCTGTAGCCCCGCGCCTGTCATCGCCGTTTGCTGCATTCCTTGATGCGCGTCGCCATCCAGCAATTGGAGACCGGGCATGTTTGGCTTGACCAATTGCAGCGCATCGAAATGATCCCTGGCCTGAATACCCGAAGCACCCTCGCGCTGCTGAATCACGCGCGCCTTCCAAAGCAATCGCGTCGTCAGCAAGTCATCCGCCTTATGGCCGAGTACACGCGCCCAGGCGCGAAGCACATCCATGTCCGTGTAGTCGTCGACATACAGCACGCCCGGTGCCGCTTCGGCGAGCATGATGTCCGTATGCGTCAACACCCCAAGCGATTGAATCAGGCGTGTACGCTCCTCGGTGGTCGACAGCAGTTTTGGATTCCCGTACATCAGGCATAGCTCACGTGGATCGACACTTTCGATAATCACTTCCGAATGTGTAGCGATAATGAGTTGTGAGCCGGTCGCTGCGGCAACTGAGCGCAGTTCCCCATAAATCGCGTCCTGCAAAATAACGTGCAAGTGCGCGTCCGGCTCGTCTAGCAACAGGATCGATCCCGGACGCGTATGCAGAAACGTCAGCAACATCAACACTTGCTGAAAGCCGCTGCCGGCGCTGGCAATATCGTACGACGTTGCACTACCGGGCTGACGATACTCCGCGATGATATTGGCGCCCACAACTGGCGGCAGCAGTTCACTATTGAACAATCGTTTCATCGCTTCCTGCAATGTTGTCCACGCATCCGATTGGTGTGCCTTGACCAGCAAATTGCGCAGTACCTCTCCAGGTCGGCCTTGGGCCAACAAGTCGTCAACCGTTTCGTCGCGAGCGTAAAGCGGCTCTTCGCGGGAAAGCCCGGTCATCGGCGGCACGAAGACTGTCGATACCGTCAACGGCTTAACGGTAGCAGGCTCGGCTGAGGCACTGGGATGTACCTTTATCTGCTCGGTCGTGTCATGCCAGATTTCCATGTTGACCGGTTCGCCCTGATCGAACTCAAGCTGAATTTCGATTGGCTGATTGGTCCTGCGCTGCGACCACAATAAGTCGTACTGCCGAAGTGGCACGGCAGAGAACGATTGACGAGCCACAGGCGCGTACTGGTAACCACCGCCGCGCCGCTGAAAATTGTTGAGCTGTTTCCAAATTCGAAATGTCACATCCCACGCAGCGATCGCTTGCAGCAATGTCGTCTTGCCCATATTGTTCGGACCGGCAATCACCGTGTGCCCCGGCAAATCGAACGTCAGCTCGTCGAACCGCTTGAAGTTCTTCACCACCACCCGGGTCAGGATCATTTGGCGTTCTCCAATGCCTCTGCCAGCGACCTCACCACCATCAACTCATTCCCCCGATGGTCGATCACCTTGACCGCGATGTCGCCATGCGTACCCGCCGTGAACGGCACCGATACCGTTCCAGCCAGGTGCGCCCATACCTGATCGTCGTATTCGCCCTTCAGCGCGCGCTTCAAGCTATCCCAGGCCTGCGTTGCCGGGAAGAATGCCTGGGTGACGTGAAACGAGAGACCGTTGTAGTCGGTATCGAGAAACCAAGCCGGTACGTCCTTGCCCTTGCGCGATTCGACTTCCATGGTGATGGGGTCGAACACGTCCAGGCCGTTCAACTCCACCTCGAACCATTGCTCCGCCAGCACAGCGCCCTTGCGGTTCGCCTGCTTCGCCGCTTCCAGTTCCGGGGTTTTCGCCTTGCGCAGCGAAATCTCCGGCATGCCGCACACCGAGAAAATCTGCGATGAGCGCATGTTCTTCAGCAGGTCGCCCATCATCAGGTCTGGTGTTGCCTGCACGTACGTCGCGGCGATGCCGATCACCTCGTCGCAGTGCTCGATCAGACTGCGCGCGTTGGGCTGGATGGCGAAGCCGATCACGTACAGGTGCGTGTAGCTCTTGGCGAACGCTTCCCTGGCGGCCTCGAACACCAGCTTCTCCACCACCGCGCCATTCTCCGGCCCAAACACGAATGCCACGGCCTTGTCTTCGCCGTTGGTAACGATGCCCTCTGCGGACAAGGACAGCGTTTTGGCCGGTCGCCGCAGATTGCGCAATTTGATGCTGCGATTGCCATCTAGACGAATCATCGGCGACTTGCGCAAAATCTCCAGCATGCGATCGACGAAGCCCGCGAAATCGTCCGAGGCCCCGGCCGGAACCCCAGCACTGGCGCGGATCTCCGGGGCAATGCCGCCAGAAGGCGCGCCAGTGCTGGAGGTTGAGGCAGTGGGGTCAATGACATTGGGGATGGTCGCTTCGAACGCGAACGGGCCGCTGATGCGCGTGATGCCTTTCACTTCCTCAGGACGATCCACCAGCACTTCTTCGGCGGGCGGCTCATCGTTGGCGATCGATTTCAGCGTGATATGCGGGACGATGCCGCCAACTT
>JAEUNB010000327.1 GCA_016790625.1 Betaproteobacteria bacterium | reverse complement strand
CCAAAGCGGTTTACACCAACGTCGCGCCCGGTAAGTACGAGTTCCGTGTCATTACCTCGCGGGAGGGCGGCGCGTGGAGTGAAGATGGTTCTACGCTGACCATCGAGCAGCGACCACATTTCTACGAGACGATCTGGTTTCGCGTGGTTGGCGCGCTGGCGATCATCCTGGCCGGTCTCGCGGTTTATCGTGCACGCATCGCGCAACTGAACGCGCAGGGCGTGCGCCTGCAACAGATGGTGGATGAACGCACCCAGGCGCTCGAGCAGGAAAAGCAAAAGCTGGAGGCGGCCAACAACGACAAAGCGCACCTGCTGATCCAGGTTGCCGATGCGGCCAAGGCTTACGAAAAGCTTTCCAAGGAAGACAGCCTGACCGGCATCTCCAACCGGCGTGAGCTGGATCGTTTTCTGGCACTGGAGTTCGAGCGTGCGGTGCGCAACCAGCGTCCCTTGTCAGTCGCGCTGGGGGACATCGATTTCTTCAAGAAGATCAACGACCTTCACTCCCACGCGGTGGGCGACGAGGTGTTGAAGCAGGTGGCGCTGATCCTCAAGGACGGCTGCCGCAATATCGACATGGTGGGACGCTATGGCGGCGAGGAATTCGTGCTGGTGCTGCCGGACAAGGACATCGATCAGGCACGTCAGGTGTGCGAGCGGTTGCGCGCATCGATCGAACAATTCGACTGGGCCGGCAAGGGCGCCGGACCGCGCGTCACCATGAGTTTTGGCCTGGCGACATTGACCAACGAAACCAGTTACGAACGCCTGCTGGCGATTGCCGATGAACGGCTGTACGAAGCCAAGGAAGCGGGACGCAATCGGGTTAGCGGTTAGTATTTCTGGTTTGGTGGACGCAAAAAAAGGCGCACCGAAGTGCGCCTTTTTTACTTGAAGCCTGCTGACTTATTTGCTGAGGCACTCTTTCATGAATGCCTTGCGTTCGTCGCCTTTCTTGCCGGTGGCATCCTTGTTGCAGGACTTCATTTTTTCCTGCTGGGCTTTCTTCGCGTCGGACTCTTTCTTCAGACATTCCTTCATGAACGCCTTGCGTTCATCGCCTTTCTTGTCGCCGGCATCCTTGTTGCAGCTGCTCATCTTCGATTGCTGGGCGGTGGGGGCCTTGTCCGAGGCGGCGGCGGAACCTGCAGCGAAAGGCAGGGCGACGATCAGGGCTGCGATCAGTTTCTTCATGTGATTCTCCTTGAGTGGGTGAGAGACGGTTTAGCGGCCGCATGCGCCATGGGGTCGCTGCGCTTGTCGCCAGCCGAGTAACGGTCAGCTGTGGGGGCGGTTGACGTCGGAATGGGCTTACAAGGATGTTCACAATTGCCAGAGATGAAGCCCCAGCATTGGCGAGGGTTTCCGGGCGGAAATGGCTGGAAGAGCGCGCCAGTGCTTGGGTTTGGAAGTATCTAGCCAGGGGCACGGTTCTTGGCGCAATCAGGCGCAGCTCTCAGAAGTATCGTTCGCGCGAACGGTAAACCCTCAGCAGTTGAAAGAAAGTGCCAGCGACAACGACGCCTATGGCACCGATGAGCATGAAGAAGGCACCCATTCCAAACTCACCAAATGTGAGGTGAAGTACATCCGCGACAAATGCAGCGCCGAGTATGACGAACAATGCGCAAACAAGCGCGATGCCGAAAAACCAACCGACGTTTGCTCCGGACATTTCTTCTTTGTTGAATACGCGATACAGCCAGAATTGAAGGGCCGCAAGTATCAGCCAGACGCAGCAAGCGAGTATGAAATGGCCCTCGGGCGCTGAAACATCAGCACCCGTTAAGAACAAAAAAACGCCGTTCCCGATAGTCAGGATTGGGATGGCGAGCAACACGAGAGAAAGCATCGCTAGTACGAACAACAAGATGATCATTTTTCTGATTTTTCAGAATCAGATGGGCTTAGTTAGCATTTTCCGGCGCTACAGTGTATTGGCATCCGCTCCTACCCATCCAGCCCCGGACAAGAAAGAAAATCGCGACGACTTTGTAATGAAACTCCAGAACAGACGCGACCTCCAGGCTGAAATGCCATGGAAACCCGCGCCAGTACTGGAGTTTTATGTTTGAATCAAGCCGCTGGGCGCACTTCCACCGGCAGCCCGTTCAGCGCTGCATTGCCGGAAATGGCGTCGACGAATTGATGGTCCGAGAGGTCGTTGTAGCTCACACCGGCGTGTTCGCGCGCTAGCGTCAGGCGGGTGCCTGCGCGGTCATGGCCGAAGCCGTGCGGAAGACACACCACGCCGGGCATGACGTCGGTTGAAGCTTCCAGTTCGACACGAACTGCGCCGATGCGGGACGAGATTTCGACCATCTGGCCGCTGGTGAGACCGCGCGAGGTCGCGTCGTCCGGATGCATCAGCAGGTGATGACGCGGCTTGCCCTTCACCAGTCGGTGGTAGTTATGCATCCACGAATTGTTGCTGCGCACATGACGGCGGCCAATCAGATGCAGGGTGGTTGGCGCGGCTGCTGCCAGCAACTCACGATTGAAGCGTTCGATATCCGCCAGCATCGGCGATGGGGCGCAGTCGATCAGCTTGTCTTCGGTCTGGATGCGTTGCGACAGGGACGGGGCTAGCGGGCCGAGGTCGATGCCACTGGGAGCGGCCTTCAGTGATGACATGGTGACGCCCTGGTTCTGCGGGCTTTTCGACAGCATATTGCCGATCACATGCTTCAGTTCCGGCAACGGTGTGAACTCGCGACCGAGTTTCGCCGCCAGTCGTTGTCCCACGCCGGCAAAAATTTCCCAGTCGTAGCGCTCGTCTTGCGGGCGGGTCCAAAAGGCTGCGTTGTAGCGCGTCACATTGCGCACGGCAAAGGCGTTGAAGATCAGGTCGTAGTGATCGTGATTCAGTGCGGAAGTCGGCGGCAGGATGAGATCGGCGTGGCGCGTGGTTTCGTTCAGATAGATGTCGATCGACAGCATGAAATCCAGCGACGCCAGCGCGTCGTCGAGCTGGCGGCCATTGGGTGTCGACAGCACCGGATTGCCGCAGGTGGTGACGAGCCCCTTGATCTGGCCTTCGCCGGGTGTGAGGATTTCTTCCGCCAGCGCCGCGACCGGCAATTCGCCGCCGGATTCGGGCAGACCGCGTACGCGCGACTTCCATTGGGCGTAGTGACCGGGTCGCGTGCCTGGGCCGGTAATCGGAATCACCGGCGTGGTCGGCATGGTGCCACCGACGCGGTCGAGATTGCCGGTGACGATATTGAGTAATTGCACCAGCCACTGCGCCAGTGTGCCGAAGGGTTGGATGCAGGCACCGATGCGGCCGTAGGCGATGGCGGTTTTCGCGGCAGCAAAGTCGCGGGCGAGGCGGACGATTTCCGTTTCGGCGATGCCAGTGACGGCAGCGGCCTTGGCGGCAGTCACATGGGCAATCGCATTCAATGCATGGTCGAGATTCTTCAACGGCAGCGATGCGTTTGGCCGCATGAGGTTTTCGGTACGAATCACATTGATCATTGCCATCAGCAGCGCGGCGTCGCTGCCGGGCTTGATGAAGTGGTGTTCGCTGGCGATCTCGGCCGTCTCGGTGCGGCGCGGGTCGATCACCACCACCTTGCCACCACGCGACTGGATCGCCTTCAGGCGTTTGGCCACATCCGGCACTGTCATCATGCTGCCGTTGGACGCAATCGGATTGCCGCCGAGGATCAGAAAATAGTCGGTGTGGTCGATGTCCGGAATCGGGATCAGGAACTGGTGGCCGAACATCAATAACGAGGTGAGCTGCTGCGGCAGCTGATCGACCGATGACGCGCTGAACGCGCTGCGGGTTTTCATCAGGCGGGCAAAGTGTTGGATGCCCATCAATGTGCCGACGTTGTGCACAGAAGGATTGCCAGCGTAGAAGCCGACGGCGTTGTTACCGTGTTTCTGGATCAACGCCGCAATGCGTTCCGCGGCCAATTCGAACGCCTCGTCCCAGCCGATTTCGGACCATTTATCGCCGTCACGTTTCAACGGCACGCGCAGGCGATCCGGATCTTCATGGATATCCTTCAGCGCCACAGCCTTGGGACAGATATGTCCACGGCTGAACGGATCGTTGTCGTCACCGCGAACGGAAATGATGTGTTCGCCCTGCAGCTTGAATTCAAGTCCGCAGATGGCTTCGCATAAATTGCATGCCCGATATTCAGTGCGAATTGGGGAATCGCTCATGTGCCGCCCTTTAGATGCCGGTAACGATATGTTCGATAAGGATTTTGCTGCCGATGCCGATTAGGATAATGCCACCCAGCACATCAGCGCGCTTGGCCATCGATTTTCCCAGCCGCGCGCCAAACCAGACCGCCGGCAGGCACAAGGCAAAAGTGACGAGGCCGATGGTGCCGACCGTTTCCATCAGGCTGACTTCCAGCAGTGAGAAACTGACGCCGACGGCGAGCGCATCGATGCTGGTGGCGAGCCCCAGCACCATCAGCTTGTTGGTGCGAAAGGGCGAATGCACGCGTTCCTCGCCGGCCTCCGCCGAATCCTTGATCATTTTCACACCTAGAAATCCCAGTAGCAGGAAAGCCACCCAGTGGTCATATGCTTCCAGTTGTCCGCGAAACTGCGCGCCGATCAAATAGCCCGCCAGCGGCATCAATGCCTGGAAAATACCAAAGCAAAGCGCCATTTTGAGTGCCTGCGAAATGCGGATTTCGCGTACCGACATGCCGCTGGAAATGGATACGGCAACCGCATCCATCGCCAGGCCGACAGCGGTCAGGGTGGTGGTAAGAATCATCAGTAGGAAAGCGTAAATTGCCCGGGCGCGATATCCAGCGTGGCATCGGCACCAAAGGGCAGCGTGAGTTTCTTCGCGACATGGCCAAACGGCAGGCCGGTCAGTACCGGGATGGTCAGCATGGTTCGCAGCGTCTCGGTCACATGCTCCAGCGAGTATGGGAAGCGACCGGCTTCGGGTTCGCAATCTGAAAAATCGGCCAGCACAATCGCGCGCTGTTTTTGCAGGATGCCGGCGTGGAACAGTTGCAGCAGCATGCGTTCGATCGCATAGGGCTGTTCGGTGACTTCTTCGATGAACAGGATGCCGCCTTCGATGGAAGGCATGTATGGCGTACCGTTCAGCGCAGCCATCAGCGACAGGTTGCTGCCCCACAACGGACCTTGCAGCGTTTGGGGCGAATATTCATGCTCGCAAGGGTAGGGTCCAGCCAACACCGGCTCCCCGCGCAAGGCAGGCCAGCAATGCGCCTCCATAAAGGCGTGATCGGCTTGCACCTCTGCAGAGTCGTCCGCACCGCCAAAATCGATTGCTGCCCCCGGCCCTGCAAACGTGATCAGGTTGGATTTCGCCAGCGCGCCCAGATTGAGCGCGGTGAAATCGCTGAAGCCGATCAACGGTTTTCCAACGGCGGCCACCAGATTCCAATCGACACGATGCAGCAGCCGCGACCAGCCGTACCCGCCTCGAATCATCATCAATGCATCGATCGCCGGATCGGCAAGGAAGCGATGAAAACTCGCCAGCCGCTCGTCATCGGTGCCGGCAAAGTAGCGCCACTGATTGCTCGCTTCGGGTGCAACGACGACACGATAGCCCAGTGATTCGAGCCGCGTGACTGCCTGCTCGTGGCGCGGAATGTTGATCACGCCGGAAGGCGCGAACAGGCCAATGGTTGCACCCGGCTGCAACCGGCGCGGCACCGCGAAACGATCCGACTTCAAGACTTCTGCCGCATCTCGTTGAAGGCAAGCAGGTTGCCGTCCGGGTCGCGCACCACAAACCAGCGTGTGCCCCAGTGATTGTTTTCGGGAGGGATCACGATGTGGTCACCCTGCGGAATCTGGGCGAAACGCGAATCGGCGTCGTGGATATCCAGATGCATGGTCGGAGAGTGCGCGTGCGCCTTGGCGGCGATATCGGGCATTTCCTCCGCCGTGTGCGCCTCGGCGATCACCACGCGGATGCCGCCACCGGTCAATTGTGCGCCACGCTTGCCGGCGGTGTCGGTCCACTCGCTGATCAACTGCCAGCCCAGTGTTTCGCGGTAGAACGCGAACGAGGCGTCGAAGTCCTTGGGGGCAATGAAAAAGTGATGGAAGCGATCTGCCATGTCTGAGTCGTGAATAACGTCATGGATTATTTGCGCTCGGCTTGGGCATCCACCACCGCCAGCGCAGTCATATTGATGATACGCCGCACCGTGGCCGTCGGCGTGACGATATGTACCGGTGTGGCGGCACCCAGCAGGATCGGTCCGATGGTGATGCCGGCACCGGCGGTGGTCTTCAGCAGGTTGAATGAAATATTGGCTGCATCCAGCGTCGGCATGATCAGCAGATTGGCTTCACCCTTCAATCGAGAGCTGGGCAGGGCAGTGTGGCGTACCGATTCCGAGAGTGCGGAGTCGCCGTGCATTTCACCATCGACTTCAAGATCGGGTGCCTGTTGGTTAATCAGCGTCAGCGCTTCGCGCATCTTCACGGCTGAAGGCGCATCCGAGGTGCCGAAACTGGAATGAGACAGCAATGCCGCCTTCGGTGTCAGGCCGAAGCGGCGGATTTCCTCGGCGGCCAGCAGCGTCATCTCCGCGATCTGCGCGGGGGTGGGGTCGTGATTGACGTAAGTGTCGCAAATAAACACGGTGTGCTTGGGCAGCATCAGCACATTCATCGCGTAGAAATTCTTTACGCCCTTGCGGCGGCCGATGACCTGATCGATATAGTGCAAATGCAGGCCGTGTGTGCCGAAGGTGCCGCAAACCATGGCATCCGCATCGCCCTTGTGCATCATCATCGCGCCGATCAGTGTCAGCCGGCGGCGCATTTCGATCTTGGCGTAGGTCTCCGATACGCCGCGTCTCGCGGTCAACTCGTAGTAGGCACGCCAGTAGTCGCGATAGCGCTCGTCGTATTCGGGGTTGACCACGTCGTAATCGACGCCGGCGGTCAATCGTAGTCCGAATTTTTCGATGCGCTTTTCCAGTACCGCCGGACGTCCGACCAGAATCGGCTTGGCGATCTTCTCGTCGACGATCACCTGCACCGCGCGCAATACGCGTTCGTCCTCACCTTCGGCATAGACCACGCGCTTCGGCGCGGCCTTGGCTTTGGAAAATACCGGCCGCATGATGAGGCCGGAGTGATAGACGAATTGGTCAAGGCGCTGCATGTACGCTGCCCAGTCGGTGATCGGACTGGTGGCGACGCCACTAACCATCGCGGCCTTGGCCACTGCGGGCGCCACTTTCGAAATCAATCGCGGGTCGAACGGCTTGGGAATCAGGTAGTCACGGCCGAATCCGGAAGCGGTTTCGCCATAGGCCATGGCAACGATGTCGGACTGCTCGGCCTGCGCCAGTTCGGCGATCGCGTTGACGGCAGCGAGCTTCATCGCTTCATTGATGGTGGTGGCACCGACATCAAGCGCACCACGGAAAATGAACGGAAAGCAGAGAACGTTGTTGACCTGATTTGGATAGTCCGAACGACCAGTGGCAATCACGGCATCGTCACGCACTTCGCGGATTTGCTCAGGCAGGATTTCAGGTGTCGGATTGGCCAGCGCCAGGATCAGCGGCTCCTTGGCCATACGCTTGACCATGTCCTGCTTCAGCACTCCGCCGGCGGAGAGGCCAAGGAACACATCAGCGCCATCAATCACCTCACTCAACTTGCGTGCCGGCGTGTCCTTGGCGTAGCGCTCCTTGTTCGGGTCCATCTCTTCCTTGCGGCCCTTATAGACCACGCCGGCGATATCGGTGACCCATATGTTTTCCATTTTCATGCCGAGCGCAACCAGCATGTCGAGGCAGGCGAGGGCGGCAGCCCCTGCGCCAGAAGCCACCAGCTTTACCTTTGAAATGTCCTTGCCCACCACCTTGAGACCATTGACGATAGCCGCGCCGACGATGATGGCGGTGCCGTGCTGGTCATCGTGAAAGACGGGAATCTTCATCCGCTCGCGGAGCCTTTTCTCCACGTAAAAGCACTCCGGCGCCTTGATGTCCTCAAGGTTGATGCCGCCAAAGGTCGGTTCCAGCGCGGCAATGATGTCGACCAGCTTGTCGGGGTCGTTTTCATTTACCTCGATGTCGAAAACGTCGATGCCGGCGAATTTTTTGAACAGGACGCCTTTGCCCTCCATCACCGGCTTGCCGGCCAGCGGACCAATATTGCCGAGGCCCAGCACGGCGGTGCCGTTGGTGATGACCGCGACCAGATTGCCGCGGGCGGTGAGATCGCGTGCGCGCACAGGATTGGCGGCAATTTCCTCGCACACCATCGCCACACCTGGCGTGTACGCCAGTGCCAGATCGCGTTGCGTGGCCAGCGGCTTGGTGGGGGAGACTTCGATTTTTCCGGGGACCGGATACTGGTGGTAGTCGAGGGCGCTCTTTTTCAGATCGTCTTGCATGAAGGCTCCAAAGTGTGCGGCATCCCGTCGCACCGTCGAAATAGTCTGTCGCCGATGGCGGGATGGTGTCGCCACCGCAGTGGCATTTTTTACTCACCAACAGGTGACTTCAGTTTAGCACGCGCACCTTGCACCAGATGACAGTGGGCGGCGAGGTTGTCACCGTGCTGGCGCATCTGATTTCGGTATTAACCTCAATGAAATCAACGATAACGGGGCATTCCTAAAGCTCGCATAAAAAGCTTGACAAACATAACCATATAACCAAGAAGATAGTTATGAATCGCGATTACACCACAGCCATTCCCGATGCGTGGCAGAACATTGCGCAGGTCTTTACGGCGCTGGGTGACGAACACCGGCAGCGCATTCTGCTGACGTTTGAACCCGGCGAAAGGTTAAACGTAGGGCAAATCGTCGAGGTATCCACATTGTCGCGTTCCGCTGTGTCGCATCACCTGAAGATCCTGCGCGAAGCAGGTGTGCTGGACAGCGAAAAGATCGGCAAGGAAGTGTATTTCTGGCTGAACAAGAAGCAGATCCGCGAATCGTTGGTCGCGGTGATGGATTATCTGAAGACGCAATAATTTTTTTTGCCCAATATGTCGAAAAATTTGGTTATATAGAGGCGACGATGATTCTCAAACTGATTGGTGTGTTTGCCGTGTGCTTTGTTCTGGAGCGACTGGTACCGGGCTGGAAGCTGCCGCGAATCGCCAGTTGGCCATGGCGAGTGGTGGCAATCAATCTGGTGCAAATCGCGGTCGTTGTAGTCGCTGGCCTTACCTGGGAGCAGTGGCTGGGTTCAGTATCATTATTCAAAGTATCCGAGCATCTCGGGCCGATTGCCGGCGGGCTGCTGACCTACTTCATTGCCACATTCGTCTTCTACTGGTGGCATCGCGCGCGCCACGAAAGCGACTGGCTGTGGCGCCACTTTCATCA
>JAEUNB010000309.1 GCA_016790625.1 Betaproteobacteria bacterium | reverse complement strand
AATGCTCGCCCATGCTTTTGCCGGTCGAGCGATTCTTCACGCTGGGAATATCGAGCTTGATGTCTTTGAACTTGACCGACGCAATTGCATCGAGCCGCGCGCCGAATGTGCGCGCCTGCATCACACCGCGCAGCCAGTTGGAGAAACCCTGGGTGAGGCCGATCTGCACCTGGCTCATCGCTTCCACGCCACCCACCATCGCCAGCGGTGCGTGATCGCTCAGCATCCCGACTGCTTCAAACACACCGACCATCGAGGTCGAACATGCCTGCACGGTTGAATAGGCCGGGATGGTCGCATCCAGCTTGGCGTCCATCATCACTTCGCGCGCGATATTGCTCCAGCGCAGGCTGGGGATAACCGTGCCCCAGACCATCAAATCTGGTCGCGCGATCTTCACCATCGCCTGTGCGACCGGCACCGACATCTGGATAGCGTCGTAGCCTTTCAGGGGGCCGTCGACTTTGCAGAATGGGGTGCGGAGACCGGGAACGAGATAGGTGGAAGACATGACGAATCCTTGCGTTGAGATGCAAGGATTCTACGCTTGGCGATCGACAAATGAATTCCACCTGTTGTCGTACCCGCGCAGGCGGGTACCTCTAGCCAAGCCCTTGAACGGCAAATTTAGAGGTACCCGCCTGCGCGGGTACGACACGAGGGGCGTGGTCGCTTATGCAACCTTCAAGGCACCTTCAAACGCCGGCTTGAAAACACCTGCAGCGAAGTCTTCCAGTGAAGTGGGAGTGACTTCGGTGGGACCAACCTTCAACTCCGCAACAAGTGCCGGCGTCGAAAATGCCTTGCTCATTTCCTCGAACAGGTCTGACACGCTGGGTGAGAAGCCGTGTTGCTCCATGCCCGCCTTGGCTTGGGCAGGGTCGGCTTGCACATGCTTCAACTCGGGATGGCCAATTGCACGGCCGAGAATGGCGGCAGCTTCGGCTTGCGTGTAATCGCGCCGCGTATGCAGATGCAACACAGCCTTGCCGCGCGTACCGAAGTTTGCCAGCTCACGCGCCACGACGACGGCAATGTCACCGCTGCCGATGGTCGGGATCGGGCTTGAGGAATCGGTCATGTCGGCATACACGCCCAGCGTCTGAATCAGGCCGATGGCGGCGAGATGATTCTCAAAGAAGTAACCGGGACGCAAATGCAGTACATCGACGCCGCTGAGCGCGTTCAGGCGTTGCTCCTGGCGATGCAAGCCGGCGATCGGCCCAGTGCCGGACGGCAAGTGCGCGCCGACACTGGAAAGGTGCACCACCCGCGTCACACCGCTGGTCTTTATGGCGTCAACGATGGCCTGACCCACCTGATCCTGAAATGCGCCCATGTCGGCCGCGCCGTAATTCGGCGGAATCATCACATAGACCGCTTCAGCACCTTTAAATGCGCCGGCGAGGAACGAGGCGTTTGCGATATCGCCGACTGTGATGTCCGCTCCGGCCGTGCGGAGTTCGGCGAGGCTGGCCGCGTTACGGCCGACAACACGAACTTTCCTGCCTTGCGATAGCAGGATGCGGGCGGCCTTGGAAGTGATATTGCCGTTGGAACCGAGCAGGACAAACATGGTGTTTCCTTTCATGACGTGTGGTTGATGGCGTCATGATGCCGATTGCAATTGTCCAGAAAAAGCAGCCATTGCATAATTGTTTGTCCAGCAAACGAGAACAATATGAAATCCACCGGCGTCAACCTTGATCGCATCGCCGCTTTCGTTACCGTGGCCGATGCGGGCTCCTTCACCGCTGCGGCCGACCGCCTCGACACCACCAAGTCCGCGCTAAGCCAGGCGGTGGCGCGGCTGGAGCGCGAGCTGGGCGCGCAACTGCTGCAGCGTTCGACGCGTAAACTCGCGATCACCGAGGCCGGAGAGGCATTCCTCGCCGATTGCCGCGCGTTACTGGCGCAGGCCGACGCGGCGGTTGAACGCGCAAGAAGCGATCGTGGCCGCCCGGGCGGCACGCTGCGCCTGACCAGCCCTATCGAGTCGATCCCGATGGTGGCCAGCTGGATCGCCGCTTATCGCGAACGTTACCCGGAAATGAAAGTTGACTACCTGCCGACCGACCAGCGCATGGACCTGATCGCCAGTCAGATCGATATCGCCATTCGCATCGGCCTGATGGGTGATTCACAACTGCACGGCGTGACGCTGGGCGAGCTGGAACTGTGGCTGGCGGCCTCACCAATCTACCTTGCGCGGCGCGGAACGCCCACAAAGCCGGAGGATCTGGCGCCGCACGAGTGGATTGCGCTGACCGTGGTGCCCACACCGTGGACCTGCGAATTCACGCGCCGCAACGGAACCAAGTTGCGCGTTCGTATGAAGGGCTCGATCACCTCAAACAGTTCCGCAGGCGTGCGTTCGCTGGTGATGGCCGGGGCCGGCGTCGGTTCGTTTCCCGACTCCACCATTCGCGCCGATGTCGAGGCTGGCCGCCTGGTGCGGCTGTTGCCGCAGTCAAAAATGACACGACTCTATCTCTATGCCGCGTACCCCGGTTCCCTGCCACCGCCGGCGAAAACGCGTGCATTCATCGACCTGGTGCGCGAGCAAACGGCAAAACAGCGGGCGCGTCAGGTGCGCAAAGCGTAATCGAACATCACGCCGCACCAGAGCGTGAAACCCAGCCAGTTGTTGTGCAGGAAGGCCTTGAAGCATTCGTCGCGCTCGCGACCACGGATCAGGGTGTAATGAAACAAGGTAATGCTGCAGGCAATGCCGACGCCGATAAAGTAGGGCCAGCCCAGGCCGATCACTTTGCCGATTACTGTCATGATCGCCAGCATCATCAGGTAGCAGGCCATGACAATGGCGACATCGTTCCTGCCGAACAGTAGCGCGGTGGTCTTGATGCCGATCTTCACGTCGTCGTCGCGATCGACCATGGCGTACTCGGTGTCGTAGGCCAGCGTCCAAAATACATTGGCTGCCAGCAGCCACCACGCCAGCGCCGGCACACTGCCAGTTTGCGCGGCAAAGGCCATCGGAATGCCAAAACCGAACGCTATGCCGAGATACGCCTGCGGCATGGCGAAAAAGCGCTTGGTAAAGGGGTAGCTTGCCGCCAGGAACAGCGCGGCGAAGGACAGATACAGCGTCAGACGATTGAGAAAGAACACCACCAGCAGAAATGCGGTGAACGCGAGCACGCCGGCAACGGCAAGCGCCTCCTTGGTTGAAATTTTCTTCGCCGCCAGCGGCCGTTCTGCCGTACGTTTCACATGCGCATCGAAATCGCGATCCGCGTAGTCGTTGATTGCACAGCCTGCCGAGCGCATCAGGATGGTGCCGAGCACGAACACAATCAGGATGGTGGTATCGGGCCGTCCTTCGGACGCAATCCAGATCGCCCACAGCGTCGGCCACAGCAACAGCAGGATGCCGATCGGTTTGTTGAGGCGGGTAAGTGCGACGTAATGTTTAAGGCGTTCGAGCATGCGGCTATTGTGCCGCAGCAAAAAAAGCGCGCAACTTCATTTCATCCAGATGGCCGTCGCTGCGCACACCGCTGCAGAGGTCGAGGCCGAAGGGCTGCACCTGTTCGATGGCGTTGCGCACATTGTCGGGCTTCAAGCCACCGGCGAGGAACAGCGGCTTGCCGCAGGCTTCGCGAATCCGCCGGCTGATGCTCCAGTCGTGCACGCGCCCGGTACCGCCCAGCTCCTTCACCGCGAGCTTCTGGTTGCCGGAATCGAGCAGGATGGCATCGACGTGCGGGGCGGCGGCTTGCGCTTCGGCGATCGACTCCTCGCCGGTGACATGGATCACCTGCACCAGCGAAATGCCCGGCAATGCGCGGCGCAGCTTGATCAACTCGGCCTCGGCCACATGATCCACCAACTGCACGGTGTTTGGCCTGCAGCGCAGTTGCTGGTCGATGATGGCATCGGCGCTCTGCCTCGAAGTCAACAGGAAAGTGCCGATGGCAGGCGGCACGCTGCGTATGATTTCGGCAATGCGATCTTCCTCGATCACCCCCGGGCCACTGGGCATGGCGGAGACGAGGCCCAGTGCCGACGCACCGCAGGATACCGCCAGCGCCGCCTCTTCGATCGAACTGATACAGCAGATTTTAATGCGCGTCTTCATAATCAATATTAAAACTCAAGCATTGGCGCGGCTTCCCGGGCAATTTTGCCTTGAAAGCCGCACCGGTGCTTGAGTTTATCTTTCCATCTATTGCTTTCCGCAGTCAGCGTAGTCTGCAATGCCGCGCCCCAAGACGATATCGCGCGTCACCTGCCATGTCCTGTCGGCGGCGCGTTGCGGCTGCACCACACCATTGCCGCCCCGGCCGTGCACTTCGATTCGCCTCTTTTGCGGCGTCAGCTTGGGATCATCTTCGAACAGCACATCGTCGATGTAATAGGTACAGCGGCCAGGCTCAACGATATGCATGTGGATGTGCTGCGGGATATCGGTGTTCGGGTAACTGGCGGGGCGGACAGTATCGAAGCGATAGCTGCCGTCCTTGTCGGTGAGGGCGAAGCCGCGCAACATGCCATGCCGCCGAGCCGCTGCCCCGCCCGCGCGATCGTTCGGTGGATAGATGCCCGCTGCGTTGGTCTGGTATGCGTAGACGATGATTCCGGGTACAGCCTTGCCAGCGACATCGCGCACCGCGCCTTGCACCACCAGCTTTTCGCCCGGCTCACCGGCTGTGACCAAGCTCGCGCGAGGTGCCAATGCGGCCGGACGCCCCTGAAACACGGCCTCGCAACCCTCGCAGGGACCGCCGACCAGTTTTTCCGATTGCGCGTTTGCGCCCATGGTGGCGAATGACACCAGTCCTGCAAAGATCAGCGCGGCTTTCACGGTGGCTCCCTTTTGTCGAATGTGTCGATGGCGCGGCTACAACATCGGCCGCAGGAATACTTCCGTCACCAGCAGTGGCCGGCCACGCTTGAGAAAGACGCTGCGACGCGCCCACAGTTCCCTGGCATCGAACGCGGCGACTTCGCGCGCGCGACGATAAAGCGGATGACGCTGGTCGATCTTCTTGTATTCCATCGGCAGGCGTACCACGCCATGATCGTGGAACAGCATTTCCGCCAGCGGCCGCGCACCGAGGCGCGACAGGCCGCGCCAAACGCCGCGCACATCGCGGCGCGAGGCAATGCTGTGGGCAAACACCAGCGGAATTTCACCGTCACGCAACAGCACTTCGCGTACAACGGCAAATTCGCGGTCGCGCAACCCGATCTCGCGGCGCTCGTCCACGTTCGGCAGTTCCGCGCGCTGCGCAAGGCGCACCAGATTGAAATGCCGATAACGTTCGACAATTCGCGACGTGAGCGAACCGCGCGATGCCAGCCAGGGATGCAGGCGGCCGAACCTGGCATCGCCGTGCGAAGGCGGCTTGCCGTGCCAGGCATCGGGACGCAACAGGCGCAGTGTTCTCATGCTTTCAGATAGTGCTGGCGTGAGCCCAGCCAACGCGTCAGGTGTTTCTCCGCCAGCCCCACCTCGTGCTTCAACATCCATGCTGCAGCATCGCGCGCCGCTTCCAGCAAGTCTATATCGCGCTCGATATCGGCAAAGCGCAACAGCGGCGCACCCGATTGCCGCGCCCCCAGATGCTCGCCCGGCCCGCGCAATCGCAGGTCCTCGCGAGCAATCTCGAAGCCATCCGTGCTTTCGTAAATTACCTTGAGCCGCGCCCGTGCCATTTCGCCCAACGGGCTTTGGTACAGCAGCACGCAGGTGCTTTGCTTGGCACCGCGGCCCACTCGCCCGCGCAACTGATGCATTTGCGAAAGCCCCATGCGCTCGGCATGCTCGATCACCATCAGCGTCGCGTTCGGCACATCCACGCCCACCTCGATCACAGTGGTTGCCACCAGCAACTGGATTTCGTTGCCGACAAACCGGCTCATCACCTCGTTCTTCTCGGACGGTTTCATGCGGCCATGCACCAGGCCGACTTTTACATCCGGCAGCGCCGCCGTCAGCGTCTCGAAGGTCTCCACCGCAGTCTTCAGTTGCAGCGTCTCCGATTCCTCGATCAGCGGGCACACCCAGTAGGCTTGCGCTCCCTCCTGGCAGGCCGCACGAATCCTCGCCAGCACCTCATCACGCCGCGAGTCGGCCAGCAGCTTGGTCACAATCGGCGTGCGGCCCGGTGGCAATTCGTCGATCACCGAAACATCCAGATCGGCGAAATAGCTCATCGACAAGGTGCGCGGAATCGGCGTGGCGCTCATCATCAGCTGATGCGGCTCGTGCGTGCTGCCGCCATCGCGCCCGGCCGTCTTCTCGCCCTTTTCGCGCAACGCCAGGCGCTGGCCGACACCGAAGCGATGCTGCTCATCAATCACGGCCAATCCCAGCTTCGCAAACGTCACCCCCTCCTGAAACAAGGCGTGGGTGCCAATAGCGAGCTGCGTTTCGCCGCTGGCAATGGCCTCGATGGCTTCGCGCTTTTCTTTTGCCTTCAGACTACCCGTGAGCCAGGTCACGTTCACGCCAAGTGGGGCCAGCAGGGCCGACAACTTGCGGAAGTGCTGCTCGGCCAAAATTTCGGTCGGCGCCATGATCGCCGCCTGATAACCGTTGTCGATCGCCTGCGTCGCCGCCAGCGCCGACACCACAGTCTTACCGCTGCCGACATCGCCCTGCAGCAGGCGTTGCATCGGATGCGGTGCAGCGAGATCCGCCGCAATCTCCTGCCAGGCGCGTTGCTGCGCACCGGTAAGGCCGAATGGCAGCGATTTTTTCAGCGCTTCGGTCAGCTTGTTTTTAGTGGTCAATCGCGGCGCCGACTTGGCATCGCGCGCCGCGCGGGCTTTCTTCATCGCCAGCTGCTGGGCCAGCAATTCGTCGAATTTGATGCGCCGCCACGCAGGATGTGTACGTTCGGCCAAGCTCGCCAGCGGCACGTTTGGCGGCGGGCGATGCAGCGTCAGTACGCTGCCGGAGAAGGCATCAAGCTTGAGCCGGTCGCGGATTTGCCCGGGCAGCGCATCATCTTCCAGTTGGCTGCGCAGATTGCCCAAGGCAAGGTCGATCTTGCGCCGCAGCGCAAATTGGCCAACGCCTGCGGTGGTTGAATACACCGGTGTCAACGCTTCCGGCACCGGATCACCTTCGCTTACCAGGTGATAACGCGGATGCACCATCTCCGCGCCAAAGAAACCCTGCCTCACTTCGCCGAACAACCGCAGCCTGCGGCCCACCGCCAGCTGCTTCACCTGGCTGCCGTAGAAATTGAGGAAGCGCAGGTAGACCACATCCTCGCCATCGCGCGCCTGCACTACTAGCTGGCGGCGTGGACGATAGGCAATTTCGTTGTGGGTGATCTCTGCCTCCAACTGGCAGGGCTCGCCCAAGCGCGCATCGCGGACCCGCGTAATCCGCGTCTCGTCTTCGTAGCGAATCGGCAGGTGCAGGGCAAAATCCCAGTCTGCCCGCAGGCCGATCTTGGCAAGCTTCTGAGCGATGCCTGAAGCGCCGGACGCCGCAGTGGATGCGGATGTTGCTGCGTTTTTTTTTCGTGCCGGGCGCGGCAAGTGTGCGAGCGATGAATGGACGCGAAAGGAGTCAGCCGCCGCTGTGGCTGCCGGCCTCGGGCAACACCATCACGCCCTCGATCTCGACCTGGGCACCGCGCGGCAATGATGCGACACCGATAGCGGCGCGTGCTGGATAGGGCTGGCCGATATAGCTCGCCATGATTTCATTCACCTTGGCAAAGTGCGCGAGATCGATCAGGAACACATTCACTTTCGCCAGATCGTTGAGTGAACCGCCCGCTGCCTCGCATACGGCTTTCAGGTTGTCGAACACACGCTTGACCTGATTCTCGAAACCCTCGACCAGTTGCATGGTGGCTGGGTCGAGCGGAATTTGGCCGGAGAGATAAACCGTGTTGCCGACTTTGACCGCCTGGGAATAGGTGCCGATGGCGGCAGGTGCACCGCTGGTGCTGATGATCTGTTTCATTCGTTTCGTGACTTGTGTTCTTTAGACGCACCGGATTTTACACGCGTAATCCGCACCACTTCCTGCATGTGGCGCAACTGTCGCATCACCTGCGCGAGGTGCATGCGGTGCTTCACTTCCAGCGTGAACTGCAGGGTGGCGTATTTTTGATCGGCGGTGCTGTTGGGGTCGCCCATATGCACATGGGCGATATTGGAATCGGCCGCTGCGATCTCCGCTGCCAGCTTGGCCAGCACGCCGCGGCGATCGCTGACAGTAATACGGATATCGACATTGAAAAAGCGATCGATACCCGGGTCCCATTGCACGTCGACCCATTTCTCGGGGTCAAACTTGAATGGGTGAATCGCGGGGCAATCATGGGTGTGGATCACCAATCCCTGGCCGCCCTTGATTTGCGCCAGGATGGGATCGCCAGGAATCGGACGGCAGCAGGGCGCGAATTGCACCGCCATGTCTTCGCTACCGCGGATGATGATGGAATCGCGCTGCTTGTGCTCCGGCGAGACCAGCTCCGACAGCTCGAACAGTTTTCTGGCGGCAACGATGGCCAGGCGCTTGCCCAATCCAATCTCGGACAACACCTGCTCCTTGGTCTTGGCGTGATCGCCCTTGAGCAGGCGGCTCCAGTGAATCTTGCCGATGTCGTTCGGTGCGAAATTGAGCGAGCGCACGGCCTGGATCAACAGCAACTCGCCCAGTTCGACCGACTCGGTCTGCTGCATTGTTTTCAGGTAGTGGCGAATATGCGAGCGCGCACGCCCGGTCACCGCGTAATTCAGCCAGGCCGGATTGGGCCGGCCGGCGTCGTCGGTGATGATCTCGATGCGATCGCCGTTCTTGAGACGCGTGGACAACGGCACACTTTCGTCGTTGATGCGCGCGGCAACGGCGCGATTGCCGATGTCGGAGTGGATGGCGTAGGCAAAATCGATCGGCGTGGAGCCTTTGCGCAGCGAGTGGATCTTGCCTTTGGGCGAGAACACATACACTTCATCCGGGAACAGATCGACCTTGATGTGCTCAAGGAATTCCAGCGCATCACCGGAGCCGGACTGGATTTCAAGCAGCGACTGCAGCCATTGGTGAGTCTTCTGCTGCATATCCGACAGATGACCTTCATCGGCATCCAGCGTCTTGTACATCCAGTGCGACGCGACACCGGCCTCGGCGATCTTGTGCATGTCCACCGTGCGGATCTGCAATTCAACCGGCGTGCCGTAAGGCCCGAACAAGGTGGTGTGCAACGACTGGTAGCCGTTGGCTTTCGGTATCGCGATGTAGTCCTTGAACTTGCCGGGGAAGGGCTTGTACAGCGTATGCAGCGCACCCAGCGCGAGATAGCACGAGGCCACATCGAGTACGATGATGCGGAAGCCATAAATGTCCAGCACTTCGGAGAAGGAAATATGCTTCTCCTGCATCTTCTTGTAGATCGACGACAGGTATTTTTCCCGACCGCTGACCGATGCTTCGACCTTGAATTCTTTCAATCGCGAAGTGATCGACTCGAGAATCTTGCCGACGACTTCGCGCCGGTTGCCGCGCGCGGCTTTGACCGCCTTGTCGAGTACCGAGAAGCGATGCGGATGCAGGTACTTGAAGCCCAGGTCCTCGAATTCGTAGTAGAGCCCGTTCAGTCCGAGGCGATTGGCAATCGGCGAGTAGATCTCCAGCGTTTCCTTCGCCACGCGTTCGCGCTTGGCCTGCGGCACAGCATCCAGCGTGCGCATATTGTGCAAGCGATCGGCCAGCTTGATCAGGATCACCCGCACGTCGCGCGCCATGGCCAGCAGCATTTTGCGGAAGTTCTCGGCTTGAGCTTCTTCCAGTGTGGCGAATTGCAGCTTGTCGAGTTTGGAGACGCCATCGACCAGCTCGGCAACCGCTTTGCCGAATTTCTTCGCGATATCCGCCTTGGTGGTGGGCGTGTCCTCCACCACATCGTGCAGCAGCGCTGCGATCAGCGCCTGCGCATCCAGATGCCAGCGGGCAAGAATCTTGGCCACCGCCAGTGGGTGGGTGATGTAAGGTTCGCCGGACTGGCGGAATTGGCCTTCATGCGCTGCACTCGCCATTTCCAGCGCAGCATCGACTTTTTCCAGGTCGGCCGGCTTGAGATAGACGGAAATCAGCTCGCGCAGCGCTGCGGCAGCGTCGTCGGTGTTATCCGGTTCGGGCGATGGAGCCTCCACCACGGCGGGTGGCGACTTACGCGTCGCGCGCGAGGGTCGCGCAGACGACGTGGAAGAACCGGGGGGCGGGGAGAAGTTCGTCATGACGTCCTGTCTCTTCCAGCGCCGCCCGGTTCAGGGCTTACATTTCAGCGGACGGCGGAGCGGGGGGCAACAGAATTTCGGCGCCGACCCGGCCGGCGGCGATTTCGCGCAGGGCGATTACGCAAGGTTTGTCCTTGCCGGCTTCGACATAAGGTGCTGAACCCAGCGCGATCTGGCGCGCGCGCGCGGTAGCGACCAGCGTCAGTTCAAAGCGGTTCGGGAGGAGTTTGATGCAATCGTCAACGGTCATGCGTGCCATGTGAAGCTCCAAAATTTACGGGAACAATATCCTGTCCGCCCTGCGAAGCAGGTGGTCAAGTGCTTGTTCCAACACTAAGAAATAAGATTGGCGTGCAATTTAAGCTGCCGGCGAACGGTCAGGCGTAGTGCCCGCACCACCGACTGCAAATCCAGCAAAGCGACGCTAAAGTCTTCATTAATAATAACATAATCGGCTTCCGGGACGTGTTTCAGGTCCTCGTTCGCCTCGGCCAAGCGCCGCTCGATGACCTCCTTCGAGTCCTTGCCGCGCTTGACCAGCCGTTTCCGCAAGACCTCGATCGAAGGCGGAAGGATGTAAATGAAGGTCATGTCCGGAAAGATGGCCTTCACCGCCCGCGCGCCCTGCCAGTCGATTTCCAGCAACACATCCGACCCGGTGGCGCGGGTTTTCTCGATCCAGTGCTTGGAGGTGCCATACCAGTTGCCATAGACCTCGGCATGTTCGAGAAACTCGCCGCGATCAATCATGGCCTGGAATTCGGTGCGATCGACGAAGAAGTACTCGCGCCCTGACACCTCTCCAGGCCGTGGCTGGCGGGTGGTGTAGGAAATGGACAAACCGATGTCCGGCTCGCGCTCCAGCAGCGCATTGACGAGGGTGGACTTGCCGGCCCCGGACGGGGCGACGATCACATAAAGGCAACCTGGAATCGACGTACTCACGCGATGCCCTACTCGATATTCTGGATCTGTTCGCGCATCTGCTCGATCAGCACTTTCAGCTCGATCGATACATTGGTGGTATCGGTTGAAACCGACTTCGAACCCAGCGTATTGGATTCGCGATTCAGCTCCTGCATCAGGAAATCGAGACGCTTGCCGACCGCACCACCGGCTTTCACGACACGGCGCACCTCGGAAATATGCGCGGTGAGGCGATTCAATTCTTCCGCCACGTCGATGCGCGAGGCAAACAACACCACCTCCTGCTTGACGCGCTCGTCATTGGCGGCACCAGCCATCGCATCATTGATCTTCTGCGTCAGCTTTTCCTGATAGGCCGACACCAGACCAGGGATGAACGGTGTTATTTCCTTGACCAATACTTCGATGCGATCAAGACGTTCGTTGATCAGCGCAGCCAGCTTTTCGCCCTCGCGTGCACGCGTGGCGTTGAGTTCCTCAATGGCTTTCCTTAACAATCCGAGCAGCGCGTCCTTGGCAGCGTCGGTGCCCATCGCCTCGGCCGACATCACCCCTGGCGCATGCATGATTTCCCATACCGACAGTGGCTTGGCATCGAATTTGGCGAGGATCTGGCGCTGGGTTTCCACCAGCGCGGCCATGGCGTCGGGATTTGGCGCAAACGAATCGCGCGTAGCCACTGCGGTAAAGGTGACCCGGCAATCGACCTTGCCCCGGGTCAGTACCGCAGCCACCAGTTCGCGCATCTGCGGCTCGTGGCTGCGCAGGTCTTCGGGCATGCGGGTCTGGAATTCCAGATAGCGGTGGTTGACCGACTTCAATTCCAGCGCAAAACGTCCGCCGGGCACTTCGCCGCTGACGGCCGCAAATCCGGTCATGCTCTTGATCATAGGTCGGCGGGAATTCTGAAACGGTTGGAGTAGGGTAAAGTGAGCCGGGCTGTGGTGCGCAAACCGGTTTTGAGCCGTATCAACGCTTACCGCGAACTTTCTTTACAAGGCCTTGGCAAGACTGGAGAATTATATATGACAGTGCCAGCGCCCCTGTCAGCCTGTTTGCCGGCGGAAGCCGGTATCCGGCCAATGCCGTACTCAACATAATGTCGTCGCAAACCAATCAACCGCTACCCGACGGGTATCAACTCAACAATTACACCATCGAAAAGCTGCTGTCCTCGGGCGGGTTTTCGATCGTCTATCTGGCGCGCGACGAAACCGGTAAGCCGGTGGCCATCAAGGAGTATCTGCCGGCTGCGCTGGTGATCCGGGTTGACGGTGCCGAAGTCAAAATCAATTCCGACGAGAATCTCGCCGTATTCCGTCATGGCTTGAAGTGCTTCTTCGAGGAGGGCCGTTCTCTGGCGACCATTTCGCATCCGAATATCGTCGGTGTGGAGAATTTCTTCCGCGCCAACGAAACCGTGTACATGGTGATGCAGTA
>JAEUNB010000275.1 GCA_016790625.1 Betaproteobacteria bacterium | reverse complement strand
AGAACGTGATTTGGCCCGGCGCAGTAATCGCCCAGCGATTCGGACGAAAAACGGCCCATGAAAATCGCACCGGCGTGACGGATTTTTTTGACCAGTGCATCCGGGGCGGCGACAGACAATTCCAGATGCTCCGGTGCAATCTGGTTGGACAGATCGCAGGCTTCGTCCAGATCGCGTACCTTGACTAGCGCACCACGGTTTTGCAGCGATGCACGAATGATGTCGGCGCGCGGCATGGTGGCGAGTTGGCGCGTCATGCTGGCCTGAACACATTCGATGTAGCTGTCGTCCGGACAGAGCAACACAGCCTGCGCGATTTCGTCGTGCTCGGCCTGTGAAAACAAATCCATCGCCACCCAGTCCGGGTCGGTGCTGCCGTCGGCGATGATCAAAATCTCCGACGGGCCGGCGACCATGTCGATGCCGACCACGCCGAATACAAAACGCTTGGCGGCGGCGACGTACGCGTTGCCCGGGCCGACGATCTTGTCGACTGCAGGAACGGTCGCCGTGCCGTACGCCAGTGCGCCAATGGCCTGCGCGCCGCCGATGCGGAACACGCGATCCACACCGGCCAGTGCGGCTGCGGCGAGCACGGTTTCGTTCAGCTGACCGTCGGGCGTCGGCGTGACCATCACCAACTCTTTGACCCCGGCGACCTTGGCCGCCATCGCGTTCATCAGCACAGACGAGGGATAAGCCGCCTTGCCGCCGGGAACATACAGGCCGGCCCGATCCAGCGGCGTGATCTGCTGGCCGAGTACAGTGCCGTCAGCTTCGGTGTATTGCCACGACGGTTGCAACTGGTGGCGGTGATAGGCTTCGATGCGCGCGGCGGCGGTTTCGAGCGCCGCGCGAATATCGGTGGGCAAATTCTGCAGCGCCTGCTGCAGCGTGGCGCGATCCACTTCCAGTGCGGCGGCATTGGCCGGTGTCCAGCGGTCAAATCGTGCGGTAGTTTCCAGCAGCGCCGTATCGCCGCGCGATTTGACCGCGCTGAGGATTTCGCGCACCGCTGATTCAACTTTTGGATCCTGCGCAGACTCGAACGCGAGCAACTGCGTCAGCTCGCTGTCGAAACCGGGCTGGGAGGAGTCGAGTCGGCGGATATTTAGCATGTGATTAAAACTCTAGCACTGGTGCGGGTTTTCAGCCATTTTTGGCCTGAAAGCCGCACCAATGCTGGAGTTTGATGGTTGAATCACGATTGGCCCGCCGCTGCGGCAAACGCCTCGATCATCGGCTGGATTGCACTTCGTTTCAGCTTCAACGCCGCGCGGTTGACGATCAGACGGCTGGAAATCGGCATGATGTCTTCGACGGCGACCAGGTGATTAGCCTTTAGTGTATTGCCGGTCGATACCAGATCGACAATCGCATCAGCCAGACCTGTCAGCGGCGCCAGCTCCATTGAGCCGTACAGCTTGATCAGGTTGACGTGCATGCCCTTGGCGGCGAAATGTTCGCGCGCCACTTGCACATACTTGGTTGCGACGTTAAGCCGCGCGCCACTTTTGACCGCGCCGGCATAGTCGAAGCCTTCTCTTACCGCGACCATCATCTTGCAGCGGCCGATGTTCAGGTCCAACGGCTGATACAGCCCGCCGCCAACATGCTCCAGCAGCACGTCACGCCCGGCGACACCGAGATCGCCGGCGCCGTATTGC
>JAEUNB010000268.1 GCA_016790625.1 Betaproteobacteria bacterium | reverse complement strand
CGCCTTGCCGCCGGTCTGGCGCAGCTCGAACGCAATACCCGCGACTTGCAGGATGCCATCCTCGCCATTCGCATGCTGCCGATCAGCTTCGTCTTCAGTCGCCTGCCGCGCCTCACGCGCGATCTGGCCGATCGACTCGGTAAAGAAGTTGAGCTGGAAATGCTGGGCGAAGACACCGAACTCGACAAGAGCGTGATCGAGAAGATCGCCGATCCGCTAACGCACTTGGTGCGGAATGCGATTGATCATGGCATTGAGACGCCTGCCGAGCGCGTCGCCAACGGCAAACCGGCGACAGGGATGTTGACCGTGCGCGCCGCGCATCAGGGCGGCAGTATCGCCATCACCGTTACCGACGACGGCGCCGGCCTCAATCGCGACAAGATCGTTGCCAAGGCGCGTGAACTGGGTCTCGACGCTGGCGAATCGTGGAGCGACGAAGAAATCTGGCAGCTCATTTTCACGCCCGGCTTTTCCACCGCCAAGGCGGTCACGGATGTTTCCGGCCGCGGCGTCGGCATGGACGTGGTGTGGCAGAACGTGCACATGCTGGGCGGCAAAATCGAAATCGACTCGATTCCCGGTCAAGGTACCAGCATGATGATTCGCCTGCCGCTGACACTGGCCATTCTCGATGGCATGTCGGTTGCGGTATCCGGCGAGACCTACATTTTGCCGCTGGCCAACATCGCTCAGTCTTTGCAACCAGCAGCGTCCGACATCAAGACCGTCAACGGCAGCGAGGTCGTGCTGGTGCGCGATGAATATCTGCCGATAACCTCAGTAGCCGATCTGTTCAATCTACCCGCCCCGGCACCGCAGGAACGCGACGGTATTCTGGTGGTGCTGGAAATGGACGACAAGCGCGCGGCTGTGCGCGTTGACGATCTGCTCGGCCAGCATCAGGTGGTTTTGAAGAGCCTGGAAGCCAATTTCCGCCGTGTCAAAGGTGTCACTGGCGCGACCATCCTTGGCGATGGCCGCGTTGCCTTCATTCTGGACGCTGGCTACCTGGTTAGCGTTGCACACTCGGTGGCGCGCGAAAAAGCCGCGGTGGCGCATGGCGACTAAGTTTCTACATTACGACAGCAGCCTGGTGCGTACCGATGAAGGCACCACCAAGATGCGCTCGCGCTCGGCCGCCGATATTTCGCCCAAGCTGCGCTCGGTACTGTTTCTGATCGACGGCAATCGTACCTTCGGTGAATTGCTGGAACGCGCCGGCAGCCTGCGCGACCTGCTCGAATCGCAGATTCTTGAGTTGATCGAAAAGCAGCTGGTGGAAATTCACGACCCGACGGGTGCCGGCCGCAAGCTGGATGTGGATAGCGCTACGACCCCGGTTAGCCCTGGTTATAAAGCCAAGGCGCCCGATTTGCCGCCGGTGGTGGCCGCCAAGATGCAATTGCTGTTGCGGCTGGAAAGCACCAAGAGCGATGAGATTGACCTGCTCGGCGCCGAGTTGCTTGAAGCCAAGACATTGCGCGACTTGGCGCACACGGCGAAATCTGTAACCAACCGACTCGCGATGTCGGTCGGCGTCGAGCGCAGCCAGCAATTCTGGGCCGATGCCAAGGAGATCCTTACCGCGTGGCGCGATCTTTCCACCAAAACTGAATTGGCGGACGGCGAATGATGACGCGCGCACAAGCCAAGATCGATCCGATCATCCTGCAGCAGCCGACCGTCACCGACGAGAGTCTGGGCACGCCGTTTCGCGCCTATGAATTTTCCGATGCCGATTTCCGCCGCTTGAAGAAAATGATCTTCGACTATGCCGGGATCTCGCTGAACGATAACAAGAAGCCGATGGCCTACAGCCGGCTGACCAAACGCATCCGCCAACTGGGCCATGCCAATTTTCGCGAGTACCTGGATTTTGTCGAACACGCCGATAGTGAAGAGCATGTGCGTTTTATCAATGCGCTCACCACCAACCTCACCTATTTTTTCCGCGAGGCGCATCACTTCACCATCCTCTCCGAGCATTTACTGAAGCTTTATCGGGACGAGCCTTTGACGGTATGGAGTGCGGCCTGCTCCACCGGTGAAGAGCCCTATTCCATCGCCATGGCGGCGATCGAGGCCTTCGGCAGCGATGCACCGCCGGTGCGCATCATCGCCTCCGACCTTGACACGGACGCGCTGGCCGCAGCAAAGCGCGGTGTTTACGCGCTGGATAAAGTGGCGTCACTGACGCCGCAGCGATTGAAGCGCTTTTTCCTCAAAGGCGCCGGCGATCAAGCCGGCTTTGCGCGCATCCGGCCGCAGGTGCAGCGCATGGTCGAGTTTCATCAGGTTAATCTCCACGAGGACAACTGGCCGATCGAGGGCAACCTGGCCGCGATCTTCTGCCGCAATGTGATGATCTATTTCAATAAGGAAACGCAAACAAAAATCCTTGACCGGTTCGCCCCGCTGCTGCGGCGCGACGGCCTGCTGTTTGCCGGCCACTCGGAGAATTTCTTTTACAACGCCCGCGATACCTTCCGTATTCGCGGCAAAACGGTTTACGAGCTGGCCTCGTCATGAATATGGGCGACACGCCAATCCCTGCCGACAATTCCCCCACCCGCTACTTCGACAAGAAGTTCGGCATTGAGGCGGCCAAGATTCTGCCGGGCGAGTATTTCGCCACTGACCGGAATATGGTGCTGGTGACGGTACTCGGCTCCTGTGTCGCGGCGTGCATACGCGATGTACGCCTTGGTGTCGGTGGAATGAATCACTTCATGCTGCCGCGCAGTGAAAAGGACCCGGCCAATCCGGTGTCGATGTCGGCGCGCTACGGTACCTTCGCGATGGAAATCCTGATCAACCAGTTGATCAAGATGGGCGCGCGGCGAGAAAACATGGAGGCCAAGGTGTTCGGCGGTGGCAACGTGCTGCGCGGTTTCACCATGAACAACATCGGCGAATCGAACGCCAACTTCGTCATGGAGTACCTGCAGAACGAAGGCATCCGCGTCGCCGCCGAGGACATGCTGGGCGTACACCCGCGTAAAATTTATTATTTCCCCGGTACTGGCAAGGTACTGGTGAAGAAGATCCGCGAACTCCACAACCACACCATCGTCGAGCGCGAAAGCGAATACAACCTCCGCCTGCGCAATGTGCCGGTGGGTGGTGATGTGGAACTGTTCAAGTAGGCTGCAATAAGGCAAAGGTAAGTGCAATGAAAATCAAAGTACTGGTAGTCGACGATTCGGCGCTGATCCGCAACATCCTCAAGGAAATCATCAACGAGCAGCCCGACATGACGGTAGTCGGCTCGGCGCCCGATCCGCTGGTCGCGCGCGAGATGATCCGCTCGCTCAATCCCGATGTGCTGACGCTGGACATCGAGATGCCGAACATGAACGGCCTCTCATTCTTGAAGCGCCTGATGCGGGTTCGGCCGATGCCGGTGGTGATGCTGTCCTCGCACACGCAGGAAGGCTCGGACATTGCCTTCCGCGCGCTGGCGATGGGTGCAGTCGACTTCGTCGGCAAACCGGTGGCCGGTGAAGCTTCTGATGACGACTACACGCAGCTGATCGTGGAAAAAATTCGCGGCGCCTATGCCGCACGCGACAAGATCGAGCCGCTGGATATCAATCGTGCCGCCGGCGATGCAGATGAAGTACTGCCGAATCTTGGCAATGCCACCGTTGCGCAGAGCAAGGTCATTGTCATTGGTGCTTCCACCGGTGGTGCTGAAGCGCTGAAGGATATCCTCACCGCGATGCCGGAAGACTGCCCGCCGATCCTGATCGCGCAACACATGCCCGGCACCTTCACCAAGCTGTTCGCTAAGCGGCTCGACGGCCTTTGCAAGATCACCGTCAAGGAGGCCGAAGATGAAGA
>JAEUNB010000226.1 GCA_016790625.1 Betaproteobacteria bacterium | reverse complement strand
TGTTATAGATGAGATTGGCGCGGGATATTCCACTGTGGCTGGAGCGGCTGTTGTGCTTGTCGCAGCACCCGTGCGTAAGATGCGCGAGATTTTTTCGGGAATCGCCCCATACCTCGAGGCAGATGCGCTGATTATTGATGCAGGCAGCACAAAAAGTGATGTGGTTGCTGCTGCTCGGGAGTCGCTCGGGGTAGCCACTGCGCGCTTCGTGCCTTGCCACCCGATAGCTGGCCGTGAGCGATCCGGCGTGACTGCGGCCGATCGCGAATTGTTTGTTGCGAGACAAGTGGTGATTACACCCATTGCCGAAAACTCTGCTGAGATCGTCAATCGCGCCACGCTGATGTGGAATGCCTGCGGTGCATTCACTTGCGAAATGTCGCCTGGAGCACACGATGCTGTATTTGCAGCCGTCAGCCACCTGCCCCACTTGCTCGCATTTGCACTGGTTGATGAGCTTGCTTCACGCCCTAATGCCAAGACGCTTTTTAGCCATGCCGCCTCCGGCTTCCGCGATTTCACTCGTATCGCCGGATCCTCACCCGAGATGTGGCGTGATATCGCGCTAAATAATCGCGAGGCACTCATCGCCGAGATGGACCGCTATCTCGCACATGCGAGCACTTTACGTGATGCAGTCGCCCAAGGAGACGCGGTCGCGCTGGAGACGATTATGTTCCGTGCCCGCGAGGCTCGCGAAAAGTGGATGGCCGGCGAACTTGATCATTTCAACGACGAAGCGGCATGAGTGCTTATCCCGAAACATTGACGCTACAGCCACGCACGCATGCGCAAGGCAGCATTGCATTGCCGGGCTCGAAGAGCATTTCCAATCGCACCTTGCTGCTGGCAGCGCTGAGCGAAGGCGAAACCATCGTTCGCGGCCTGCTGAAATCGGACGACACGGACGTGATGCTGGCGGCGTTGGACAAACTGGGAATTCGCGTTGAGTCTTTGGGTGGCAATGACTATCGCGTCACCGGTGGCGCGGGTAGTTTCCCGGTCAAGAAAGCCGAGTTGTTTCTGGGTAACGCCGGCACGGCATTTCGTCCGCTGACGGCGGCGTTGGCGCTATCCGATGGGCACTACACCTTGTCGGGTGTGCAACGCATGCATGAGCGGCCGATTGGAGATCTGGTCGATGGTCTTGCAGAACTCGGCAGCCATATCCATTACCTCAAGACTGAAGGTTTCCCACCGCTGAAAATCATGCCGTACGAGGTGCGCAACGTGCCGGTTGTTAAGGTGCGCGGCGATGTATCAAGCCAGTTTCTCTCCGCGTTGCTGATGACCTTGCCGCTGCTGAAGCAGCAGGTACGTGTCGAAGTGATCGGCGAGCTGATTTCAAAACCGTATGTCGATATCACACTCAATCTGCTGTCGCGGTTTGGCATCGAGTACGTGCGTGATGGCTGGCAGGCGTTCACGTTGAGTGGTGACGCGCGTCTGCGCTCGCCGGGCCCAATCCAGGTCGAGGGCGATGCATCATCAGCCTCGTATTTTCTCGCGGCGGGTGCGATTGGCGGCGGCCCGGTGCGCGTAACTGGTGTGGGCAGATCGAGCATCCAGGGCGATGTGCGCTTTGCGGAAACGCTGGCGCAGATGGGGGCCAGAATCGAAATGGGCGATGACTGGATCGAAGCAAATGCGCCTGCCAATGGCAAGCTGAAAGCCATCGATGCCGATCTCAATCACATTCCCGATGCGGCCATGACGATTGCCATCTGTGCACTGTTTGCCGATGGAACCACGACCATTCGCAATATTGCCAGCTGGCGGGTCAAGGAGACCGACCGCATCAGTGCGATGGCGACCGAGTTGCGCAAGGTCGGTGCTACGGTTGAAGAGGGAACCGACTCTATTCGCGTCACGCCGCCGGCCGCGTTGACTCCTGCAGCCGCTATCGATACTTACGATGATCACCGCATGGCCATGTGTTTTTCGCTGGTGGCCTTGGGTGGCGTGCCAGTTACCGTTAACGATCCAAAGTGCGTGGGCAAGACCTTTCCCGACTACTTTGATGCGTTCGACTCGATCGCGCGTGAAGCGATTATTAATTAGGCCTCGCATATCACCGACAATCGCATGAACCAGTCATCCGTCATTCCCGTTATCGCCATCGACGGCCCAACCGCCTCGGGCAAGGGCACGGTCGCGCAGCGCGTAGCCGAGCGACTGGGGTTCCATTACCTGGATAGCGGGTCGCTTTACCGGCTGGCGGCACTGGCTGCCGAGCGCGCCGGGGTGGATTTGGCAGACGAACCCGGCGTAGCGTCAGTTGCGGGGCGCATGGACATCCGCTTTGCCGAAGGCAAGGTGTGGCTGGCCGGCGAGGATGTCAGCGACGAGATCCGCAGCGAACGCGCCAGCCAGAATGCGTCGCTGGTCGCCGCATTGCCAGCGGTGCGCGATGCCCTGTTGCAACGGCAACGCGACTTCCGCCAAGCGCCTGGTTTGGTTGGCGACGGGCGCGACATGGGCTCGGTGGTATTTCCTGACGCCACGGTCAAATTTTTCCTCACTGCCAGCGTCGAAGCGAGAGCCGAGAGGCGAACTAAGCAGTTGAAAGAAAAAGGAATGTCTGCGATAATGGCGGACGTTGTGAAGGAATTGCGTATCCGCGATGACAGAGATATGAATCGTCCGGTTGCGCCGCTAAAGCACTATCCGGACGCCTATCTCATTGATACTACTGATATTTCTGCCGCTACTGCGGTTGAAGAAATACTCGGTGTGTACCAAAAAATGCCATAGGTACTTGATTGAAAGCGGTTTTTTCCACCGCTCTCCGCTGAAATTTTCCCCGCAGCAAATTTCATTGCAGTAACCAAGGGTGCCGGTTTTCTCAAAAAATGACCGGCGTTCATCAACCTGTTTCTGTCCTCCCGGATGGAAACCTAACCGAAGGTGCAGTAGCCATGTCCGCAACAGCCCAAGCAGCAAAATCCACTCCCGCCGTAGACAGTTTCGCCGCGTTGTTCGAGGAAAGCCTCACACGCCAGGAAATGCGCGTCGGTGAAATGATCACCGCCGAAGTCGTGCTGGTGGATCAAAACATTGTCGTCGTGAACGCCGGCTTGAAGTCCGAGTCCGTGATTCCCGTCGAAGAATTCAAGAATGACAAAGGTGAGCTCGAAGTCAAGGTTGGCGACTTTGTCACGGTAGCGATCGAAGCCCTGGAAGACGGCTACGGCGCCACCAAGTTGTCCCGTGAGCGCGCCAAGAAGCTGGCTGCATGGCACGACCTCGACGTCGCGCTCGACAAGGGTACGGTCATCACCGGCATGGTGTCCGGCAAGGTCAAGGGTGGTCTGACCGTCATGGTCAACGGTATTCGTGCCTTCCTGCCCGGCTCGTTGGTTGATACGCGCCCGATGAAAGACACCTCGGCGTTCGAAGGCAAGGAACTCGAGTTCAAGGTTATCAAGCTCGATCGCAAGCGCAACAACGTGGTTGTATCGCGCCGCGCTGTGATGGAAGCCTCCGCCGGTGCCGATCGCGCCGCGCTGCTGGAAACGCTGAAGGAGGGTTCCGTCGTCAAGGGTATCGTCAAGAACATCACCGACTACGGTGCGTTCGTTGACCTGGGCGGCATCGATGGCCTGCTGCACATCACCGACCTCGCATGGCGTCGTGTGAAGCACCCGTCGGAAGTGTTGAATGTTGGCGACGAAGTCGAAGCCAAGATCCTCAAGTTCGACCAGGAAAAGAACCGTGTTTCACTGGGTATGAAGCAATTGGGCGACGACCCGTGGATGGGCCTGTCGCGCCGTTA
>JAEUNB010000149.1 GCA_016790625.1 Betaproteobacteria bacterium | reverse complement strand
CAACGGCTTCCCCCGCATCAACGCTAAAATGCGCATCGTTGACGATGACGAGTTCACCATCAACGGTTTGTACGCGTTTACTGAGCCGGGCAACCCGAATCATGGTGGCGGGATTGTGGGGGTTGGTTGTACTGTCGGGCATGATATGAGCGTGGTAGGAAAATGTGCGGATGGCAGGGCATGGGTTAAACGAATCATCTCATCCCGCCGGCCGTGTGTTTCGGTCGATGTGACGAATGACAGAAAATGGGGAACGAGTTGAGCTTGTCAGCTGAACAAGGGATTTGGGTGCGAAAAATGACGGCTTCAAGCGTGGCAGGAGTTTTCCCGCGATGGTTTACCGGTCTATTGACCGCTTTGATGCTGTTTGCGTTCCACAGCACATCGTGTGCCTCGGTATCGGGACAACGCATTATGGTCTACGGCGATAGTCTTTCCGCCGCATATGGCATCGATCCCAAGGATGGCTGGGTTTCGCTGATGCAGGGCAAGCTTAAGGCTGAAAATGTCGAGGTCGTCAACTCGAGCGTGAGCGGCGAGACCAGCAATGGCGGCTTGAGTCGAATAAAAACCGATTTGGCGATGGTCAAGCCATCGATCGTGGTGTTGGCGTTGGGCGCGAACGACGCGCTGCGAGGACTGCCGGTGGCGGAGACAAGGAAAAACTTGCAGGCAATGATTGCGGCCATCACGGCGGCCAAGGCAAAGGTCATTCTCGTCGGCATTCAGATCCCGCCCAACTACGGGATTGAGTATGCCCAGCAGTTTCGCGATCTCTATGCTGAACTGGCCAAGAAAAACAGCACCTTGCTGGTGCCCTTCCTGCTGGATGGCATTGCCGACAAGCTGGAGCTGTTTCAGGAGGACCGGCTGCATCCCAAGGCAGAAGCACAGCCACGGATCCTTGAAAATGTGCTGCCCATTGTCAGGAAAGCCTTGCCGGCAACGCCTCCCACAGCGGCGAAAAGGGCAAGGCCATGAATGCGCCCGAGCGACAATTCGCTTCCCAGCAAAAGCCCGGATTGCTCGCGCCGCCGCTGACGCTCGCGCAATTGCAGCAGTTCGACACCATCATCGATGTTCGCAGCCCGGCCGAGTTTGCCGAAGACCACCTGCCGGGTGCAATCAACCTGCCGGTACTGAGCAATCAGGAACGAATTGAGGTCGGCACGCTGTACAAGCAATCTTCAGCGTTCGAGGCCAAGAAGGTCGGGGCCGCGTTGGTTGCCCGCAATATTGCTGCTCACATCGATGCCGCCATGCGCGACAAGCCAAGAAACTGGAAGCCGTTGATCTATTGCTGGCGTGGCGGTTCGCGCTCAGGTGCCATGGCGCATATCCTGCGCAGCATCGGCTGGGGCGCGTTGCAGCTTGAAGGTGGCTACAAGGCCTGGCGCGGGCAAGTCATTCGCGAGCTGGAGCAACTGCCTGCGCGCTTCGAGTACCGGGTGATCTGCGGCAGAACCGGGAGCGGCAAAAGCCGCTTGCTTGAAGCCATGGCGGCGGACGGGCATCAGGTGCTTGACTTGGAAAAACTGGCAGCTCACAAAGGTTCGGTGCTGGGCGATTTGCCGGATGAGCCGCAGCCATCGCAGAAGATGTTCGAGAGCAGTATCTGGCTGGCGTTGTCGCATTTTTCGTCAGCACGTCCGGTTTATGTCGAGGCCGAAAGTAAGCGCGTCGGAGTATTACGTGTACCCGAGAGCTTGATGCAACACATGCGGCAAAGTGAATGCCATGAAGTACAGACACCGCCTGTCCTGCGGGTGCGGTTGTTGCGCGAGGAATATGCCCATCTGATCGCCAATCCATCCCGATTATTTGCCAAGCTCGATTGTCTCAAGGAACTGCATTCTGGCGAGCGGATTGCCGCGTGGAAGGCGCTTGCCGTCCAGCATCGCTGGGACGAATTTGTCGCCGATATGCTTGAACATCATTACGATCCTGCCTATGAAAAATCCATGTTTCGAAACTACGTCAAAGCGCAGAGCGCCACACCACTGCGGGTAAACGAAATTGACCACGGTGACTTCGCCATGCTGGCGGCAACGCTCCCTGCATGACTGGTGTGCGAAAAATCACAAAAATCCACGGCAGACCAAAATCCAATGGGGTAAACTCGTTCGGAATCAGACAATAAACGTCGAAACCTCAACGTTTTTCTAGTGCAAATCCGGTTGACCAAGCCTAACTAGCAGCCGTATTTTTTTCCAGCATTCTTCTTCCAGAGGCAATAACAAGAAATGACTAACCGCCCGACCAAAATCGGCAAGTACGACATCAGCTCAGAGCTTGGGCGTGGTGCGACGGCGGTGGTGTACCTGGGCGAAGACCAGTTCAACGAACGCAAGGTCGCGATCAAGGTTGCGCTGGGCATTGAAGGCATGGGCGAAGACGAGGCGCGCCGCTTCGAAAAGCTATTCCTCAACGAAGCCGCCATGGTCGGCAAGCTTTCCCACCCGAACATCGTTGGCGTGTACGACGCCGTGGTCGAAGGCGAAATGCGTTACATCGTCATGGAGTACGTCGGCGGTGGCAGCCTGAAAAAATTCTGCACTGAGACCAATCTCCTCCCGGTACGCCAGGCGGTACTGATCATTTTCAAGGCCTGCCGGGCGCTGGACTATGCGTTCCAGAACGGCGTCATACACCGCGATATCAAGAGTGCGAACATCCTGCTGTCCGAGCGCGACGACATCAAGATTTCCGATTTCGGTACCGCACAGATTTCGCAGTCGACGCATACGCAAATTGATGGCTTCGTTGGCTCCCCTGCCTATATGGCGCCAGAGCAGATCAACGAAGAACCGCCGTCAGTACAAACCGATATCTATTCGCTGGGCGTAACAATGTATGAACTGCTGGCCGGCCGGCTGCCGTTCCAGGCGGCAAATTCGGTGGCGATGATCAACAAGATACTCAATGAAGAGCCGACGCCGCTCAAGTCGATTCGCCCTGACATTCCGGACAAACTGGTCGAAATCGTCGAGAAGGCGATGGCCAAGGACGTCAAGAAGCGCTACCCCGCCTGGTACGCCATGGCGAGAGATCTGGCGGAGACCTTCCCGCAGCTGGAAAAGTATTCCTTCGAAATTTCCTCCGCCGAGAAATTCAATGGCCTGCGCAAGCTCGATTTTTTCCGCGATTTTCGCGACTCCGAGCTGTGGGAAGTGCTGCGCGGGGCGATCTGGGAAAATCACTCCCGCGAGCAAAACCTTTTGCTGGAAGGCGATGTTGGGCACGCCTTTTTCATCATCGTTGCCGGTCAGGTCAAGGTCATCAAGGACGGCAAACTATTGAATGTGCTGAAGGACGGCGATTGCTTCGGCGAAATGGCCTATCTTTCCGGCGACAAGGCGAGGCGCACCGCGTCGATTATTTCGGTTTCGGAAGTGCAGCTGCTGAAGATTCAGGACGTGCAGCTCGAGCAGTTGTCGGATGCCTGCCAGCTGCGCTTCAACAGGCAGTTTCTGAAAACCCTTATCGAGCGGCTGGCATGGACCAGCAATGTTTTGG
>JAEUNB010000137.1 GCA_016790625.1 Betaproteobacteria bacterium | reverse complement strand
CCTTCCAGACCGCAACGCCTGCACCGCTGTCCAATACCTCGGTGGCCTATAACCCCGATACCGGCGGCGTGCGCATCATCAACGGCACCTTGCCCGTCGGCAATTCGAGCAATCCGTTCACCACGGCAACGCCGATCAATTACGCCTTTTACGATGTCGGCCCACGCAATACCGACATCAACTCCAAGTCATATCGGGTGCTCGGCGGTCTCAAGGGCAATGTCGGCACCTGGGATTGGGAAACCGGCGTTGGCCATGCGGAAAACAAGGTCGGGCAGATCAACTACAACCGCGTCGATGCCATCCAGTTGCTGGCCGCCATCGCCAATAACACCTACAACTTCCTCAATCCGCTCAACGGCTCCATCAAGGCAGACAACCTGCGCATCAACCCGCGACGCGATTCGCTCTCCAAACTGGACTTTGTCGATTTCAAAATCTCCAGCGAAATCGCCACGCTGCCGGCCGGACCATTGGGCTTCGCTGCCGGCCTGGAATTCCGCAAGGAATCGATCGTCGATCGTCCGGACGTGCTGCTGACCACCGGCCGCGTGCTGGGACAAGGTTCCACCGCCACCGACGGCTCGCGCGACAACACGGCAGGCTTCTTCGAATTCTCGGTACCGGTGTTGAAGAACCTGGAAATGCAGATCGCCGGCCGCCAGGACAAGTACAGCGATTTCGGCAGCGCCTTCTCGCCCAAGTTCGGCCTCAAATGGAATCCGTCGCGCGAGCTGATCGTGCGCGGCACGGTATCGCGTGGCTTCCGCGCGCCGACGCTTCCGGAAAACGCGCGCAGTTCTGCCACCTTCTTTACCTCGGTTGTCGATACCCTGCCCACGTCGCCCAATGCCAACCGCACCGTCAATATCGCCGGCGTCTTTGCAGGTAACCAGAATCTGAAGCCGGAACGATCGCGCAACTACAACTTGGGCATCGTCTGGGAACCGAGCAACGATCTCAATATTGGCCTGGGGTTCTTCAAGATCGAGCAGAACAATGTGGTGTCGTCCAACGGCTTCCAGACCGTGGTCAACAATCCGGCGCAGTATCCGGGGCAAATCCTGCGCGCGGCGGACGGTACGCTGGTGGCCGTGTTCGACCAGTTCCGCAATCTGGCGCTGAACGAGACTTCGGGTATCGATCTCGATTTCCGCAAGACCTTCACCACGCGCAACTGGGGCAAGTTCACCGTCAATGGCGACTGGGTGTTCGTTTCCACCTTCAAGAGCCAGCCAGCGGAAGGACAGGACATCGTCGATTACATCGACTCCAACGGTTTCCAGGGTGGCGGCCAGCCGCGCTTCCGCGGCCGTCTGGGTCTGACGTGGGACATGGGCGCCTTCTCCACCACGCTGAACCGCCTCTACAACCACTCGTGGGATCAGCAGCAGGTGGCTGTGCCGCCGGCACAGGACCGCATCGGCTCGTATCAGCAATACGACCTGTTCCTGGCTTACAACGGCTTCAAAAACCTGAAGCTCTTCGCCAGCATCCAGAACCTGCTGGACGCCAAGCCACCGTTTGATCCGCAGAACGGCGGCACCGCCACCACCGTGCAGTACGACATCTCGCAGAACGACCTGCGTGGCCGTTACTACACGATCGGCATGAAGTACTCGTTCTAGACATCAACTGATCGCGATTTTGCTGCCGGGAGCCATCCGCCTGGCAGCAAGACGCGGCGATATTTCGCTACACAATGGTACACAACTGCACTTTTCCCCACGTATCCTCGATAATTAGTCATCATTATCGGAGTCAGCAATGCTGCGAGGATACGAAATGCGATCGTCAAAACCGGTCATTCCCAAACTGAACCCAGATCTCGAACCCGACGTCATGCAAAACCCTGCCGGACAGGCCTATCGCGTCCTGATCGTTGAAGACGATGTCGAGCTCGCGCGGCTCACTGCCGAGTATCTGGAAAAACGCAATATCAAAGTCTCCATCGAGCATCGTGGCGACGAAGCGCTGGCGCGCATCGCCCGCGAGCAGCCGAATCTGGTGGTGCTGGATGTGATGCTGCCCGGCATGGATGGCTTCGACATCTGCCGCGAATTGCGCAATCAAGGCTCTGATCTCCCCATCGTCATGCTCACCGCGCGCGACGAAGATATTGATCAGGTGCTGGGACTTGAAATGGGCGCCGATGATTACCTCGCCAAACCGGTGCAGCCGCGCGTGCTGCTGGCGCACATCAAGGCAATACTCCGCCGCTCGACGTCGCAAGACAAGATTGTCAGCGATGGCGATTCGCTGCAGTTCGGCCAACTGCGCATCAGCAAGATTTCGCGCGAAGTAAAGCTCGGCAACGACAACATCGACCTCACCACCGCCGAATTCGATCTGCTGTGGCTGTTGGCGACCAATGCCGGCCGCGTGCTGCCGCGCAATGAGATCCTCAAATCGCTGCGCGGGCTGGATTACGACGGCATTGACCGCTCGATCGATTCACGCGTCTCGCGCCTGCGCCGCAAGCTGGGTGACGACGCCATCGCATCGGCGCATATCAAGACGGTGCGTCCGCACGGCTATCTATTCAGTCCCACCGGCTGGTAAGCTACGGAAGCTCTGATTAAGTCCATTTCGTCGCCATACGTTGTTGCTCACCAAAAATTTCCTCCTTACATATCAAACATATGCTGCGTCGGAAATTTTTGGCTCTCGCCTAGTCTGGCTTAGAACTGTACTTAATCAGAGCTTCCTTAATTCCTCGTTTCCGTTTCAAAGGTCTGCCGCCGTGGTCAAGCTGTTCCTGAAGTTGTGGGTGTTTATCCTGCTCACCTCGCTGACATCGTTCTTGATTCAGCGACAGGTGTTCGAGAATACAAACAAGCAGTACGCCGCCAACGCGGGGCAGGAACGCGTGCGCCGTACTTTCGTTTTCCTTGAAGAAGCGCTGCGCCCCTATCCGCAAGCCGAGTGGTCCGCGCGCGTCGATATCCTGCAGAAGCGCATCGGCACGCCGGCCCATGTGCAAAAACTGGACACGCTGGCATTGAGTGGCGAACTCACCAGTGGCGACGTTGAGCAGATTGCCGGCGGGCATGTGCACCTGCGCCCCCTGCCCGATGGCAGCGGACAGATGATGTACCGCACGCTGTTCGATACCGATCAGGTCGCCGTGCTGCTGGCCCCGGCCCCGGTGCAGCCGCTGGTGTTCGGCATCTTCCGCCCCATCGTCTTCACCTGGATGGTGGAATCGACGCTGTACGCGATGGCGCTGCTGCTGTGGCTGTGGGTTTTTGGCCGTGATATGAAAAAGCTCGACCTCGCCGCCGAGCAAGTCGGCGCGGGTAAATTCGATGGCAGCCTGAAGATGCGCGCCAGCTCCGCACTGCGGCCGATTGCTGACTCCTTCAACCGCATGACCGAGCGCATCGGCAAGCTGGTGCACTCGCAGCGCGACCTGACCAACGCTGTCTCGCATGAACTGAAAACGCCGCTCGCGCGCCTGCGCTTCGCCATCTCGCTGGCGGAAGATGCGCAGACCACGGGTGAGCGCGAGCAACTGCTGAAGAAAATGCACCAGGACGTGGATGAACTCGACGCCCTCGTGCAGGAAATGCTGCTCTACTCGCGCCTGGAACGTAACGCCGCCGCACCGCAGATCGCGCTGCAGCCGGTCCCAGTGGAAAGCTGGCTGCCGAACGCGGTGGAAGACGAGATCGAAGCCGCGCAGGCAAGCGACATCAATATTCCGGTCGCGGTTGATTCCAATATCGCCGACGCCGCCTGCGAGCCCAAGTACATGGCGCGCGCGGTGCAGAACATGGTGCGCAACGCGCTGCGTTACGCCAAG
>JAEUNB010000127.1 GCA_016790625.1 Betaproteobacteria bacterium | reverse complement strand
AGTTTTGTTGAAATCGAGCGTAAAGGTCTCGCCTGACTTTGGCTTGCTATCGACGAACAGGAAACGGGAGGGACGATAGGTGGTATCGCCCGAGGTGCCGTCGCGCATGACGAAGAACATGCCGTCCTTGTCTTCGCCGATTACGTCCAGCTTGTGCGTGACGCCCTTCAGCTTGAACTCGATGTAGCCGGGGCAGGGTTCGTCAGAGACTTCATCGATCACGTTAACGATGGGCACCTTCTTGCCGGGCGGGTAGGCGACGAATTTGGCTTCGACCTTGAAGTGCTCGTTGACCGGATACCAGATGCGGCCGGGGAAATTCTTGCGTACCAGCGATTCGTTGTCGGCGAGACGCAGGATGTAGCGGCCGTCGCGTTCGATGATGTGCATGTTCAGACGGCCCAGCGCCACCCAATCGCGCTTCTCGGTGCCGATGCCCATCGCGCGCTCGCCGGAAAATGGCGTGCCGCCACTGGTCATGGAAACTCCGTCAGCCAGTTTCAGCGTCACTTTCTTACCCTTGGCATCGACGGTCAAGGTGCCAAGGCGCTCCGGGCCAGTGCCCTTCAGCTCGGGTGGGAACACGATGTCGTTGTCTTGGCCGGTGCCGAAAGTATTCACGCCCGGCTTCATCTGGAAGCGACCGGCCAGCGTCAGCCAGCCATTGTCATTGCGCAGGCCTTTTTCACGCGCGTCGCGCCATTGCTGGATGGTATCGACGTAGACAGGGTCCGGCACGTGGGCAATGGCGGCACCGATCAGGGTGGACGTCAGGAAAGCAGTGATGGCCAGTCTTTTCATGCGGGAAACTCCAGAAATCATCGTTCAAATCGGATTATGCGCCAGTCAGGTCGTGGTGTGGCGTTCGACCACCGCAGGCGTCAGATCGTTCATGCAGCGAAAATGGCCCAGCGGACAGACTCGCTCGAAACACGGGCTGCATTCCAGCTTCAGCGTGACCACGCGTGCCTTCGGGGAAAGTGGTGGGGTGAAACCGGGTGACGACGAACCATATAGTGCTGTCACCGGCACGCCCACCGCGCAGGCGATGTGCATCAGGCCGGAATCGTTGGTCACCACCTGCGAGGCAAGGCTCAGCAGGTCGATAGCTTCATCCAGCCGGGTTTCACCGGCCAGCACTTTGCAGCGCTTGCCCGCCAGGCGATCAATTTCATCGGCGATGGCGCGATCACCCTTGCCGCCAAACAGCCAGATTTGCTTGCCCTGGGCTAGAAGCGATTCCGCCAATGCAGCAAAGTGCGCCGCCGGCCAGCGTTTGGCGGGGCCATATTCGGCGCCGGGGCAGAAGGCGACAATCGGTTGCGAAGTACTGAGCCCGAGGCGGTTGAGGGCAGCGTCGCGTGCGGCGGCGTCAATCTGAAGCTGGGGGTCGGCAAGCGGAGGTAAGGGAACATTCGCTGCGTCACCCAGCGCTGCGAAGCGCTCTGCCATGGTGGGCAACGCCTGCTCATTGAGATCACGGCAGTCGTTGAGAATCCAGCCGCGTTTCTCGCCGCGGAAACCGGTGCGCACGGGAATGCCGGAAAACCAGGCGATGAGCGCGGATTTGAAGCTGTTGGGCAACACCCAGACGCGCGCATAGCCGCCTTCGCCCAACTGCTTGCCGATACGGCGGCGCGCAGCCAGTTGCAGCGCACCGTGACCGAACGGGTTGTCGATCACGTTCGCTACTTCCGCCATGCGCCGATAGACCGGCGCCACCCAGGGCGGGGCGAAAACTTCGATCACCGCATCGGGATGTTGCGCACGGATTCGCCGCAGCAGCGGTTGCGACAGCACCGCATCGCCTATCCACGACGGGGCGATGATCAGGCAGCGCATTGGCGTGGCAGGGGCGATGTTCTCAGTGATGCGACTTAACGGGACCGGACAGCTTGTACACCGTGCCGCAATAAGGGCACTTCGCTTCGCCGGTCGAGGTGACGTCGATGAACACGCGGGGATGGGTGTTCCAAAGTTTCATCGACGGCATCGGGCAATGCAGCGGAAGGTCGGCAGCGGTGACGTCGATGTGAGTCCGGTTCAGATCGGTAGGGGCGCTCATGTCTGCCTCATTTTACCGGCGTGAGCCAATGGTGGTACTTCGGATTGCGGCCATTGACGATATCGAAGAACGCGGTCTGGATTTTTTCCGTGATCGGGCCGCGCGAACCGGCACCGATGATGCGGCCATCGAGCTCACGAATCGGCGTGACTTCAGCGGCGGTACCGGTAAAGAACGCTTCGTCGGCGATATACACATCGTCGCGGGTGATCTTGCGCGGCTCAACCGGGATGCCCAGATCCGCGCACACTTGCTGGATCGAGCGCCAGGTAATGCCATCGAGTGCAGAGGTCAGTTCCGGCGTGGCGATCTTGCCGTCGCGGATGATGAACAGGTTCTCGCCGGCGCCTTCGGCCACGTAGCCCTCGGTGTCCAGCAACAAAGCTTCATCGTAGCCATGGTCGGTGGCTTCGTTGTTGGCGAGGATGGAATTGGCATAGGTCGATGCTACCTTGGCGCGCGCCATGGTGACATTGACGTGATGGCGGGCATACGAAGAAGTCTTTACGCGAATGCCTTTTTTCAGCCCGTCCTCGCCGAGATAGGCGCCCCAGGGCCAGGCGGCGATGGTGATGTGAACCTTGGCGCCCTTGGGACTGACGCCCATTTTTTCCGAGCCGTAGAACGCTAGTGGCCGCAAGTAGCAGCTTTCGAGATTGTTGACGCGCACCACTTCACGCTGCGCTTCCATGATTTCTTCCATGCTGTAGGGCATGGCCATCTGGTAAATCTTGCCGGAATTGAACAGGCGCTGGGTGTGCTCCTTCAGGCGGAAGATCGCGGTACCAATCTCGGATTTGTAGGCACGTACGCCCTCGAATACCGCGAGGCCGTAATGCAGCGAATGCGTCAGCACATGGGTGGTGGCTTCGCGCCAGGGAACCAGCTTGCCGTCGTACCAGATGAGTCCGTCGCGGTCTGACATTGACATGATGTTGCGTCTCCGAAAAACGAAAATGAGGCTTGAAAAGTCCAATATTTTAGCGCATCGGCTTGTAGCGCTCCATGACGCAGGTGGCGGAATGGTTTGTTACGAGAATGCCGCCGACGAAAAAAGCACTTGTGTCATAATCGTTGCAGACCAAATTCAGACCACAATAGCCAGAGCGCGCAGGGGCATTTCAGGGCAAGACGCGCAACTTCAGGTCGGTGTTTTATCCTCAGGCAAACGTTCGCAGACGGCATAACCGCACAAACGCATGATCGCGAAGGAACCCTCCATCAGCTCGATACTCAGCGCCAACTCGGCGTCGCGCGGCATCACACCGGAGGAAAAGCTGTCTGGTGACATGCTGATATTTTCCACCGCACTGATGGCGTTTGCCTCGATGCTGTGGCTGGCGATTTACTGGAGCTTCGGCCTCAGATTCTCAACCGCGATACCGCTGACCTACCTGCTACTGTCGGCCGGCAACATGTTCCTGTTCATCAAGACTCGCAAGCTGGCGCTGTTCTGCGTGACGCAGCTGACCATGTTTCTGTTCACACCGTTCATCATGCAATGGTCGATCGGCAATTTCGTCAACGCGTCGGGGGTATCGCTGTGGGCCTTGCTGGCGCCGGTGGGTGCCATCGTCATTCTCGGTACCCGCGAATCGGTGCCGTGGTTTGTTGCCTACATTTTCATGACGGCCATGTCCGGCATGTTCGATTATGTGCTGCAATGGGATGCCAAGGCCGTGGACATGCGCACCGTTGCCGTGTTCTTCGTGCTGAATTTTGTCTCGATCTCAGCCATGGTCTATGTGTTGCTGTGGTATTTCTCGCGCGAAAAACTGAAGCTGCGTAGCGCAGTCGATGCGCAGACCAGCGAAGTGAAGTTGGAAAAGGAATTGTCCGAGCGGCTGCTGCTCAATATCCTGCCGGAACCGATCGCCGACCGCCTGAAGCGGCAGGAAACCAATATCGCCGATGGCCACGCCGATGTGACGGTGATGTTTGCCGACATTGTAAATTTCACCCATATGTCGGAAGAGATGTCGCCGAACGAAACGGTGCAGCTGCTGAACAATATTTTCTCTGAATTCGATCTGCTGGCCGAGCGCTACGGCATCGAGAAAATCAAGACCATCGGCGATGCGTACATGGCGGCCGGCGGCCTGCGCAGCGGCGACCTGCAGTATGTCGATGCGATGGCCGATATGTCGCAGGAAATGCACTCCTTTGTCGCCCGCTACACGGCCTCCAACGGTGAAAAGCTGGCGTTGCGCATCGGCCTGGCCACCGGCCCGGTGGTCGCTGGAGTGATTGGTCGCCGCAAATTCAGCTACGACCTGTGGGGTGATACGGTGAATATCGCCAGCCGCATGTCGTCCGAGGCGCAGCCAGGCGGCACGCAGGTTGATACTGTGACTTTCCGCCGCTTGCACAATCGTTACCGATTCGACTCGGTGCAGCAGATACAGGTCAAGGGCAAAGGCATGATGCCGGTCTACACGCTGCTGGGCCGCGCGGCATCGGTGATCGAGGAAGACAACGTCATTCACCTGCAGGAATCGTTTCAGCAGCGCTGACGGATGTTGTGCCAACGGCTGGAGTGCAAATCCAGCGTTGATAAACCCAGGAGGACGCATCGAGTGAGTTCGCCGCAGACCGACAGTAAGATCCGGAATGCGCGCCACCCGGGCGTGGCCTTGGTGCTCCAGGGCGGCGGCGCTCGCGCGGCCTATCAGGTGGGTGTGCTGAAGGCGCTATCTGAAATCCTCGGCCATCCGCAAGAAAATCCGTTTCCGATTATTACCGGTACTTCGGCCGGCGCAATCAACGCCGCCGTGCTGGCAGTACACGCCGACAATTTTGCCCAAGGTGTCGAGACGCTGATCGATGTCTGGACCAACTTTACCCCTGATCAGGTTTATCGCACTGATTTCCCCGGTGTCGCGCGCAACAGTTCCAAATGGTTGTCCGCCTTCCTGCTGGGGGCGATCACTAAAAACCACCGCGTGTCGCTGTTCGACAATTCGCCGCTGGAAGCGCTGATCGCAAAACATGCTGATCTGAAGCGCATTCCCGCGCATCTCGAGAGCGGCGTGTTGCGCGCGGTGTCGGTGACGGCAGCGGGCTACACGTCCGGCCAGAACTGCGCTTTCTTCCAGGCAGCACCGGAAGTGCAGGGCTGGCGCCGCTCGCAGCGCGTGGGAATACGCGTGAGCCAGCTGCGCACCGAGCACTTGATGGCATCGGCCGCGATTCCATTTGCGTTTCCCGCCATCAAGATCAACCGCGAATTCTTCGGCGATGGCTCGATCCGGCAGATGGCGCCGTGCAGCCCGGCGTTGCATCTGGGCGCCGAGCGCGTGTTCGTGATTGGTACCGCCAAGCTGGTGAAGGATGTGCCGGAGCGCGTCAATGGAGACAACTATCCCTCGCTGGCACAGATCGCCGGTCATGCCATGGCGTCGATCTTTCTCGATACTCTCGCTGTGGATATCGAATTGCTGCAGCGAGTGAACAACACGTTGACGGTGGTGGATCATGAGAAATTGAAAACTTCTGGTATGAACCTGCACCACGTCGATGTGTGCGTCGCATGTCCGCAGGAGCCGCTGGAAAAACTGGCGTTCCAGCACGTGCGCGACCTGCCGTGGACCATTCGCCTGCTGATGCGTACCATCGGCGCCATGCGCAAGGGTGGCGCGACGCTGGCGAGCTATATGCTGTTCGACAAGGATTATTGCCAGGCGTTGATCAACATGGGCTATCAGGATGTGATCAAGCGGCGCGAAGAAATTGCTATTTTCTTTGACCCGGCTTCATGCCCGCTGCCGACGGTGATCCCGCACGTCAAGTTCGACCCCGGACGCACCCTGCAAATGGACGCGCTCAAGCATGGCTGATTCCAAGGCGCGTCCCGGTGTTCGCGCCGATTACAAGCACTTCCTGCCGATTACCACCCGCTGGGCGGACAACGATGCCTATGGTCACGTCAACAACGTGGTCTATTACGCCTACTTTGATACGGTGGTGAACGAATACCTGATCTCGCAGGGCATGCTCGATGTTGAGAAAAGTCCGGTGATCGGTCTGGTGGTCGAAACCGGATGCAAGTATTTTTCCTCGATTGCTTTTCCTGATCGCATCGCCGCCGGCGTGCGCGTCGCCAAGCTGGGCAATTCGAGCGTGCGCTATGAGATTGCCTTGTTTCGCGATGGCGGCAATGAGGCCGTCGCCGAGGGCCATTTTGTGCACGTGTACGTGGATCGCCAATCTCGCCGACCGGTCGCGTTACCGCAGCCGTTGCGCGACGTGCTGTCGCGCATAGCCGTCACCGTTTGATTCTTTTTGTTCGAGAGGAGCACGCCATGAAACGCAAGATCCCCGCCACCATTTTGCTGGTCATGTTCGCCGGCATTGCCGTTGCCCAGGCGCCCGCCATCAAGCGCACGCTGCTGCAGAAGGGCGACGTGGACGCCACCCGCGAGGTGGTGCTCGGCATGGCGGAAATTCCCGCTGGTGGCGCAGCCGGCCGCCATACGCACAATGGCCCCGAAACCGGCTACATCCTCGAAGGATCGGCGATGATGGAGATCGAGGGCGAGGTGCCAAAGATGCTCAAGGCAGGGGATAGCTACTTCATCCCGGCCGGCAAGGTGCACGACGCCAAGGCGCATGGTGGCGCGACCAAGGTGCTGGCGACGTATGTAGTGGAAAAGGGCAAGCCGCTGGCGACACCGGCGCCGTAGCCGTGCCTACGCGAGGATGATTGGCGATTTGTAGCGTTTCACCAGCCACTGGCCGATTTCTTCGATTTCTTCCATCACCACGTTGTGCTGCATCGGGTATTCGCGCCACTCGACGGCGTAGCCCTCAGCTTCCAGTTTGCTGCGCGATTTTCGCGCCAGCGCAATCTGCACCACCGGGTCGGCCGTGCCGTGCGCCATGAAAATCGGGATACCCGCGTTGGCG
>JAEUNB010000118.1 GCA_016790625.1 Betaproteobacteria bacterium | reverse complement strand
GGCGCATGTGGATTAGGCCGCGGCGAGTGGATTGTCAAAGCGTAGTAACGAATTACTCTCGGAGAAAACCATGAAAGTGTATTACGACAAAGATTGTGACCTCTCGCTGATCAAGGGCAAGAAGGTCACCATCGTAGGCTTCGGCTCGCAGGGCCACGCGCACGCACAAAACCTTAATGATTCTGGCGTAAAGGTCACGGTCGGTCTGCGCAAGGGCGGATCATCCTGGGACAAGGCAAAAAAGGCCGGACTGAAGGTGGCGGAAGTGGCCGATGCGGTGAAGAGCGCCGATGTGGTCATGATGTTGCTGCCCGATGAAAACATTGGTGAGGTTTACAGGAACGAAGTCCACCCAAACATCAAGAAGGGTGCGGCACTCGCTTTCGCGCACGGCTTCAATGTTCACTATGGCGTGGTGACGCCGCGTGAAGATCTCGATGTCATCATGATTGCACCGAAGGGTCCGGGCCACCTGGTGCGATCCACTTATGTCGCCGGGGGCGGCGTGCCCTCGTTGATCGCTGTGCATGCAGATCGCTCCGGCAAGGCCAAGCATCTGGCGCTGTCGTATGCCAAAGCCAACGGTGGCTCGCGTGGTGGCGTGATCGAAACCAATTTCCGCGAAGAAACCGAAACCGATCTGTTCGGCGAGCAGACCGTCTTGTGCGGCGGCATTGTCGAGCTGATCAAGGCCGGCTACGACACGCTGGTGGAAGCCGGCTACGCGCCTGAAATGGCGTACTTCGAATGCCTGCACGAGACCAAGCTGATCGTCGACCTGATTTATGAAGGCGGCATCGCCAACATGAATTACTCGATCTCGAACAATGCCGAGTATGGCGAGTACGTCACGGGGCCGAAGATCATCACCGATGAAACCAAGCAGGCGATGCGTCAGGCACTGAAGGACATCCAGACCGGCGAGTATGCCAAGAGCTTTATTCTGGAAAACAAGGCCGGTGCGCCGACGCTGACGGCCAAGCGCCGCTTGCTGGCCGAGCATCCGATCGAGGAGGTCGGTGAGAAGCTGCGTTCAATGATGCCGTGGATAAAGAAAAACAAACTCGTTGACCAGAGTCGTAACTAGAGGGACTCTCCGCGCCCGCTGCATCGGGCTTGGGCTTTCTGCGGCGCATCCCAAGGGATGCGAATTCCCGCAGAAAGTACCTTGGATTAAAAAGAACAAGCTGGTTGATCAGAGCCGCAACTGACGTTTCGTTGAGGACCAATCGACAAAGGGCCGGGTCTTCCGGCCCTTTTGTTTTGCTGCGGCCGCGCGAGATTCAAGTGCAAGCTTGAGGCGAAACCCTTTCCCTGGTTTATCAAACAGCGCTGTTCACGTAGCATGATTGCGTGAATACCATTCCACCTGCCGCGACCAACCCGTCGATACCGGCATCGCCGGATGCGCGCGCACTCGAGACGCTGGTGCCGCGCGTGCTGGCGGCATCCGGCTCTTTCAGCACAGCGAAGTGGGCAGCAGTGGTTGCGTTGAGTTTCGTGGTGCTGGTGGGCGTGGCGGGCTGGACCTATGTCGCTGTCAGCAAATCGCTGCGCGAAAGCCGCGCCACCGGCCTTACCACCCTGCTCAATACCCAGGCCACGGCAATACAGGTCTGGGTGGAAGAAAAGAAACGCTTTGCTGAACGCTGGACCGCCAACCCACTTATCGGCACCTATATCGAGCGCGTGGTGGCCGAGGCGAATTCCCGCGCCGACTCGACAGCGTTTTGCCAGCTGCCGGAAGCCATAGAGCTCAGCCGCGCGTTGCAGCCGTTTTTCAAATCCGAAGAGAGCGTCGCGTACCACGTTATTACGCCGGGCGGTCGCATTGCCGCCTCGGTGGCGGGCGGTACCTGCGGACGGCAGATCGCGGGTGAAGAATTTTTCGCCAGTCTGGCACCTGTGTTCAAGGGGCAGACGCGCTTCATTCGTCCTTATGCCGACGGCAAGGCGTTGCCAAGATGGACGGAAGCCGGGCCGTCGCGGCCGGTGATCTGGATCGAGGCGCCGATTCGCGCTGCCGATGGCGCCATCATCGCCTCGCTGGGTTTCGGCAAATATGCCGACGACCAGTTCAGCAAAATTCTCGGCGTGTCGCGACCGGGACAAACCGGCGAGGCTTACGCTTTCGACGAGCAACCGGTGCTCTTGTCGGAGAGCCGCTTCCGGCCCACGCTGGCGGCGGTCGATAAAAATGCCGGGATGGCCATGCGCCAGCCGGTGCGCGATCCAGGCGGCGACTTGCTGGCCGGCTTCAGTGCCGCATCCGGCGAACGACCCCTGACTCGTCTCGCCAGCGAAGCCACTTCATCGCGCGGCGGATCGTCGGCTGAACGCCGCACCGGTGTGTTGCTCGAGCCCTATCGCAACTACCGAGGCGCGACCGTGGTGGGTGCGTGGACCTGGCTGCCGGAATACGATTTCGGCCTCGCGCTGGAAATGGATGCGGAGGAAGCCTATCAACCGCTACGCCACGTGTTGAACGCCTTTACCGCCCTGCTCGCCGTGTTGCTGCTGTTTGCCGTGCTGTTCGGCATTTCGTCCTGGTCGGTGCTGCGACTGCGACTGCGCGAGGCGCGCCGCGTGGGGCAATACACATTGGAACAGCAGATCGGCGAGGGCGGCATCAGCCGTGTTTATCTGGCAAGGCACGCACACTTGAAACGTCCAGCGGCGGTAAAGGTGCTGAAGATGCATCTCACCACCGACGAGATCGTCGCGCGGTTCGAGCGCGAGGCGCAACTCTGCAGCCAGCTCACGCATCCCAACACGATCGAGATCTTCGACTACGGCCGCACCCGGGCCGGGGTTTCGTATTACGCGATGGAATATTTGCGTGGTGCAACGCTGGCGGAGATCGTCGAGCACACCGGCCCGATGCCGGTGGGGCGGGTGATCCATGTGCTGCGACACGTCTGCGGCTCGCTGGGCGAGGCGCACGAGAAGGGGCTCGTGCATCGCGATGTCAAGCCGCAGAACATCATGTTGTGCACACAGGGCGGCGCATACGATGTGGTCAAGGTGGTGGACTTCGGTCTGGTCAAGGAGTTGCGAACGGCGAGCAACAGGCCGTCGGCGATTCCTGCGGATACACCGGTCGGCACGCCCGCGACGCCTGCCGATCTCACGCAGCATTCGCGGGTGCTGGGCACGCCCCTGTACATGGCGCCGGAACGGCTGCGAAATCCCGCCGACGCCGACGCGCGTGCCGATATTTATGCGCTGGCCGCGGTTGCCTTCTACTTGCTGAGCGGGCGGCCGATTTTCGAGAACGTGGCCGATCAGGCATTGATCGAAAAAGTGCTCAACGAACCGGTGCGTGACGTTGGCAGTGCACTGGGCCATGACGTGCCGGAAGCGCTGGCGGATTTGTTGGCGCAGTGTTTGGAGAAGGATCGCGCGTTGCGCCCCGACTCGGTGGCCGAATTCGCCTCGGTGCTGGAAGTCGTCGGCCATGAATGGTCGTGGACCGAGTTCGATGCCCGTCGCTGGTGGGCGCGGCATGGCGACGCCGTGGTGCGCGCCCGGCCAACCTTCGCCACCAAGGTCTGATCGTAGGTGAAACTCCAGCATTGGTGCGGCCCCCAGGCCAAAAATGCCTTGGAAGCGGCTCCAATGCTGGAGTTTTTCTTTCAAATGCGGGCTAGGGCGCATCCCGCCATGTGCGGAAAGCAGGGGTAACTCGGCTACAATGGCGGCCTCTGTTTCCCCCTGAAGCCACCGTGTCCGACCGCCTTGCCGTATTGCCGCAATATCTGCTGCCCAAGCAATTCCTGACCTGGATTGCCGGTCGCGTTGCGGGCGCGCGCATGGGTGGCGTCACCACCGGAATCATCCGCTGGTTTGTCGGCCGCTACGGCGTCAACATGAGTGAAGCAGTCAATCCCGATCCGGCCAGTTATGCCACCTTCAATGAATTTTTCACCCGGCCGTTGCGCGAGGGTGCGCGTCCGTTGGCCGATGCGGCTTTCCTTTGCCCGGTTGATGGCGCCATCAGCCAGTTCGGCGCCATTGAGCGCGACCAAATTTTCCAGGCCAAGGGCCATCACTATTCGACCGCTGCATTGGTCGGCGGTGACCGCGAGCTCGCCGCGCAATTTAACGACGGTAGTTTTGCCACGCTCTATTTGAGCCCGCGCGATTACCACCGCATCCATATGCCCTGCGATGGCCGGCTGACGCGCATGATCTACGTGCCGGGCGAACTGTTCTCGGTCAACCCCACCACGGCGCGTGGCGTGCCCGGCTTGTTCGCCCGCAACGAACGCGTGGTGTGCGTGTTTGAAACCGCAATCGGCCCGATGGTGCTGGTGCTGGTCGGCGCCACCATCGTCGGCAGCATGGCAACGGTTTGGTATGGCGTGGTCAATCCGCCGCGCACTCGCGACATTCGCGAATGGCACTATGGCGACAAACCCGTGCAATTGAAACGCGGCGACGAAATGGGCCGCTTCCTGCTGGGCTCCACCGTGGTGATGCTGTTCCCCAAAGGACAAATCGCGTTCAATTCGCAATGGCAACCCGCAGGTGCAATCCGCATGGGCGAAGCGATGGGCGACCGCCCGCTTAACGGTTAGAAAGCCGCCAAGCTACAATCCCGTCATGAATAGCCCGATCCCGAAAATCCGCAAAGGCCTGCTCGATCCCGAGCGCCGCAAGAAGGGCATCTACATCCTGCCGAACCTGTTTACCTGCGCCGCGCTGTTCGCCGGGTTTTACGCCATCGTGCAGGGCATGAACGGTCACTATGAACAGGCCTGTATCGCGATCTTTTGCGCCATGGTGCTCGATGGCCTCGATGGCCGGGTCGCGCGTATGACGCGCACGCAAAGCGAATTCGGCGCGCAGCTTGATTCGCTTTCCGACATGGTCTCGTTCGGCGCAGCCCCCGCGCTGGTGGCTTATGTGTGGGCGTTGCAGCCGCTGGGAAAATGGGGCTGGATCGCGGCGTTTATTCATTGTGTTGGTGCGGCACTGCGGCTCGCGCGCTTCAACACCAACATCGGCGTGGTGGACAAGAATTACTTTCAGGGGATGCCGAGCCCGGCGGCCGCGTGTCTCGTCGCCGGCATGATCTGGGTGTTGAACGATTGGCAGATCAAGGGCGGCGATGTGGCGTGGATTGCATGGGGCATGGTGGTGTTTACCGGTGTGACCATGATCACGACGGTGCCTTATTACAGCGGCAAAGGTTTCAATTTGAGGAAGAGCGTGCCGTTTTGGGTGGTGCCAGCTGTGCTCCTCGTTTACCTCTTGATTTCGATAGACCCTGCGCATGTGCTGTTCGGCCTGTTTGTCTGTTACGCGGCTTCAGGTTATGTGCTGGGGGCGATGCGCCTGATGCGTGGCGAGAAAAAGCCGCCTGCTGCCGACGCCTGAGTTGCGCCGCCATCCCGCTCACGCTATAGTGGCTTTCATGAACTCGGTTTTTCGTTCACTTCCAGGCATTACCTCCTCGCCAGCGAACCTGATTCTGTCGCTCGGCCTGCTGCTGTCCCTGCTGCGCCCGGCGCGCACATAAATCTCCCCCTCCCTCCGTAGTACCCGGCGCTCGTAAAATAGAGCGAATGAGCATTTTCACGTTCCGGACTTGACCCCGGAAATTCATGTTTTGGAGCAGGCAATGGACAAGCTGATCATTTTTGATACCACCATGCGCGATGGCGAGCAAAGCCCTGGCGCATCGATGACCAAGGAAGAAAAGGTCCGCATCGGCAAGCAACTGGAAAAGATGAAAGTCGATGTGATCGAAGCGGGATTTGCAGCAGCCAGCCCGGGCGATTTCGAGGCAATTCACGCTGTCGCCAGCGCGGTGAAGGATTCGACCGTCTGTTCACTGTCGCGCGCGCAGGCGGCCGACATTCAAAAGGCAGGTGAGGCAATCAAGCCCGCTGCACGCGGCCGCATTCACACCTTCATCGCCACGTCACCGATTCACATGCAGCACAAGCTGCGCATGTCGCCGGATCAGGTGCTGGCAGCGGCGGTCGATGCGGTGAAGTTCGCGCGCACCTTTTGCGACGACGTGGAATTCTCCGCCGAAGACGCGGTGCGCAGCGAGATGGATTTCCTTTGCCGCGTATTCGAAGCCGTGATCAACGCTGGCGCGAAGACTATCAACGTGCCTGACACTGTCGGCTACAGCGTGCCGG
>JAEUNB010000229.1 GCA_016790625.1 Betaproteobacteria bacterium | reverse complement strand
ACCTCACCGGTTTCCGCGAGCCGGAGGCGGTGCTGGCGATCGTGCTGGGCAAGAAGCCGCGCCACATCCTGTTCTGCCGCGACAAGAACATGGAGCGCGAAATCTGGGACGGTTTCCGCTTCGGCCCGCTGATGGGCAAGGAAGTGTTCGATTTCGATGAGTCGTATTCGATCAGCGAATTGGACTCGCGCATTCCTGACCTGATGGGCAATCAGGATGTGGTGTACACGCCGGTAGGCGCATCGGCCGAATGGGATCAGTCGATCACACGCTGGCTGAACGTGGTGCGCAGCCGCTCCCGTCAGGGCATCACCGCGCCGGCGGAACTACGCGATCTGCGCAGCATTGTCGGCCAGATGCGCCTGATCAAGGACAAGGCGGAAGTGGACATCATGGCGCGTGCCGGCAAGATTTCTTCCGATGCGCATGCGCGCGCGATGCGCATGGCCAAGCCGGGCATGTTCGAGTACCAGGTGGAGGCTGAAATCCTGCATGAGTTCGTGCGCAATGGTGCGCGCCAGCCGGCATATGGCAGCATCGTCGCCACCGGCGGCAATGCCTGCGTACTGCACTATCGCGAGAATTCCGCGCAGATCAAGAAGGGCGATCTGATGCTGATCGACGCCGGTTGCGAACTGGAAAGCTACGCTGCCGATATCACCCGCACCTTCCCGGTCGGCGGCAAGTTCAGCGGTCCGCAAAAGGATATTTACGAGCTGGTGCTGGAATCCCAATTGGCGTGCATCAAGGCTGTGAAGCCGGGTGCGGCGTTCGGCCGATATCACGATGTGGCCAACGAGGTGCTGGCGCAAGGCCTGATCGATCTCAAGCTGTGCAAGGGTTCTCTGCAATCGGTGCTGGAAAAGGAAACCTACAAGCAGTTCTACATGCACCGCGCCGGCCACTGGCTGGGGCTGGATGTGCACGATGCCGGCGATTACAAGCGCGACGGCAAATGGATTTCTCTCAAGCCCGGCATGGTGGTTACGGTGGAACCAGGCCTGTACATCCGCCCGGCAGACAATGTGCCGAAGCACTTCTGGGATATCGGTGTGCGCATCGAGGACGACATCCTCGTTACCGAAAAGGGCAACCGCAACCTCACCGAAACCTGTCCGAAGTCGGTGAAGGATGTTGAGGCGCTGACCAACGGCTAAATGGGAGTGATTTCCCTTCCCCGGCGGAGGCCGGGGGCCAATCTAGATGATTGAATCAATCCAACCAACTTGGGCCCCGGCCTCCGCCGGGGAAGGGCAAAGCTTGCGCAAGGTCGTTGTCGTCGGCGCCGGCCCGGTCGGCGCCACCTTTGCGTTGCTGGCTGCGCGGCTGGGTGTAGACATCACGTTGCTGGAAGCACGCGAAGGTCCCTCGCGCGAATCGCGTTCGCTGGCGCTTTCGCATGGAAGCCGCGAAATTCTCGACACTTGCGGCGTTTGGGACGGTTTGGCACCGACTGAAATCCTCACCATTCACACCTCGCAGCGCGGTGGATTCGGTCGCATGCGCATGTCGCACGATGATGCCGGTGTGCCGGCGCTCGGCTATGTGCTGACGTATGCCGATTTGCAGCAAGCGCTGGATACGCAATTGGAGCAGCAGAAGATTCGCGTGCTGCGCGGCGCAGCAGTGTCGGCATTCGATGAAGCTGGCGATCATGTCGATGTGCGTTACGCGCATGGCGGTGCAGAGCACAAGCTTGAGGCCGATGCGGTGATTCTGGCTGATGGCGGCGCCAATCTGTCCAAGGTCCCATCGCTCAAGATCGAGGAAAAGGATTACGCACAAAGCGCGCTGCTGGGCCACATCACGGCGGACCGCGCGCATCGCGGCACGGCTTACGAACGCTTTACGCCGGAAGGTCCAGCCGCGTTGCTGCCGCACGGCGGCGAGCGTGAGTATTCGATGGTCTGGGTAACGGCGCCCGAGCGTATCGAAGAATTGAAGACTGTGGATGAAGCGACGTTTCTGGCAGCGTTTCGGGAACACTTCGGTCATCGTGCGGGGCGCTTTACTGCCATCGCCAATCGCCGCAGCTTCCCCCTGAAGTTGCGCACCGTTTCTTCACGCGTGGCGGGGCATATCGCGGTGATAGGCAATGCAGCGCAGGCGTTGCATCCGGTGGCGGGGCAGGGCTTTAATTTGGGGTTGCGCGATGCGGACGATCTTTCGCGTCGCTTGGCGTCGAGCAAGGAACCAGCGGCGCAGGTTTTGCAGCAATATGAAACGTCGCGCGACCGCGATGTCGAGCGCAGCGTGGGCTTCACCGATTTTCTGGTCGGCGCATTCAGCAACAATCATTTGCTGACGCGTGTGCCGCGCGGAATTGGGCTGGCGATGATCGACCTGCTGCCCGGCGCTCGTCGCGCGCTGGCGAAGCGCATGTTGTTCGGAGCTGCCAAGTGAGCGCGCGCATCGTCATTGTCGGTGGCGGCCCGGTTGGTTTGAGCTTTGCCATTGCGGCGTCGCGCTTGCCGGGAATTGAGGTCTGCGTGATCGAACGCGCCGCATCCGGCCAAGGCGCACTGCCGCAGCCGTTCGATCACCGCGTATATGCGCTGTCGCCGGCATCGATGGGTTTTCTGGATGAAATTGGCGCATCGCCAGCGCGCGCGCGTACTGCGCCGGTTCGTGCCATGCAGGTGTGGGGCGATGGCGAGGGTAGTGAGCTCGACTTCAAGCACGGCCAGCCGCTGGCGACGATTGTCGAACACGCTGCCGTGATGCACGCGCTGGAAACGAGGCTGACGCAAGATGGAAATGTTGAAATCAGGCGCGGCGCAGCGCCGGTTTCGATGACGACAAATGATGCAGCGACGAACGTAAACGCGCGCGCGATTTCATTGGCAGACGGCAGCATATTGAAAGCTGACTTGCTGATCGCGGCCGATGGCAATCGCTCGCAGATTCGCGAATGGGCCGACATTCCCGTGCGCAGCAAGGATTACGACAGTGACGGCGTGGTCGCCAATTTCCGCTGCGAGCGTTCGCATGGCGATGTTGCACGTCAATGGTTCAAGTCGGATTCGGTGTTGGCGTATTTGCCGCTGCCGGGCAAGCATATTTCGATTGTCTGGTCTGTGACGCGCGATGCGGCAAAGGAGTTGACCGGACTACCGGAAGCAGAGCTTTGCGCGCGTGTGGCTGAAGCCGGAAATCAAGAATTGGGTGGTCTTTCGCTGGTTTCGCCGGTGGCGCGCTTTCCACTGGCGCGCATTACCGCCGAAAACTGGGCGCAGCCGGGGCTGGCACTGATGGGCGATGCCGCTCATGCGGTGCATCCGCTCGCTGGTCAGGGCGTGAATCTGGGTTTTGCCGACGCACGTAAGATGTGCGAGGTGTTGCACGACAGATCGAAGTTCTCCCGTATTGGCGATCTGGCGGTGCTGCGCACGTACGAGCGGGCGCGGCGCGAGGCGGCAATGGCGGTTGGCCAAGTGACCGATCGCATGCGTTCGCTGTATCTGAGCGAGTCATCGTCTGCACGCTGGCTGCGTAATGACGGCATGCGCATGATTAATCGGCTGCCGGCGGCAAAGTCGGTACTGGTAGACTACGCCACCCGTTAGGTCGGGAATGGCAGATTGGTTGAACCAAAACGACCGTGCCCTATCGAATTCGCATGAAAATCCAAGCGCATCAAAATCAAGGAACTGCTGTGAAAACCATCAAAACCGCCCTATGTCTGCTGCTGGCAGCGTTTTCTTTTAACGCACTGGCCAACCCCGAAGTGATCAAGAAAGAGTTCGAGAAAAAATACACCGAAGTCAAAGTCGACCGCGTCACCAAGGCTGGCTATGGCGATCTATGGGAGATTTACGCTGGCGGTGAGATTATCTACACCGACGAAAAAGTCAGCTATCTGATTATCGGCACGCTGGTGGATGTCGCCAGCAAACAAAACGTGACCGAAGCTCGCTTGCAGAAGCTGACAGCAATCAAATTTGCCGATTTGCCTTTCGAGCATTCGATCAAGCTGGTGCGTGGCAATGGTGCACGCAAGATGGCGATCTTTGAAGATCCGAACTGCGGTTACTGCAAGAAATTTGAGCAGGATGTGAATTCGCTGGACAACATCACGGCCTATATTTTTCCGTATCCGATTCTGGCGCAGGATTCGACCGACAAATCCAAAGCGGTATGGTGTTCTCCTGATCGCCTCAAGGCGTGGCAGGACCTGATGCTGCGCGAGCGTCAGCCGACCGCAAAAGGTACGTGTGAAAACCCGATCGACAAGATTGTCGCTGTCGGCCGCAGTCTGCGCGTTACTGGTACGCCGACCACTTTCTTCGAGGATGGTGAGCGCATCGCGGGCATTCTTCCCAAAGACAAGATGGAAGCGAAGCTGGTCTCGGCCAAAGCGGCGGCGGCAAACGTCGCAGATGCCCGCAAGTAGTCGCGACGCAACATTCAAAATAAAACGGCTGCCGAGGCAGCCGTTTTACATTGACTAATAGTCAGCGGCTGCTGGCAGCAACAAAAAACAGCGCCATGCACAACGCCAGGCCGACCACCCACACAAAGCTGCGCAGCGACGCCTTGTCATGTACGTAGCAGGCAATGTACACAAGACGTGTGACCACGAACGCAATCGCGATGCCGTCAACAATATCCTGCGGCGCCTTGCAAAACGCGGCGATCAGCACGCCGGCAGCAAACAACGGGAATGCTTCGAAGCTGTTGAGATGCGCAGCATGCGCCCGCGCCTGGCGGCCTTTCAGACCGGCTTCCCATTCACGCGGCGCGTGATTGTTAGCGAGATAGGACTTGTCCGACTTCGCGATACCGACTGCGACATACGGCAGCAAGCCGGCGACGAGCACGCACCAGAAGGCGATGGTCATGGCGATTCCTTTTTGGGTTCGGTGAGTTTCGTGGTCATCTTTGTCGCGGGTGTCGTGGCCGCGGTTGCCGCTTCAAGGTTGGCGTTGGGGTCGTAACCTTTCGGCAGCAGCACCCACATGCGGCCGCGCTGCTTCATGCGCCCGGCCTGCGCGCCGGCATCATCGCCAAAGCCCCAGTAGAAATCCGCGCGCACCGCGCCGTTGATGGCACCGCCGGTATCCTGCGCCACCATCAGGCGATTGAGCTCCTGTTTGCTGCCGGGATAAGTGGTGGAAAGATAGACCGGGACGCCCAGCGGAATCACACGTTGATCGACCGCGATCGAGCGTTCGGCGGTCAGAGGGACGCCGAGTGTGCCGATCGGTCCCGATAGATCACCGGGCAATTCCTTGAAGAAGACGAAGCTGGGGTTGGTGTTGAGGAATTGCGTGACCTTGCGCGGGTTCTTCCTCGCCCATTCCTTGATGCCTTGCATCGAGGCGCGTTCTGCCTTGATCTCGCCGCGGCGTATCAATTGGCCGGCCACCGAGCGGAATGGGTGTCCGTTCTGGTCGGCGTAGCCCACGCGCATGCGGCTGCCGTCGGGCAACTGGATTTGACCGGAACCCTGGATTTCGAGAAAGAACAGCTCGACCGGGTTATCCACCCATGCGATTTCCAAGCCACGCAATGGCGAAGCCTTGCCGTCGATTTCGCTGCGGTCGAGATAGGGAATGAGTTTATTGCCGACAATGCGGCCACGCAGGCGGCGGAATTTGAGATCCGGATAGACCTCGGAAAGATCGACGGTGATCAGGTCCTGCGGCGACGCGTAGAGCGGATACTTGAATTCAGCCGTCTTGACGCGCGAACCGCGCAACAGCGGTTCGTAATAACCAGTCACCGTGCCGGTTTCGCTTTCATCGGCATTGATGACGCGGTAGGGCTCGAAGTTGTCGCGGAAGAATTGCCTGGTGGTTTCGGCACCGGATTTGGCGGAGAGGCGGCTTGCGCTGGTGCAGACATCAATCCATTCCGGCTTGGTCAGCAGCATCGAGCAGCTTTGCAGGAATGCGGTCAATGCTTCGGTTGGGTCGTCGCTGCCAAAGTTCACTAGTGCGTCCCACTGGGTTCGCTCCAGGCGGCCGCGCGGTGTTTCCGGCGTGACGGCAGGAGTAGTCAACTCCGGGAGTAATGCCGATGGCGCGGGCTCCGGACAGGTCGTGCAAACCTGACACACGGGACATGCCACAGGAGCGGCGGCTGGGGGCGCGGGCGGTGGCGGTGACGCGCAGCCTGCCAACAGGAAGATGAATGCAACCGGGAATTTATGGACGCGGCGCAGGGTCAATGTCATAGTGCCGGCAGTATAACGGCGGGTGTGGAGAATCGACGATGGCGTGGGTGTTGTTTGAGGTGTTGCTGGCGTTCGGGCTGGCGGTGTTTATTGTCTGGTGGACGTTCCCGAAGAAGAAAAAGGAAAAGCCGACCGATCCGCCACGCAACGAATCGTAGGGCGTCAGTGCAGCACCCGCGGCACCGATAGCGTGAACTCGGGAATTGCGGCTTCGAATTTTGTACCGTCTTCGGCGGTGACCTGATAGGTGCCGCGCATGGTGCCGACCATGGTGTTGAGCGAGGAGCCGCTGGTGTATTCGAATGACGAGCCGGGCTTGATGCTGGGTTGTTCACCGACCACGCCCATGCCGCGCACTTCCTGCACCTGATTGTCCGAATCGGTAATGATCCAGTGCCGGCTGACAACTTTGCCGGTCACGGTGCCGGTATTGGTGATGCGGATGGTATAGGCGAACACATACTGATCGTTTTCCTCGTCCGACTGATCGGGCAGGTAAAACGCCTGTGCGGTCACGCTCATCGAATATTTCTTTTCTTCAGTCATGCGCGGCATCGTATCACGCTGGGCAAGGGGCAACTTCGCGTAGAATTCGGCTCCATGAATTATCGTCTCGCTCCATCCATTCTTTCCGCCGACTTCGCCCGATTGGGGGAGGAAGTTCGCGACGTTATCGCCGCCGGTGCGGATGTCATTCACTTTGACGTGATGGACAACCATTACGTTCCCAATCTGACATTCGGCCCGATGATTTGCGAGGCGGTGCGGCCGCATGCGAAAACGGCGGCTGGCGGGAAAATCCCGATCGACGTTCACCTGATGGTCAAGCCGGTGGACCGCATCGCACCCGATTTCGCCAAGGCGGGAGCGGACATTATCAGCTTCCATCCCGAAGCGTCGGACCATGTTGATCGCACGCTGGGATTGATTCGCGACGCAGGCTGCAAGGCTGGACTGGTGTTCAATCCCGCCACGCCGTTGTCGTATCTGGATTACGTGATGGACAAGGTCGACCTGATCCTCATCATGTCGGTGAATCCGGGCTTTGGCGGGCAGAAGTTCATTCCCGGCGCGCTGCAAAAATTGCGCGAAGCCAAGGCGCGGATTGAGCAATCCGGTCGCGATATCTGGCTGGAAGTGGATGGCGGCGTGAAGGCTGACAATATCGCTGACGTCGCACGCGCAGGAGCCGATACCTTCGTCGCTGGCTCGGCGATTTTCGGTCAGGGCAACTATGGCGATGCGATCAAAACCATGCGCGCCGAGCTGGCAAAGGTGAGCGCATGAGCACCGATCTGCCGGAAAATTTCACCGAGGCACCCGCCCCGGAGCCCAGTACCGGCGCGGCTTCCGAAGGAGATGCCTTGGAGAGCCGCATGGATGCTGGTTCTCCAGCCGATGCTCCTGCAGAAGCGCCTGCCGGTGCGGCAGAGGCGGCCGCAGCGCCAAAGAAAATTCGCCTGCGCGCGAAGCCGAAATTTGCTTTCCCCGTGCCGTTGAAAGCGGTGCTGTTGGACCTCGACGGGACACTGCTGGATACCGTGGGCGATATCGTCACCGCAGCCAATATGATGCGCGCTTCACTGGGATTTGCGCCGCTCGCGCCGACGGTGATTGCCGCATACGTCGGCAAGGGGATTCCCAATCTGGTGTCGAAAACGTTGAAGGATGCAGTCGGGGAACCCGGGCCTACGGCGCTGAAAGTGGCGGTGGCCAATTTCGAGCGTCAGTACGAAAAATGTTTTGGCGATACGTCCAAGCCTTATCCCGGTGTGATCGATGGCCTGAGTGCATTAAAGGACAAGGGTTTGCGCCTCGGCTGCGTGACCAACAAGGCGGAGAAATTCACACTGCCTTTGTTGGAGCGCACCGGGCTTGCCGGTTATTTCGAACTTGTCCTGTCGGGCGACTCGCTGGCCGAAAAGAAACCTCACCCCCTGCCACTTCAACACGCAGCGGAATTCTTTGGTGCGGCCCCGGCAGAAGTTCTGCTGATCGGCGATTCCGTCAACGATGCCGAAGCGGCGCGTGCAGCCGGTTCGCCGGTGTTTATCGTTCCCTATGGTTACAACGAGGGTCAGGAATTGCGCGGGTTGGATTGCGATGCGTTTATCGACGATGTGCCATCGGCCCTGAAATACGTTAAGCTTGCGCAGGTTCAGTAATTTCTTTCCAAAGCAGATCATGACTTTCAGCAAACAAGTGTGGACGTGGCGATGGCATAACTGGCGCTAGATTTTTTCTAGCTCGCTGTCGATTGCCCATTCCTGTCCGCTTACTTGTTATGTTGAAAGACCATGTCCGACTCTGCTGAAACACGCTTCGCCGCGCTCGCGGCCCAAGGCTATAATCGAATCCCCGTCATGCTCGAGACCTTCGCGGATCTCGACACGCCGTTGTCCATTTATCTAAAACTGGGCAACAAGCCATTTTCCTATCTGCTGGAATCGGTGATTGGTGGCGAGCGCTTTGGCCGCTACTCGATTATTGGACTGCCTGCGCGTGAATGGCTGCGTGTAAAGGGCAAGGAATGCGCGGTGGTTCGCGCGCGAGCGGGCGGTCAGAGCGAAATGGTGGAGCACGTTTTCGTCAACGATCCGCTGGCGTTTGTAGAGAAATATCGCAAACGCTTCAATGCTGCGCCAATCGAGGGCGCGCTGCGTTTTGCCGGCGGACTAGCGGGTTATTTCAGCTACGACACGGTGCGCTACATTGAACGCAAATTGGAACTGGACGAGCACCAGCAGAAAAAGGATGTGCTCGGCACGCCGGATATTGTGCTGATGTTGTCGGATGAGCTGGCGGTGGTCGACAATCTTTCCGGCAAGCTTTATCTGATTGTCTATGCCGATCCGGCGCAGCCGAATGCCTATGCCAACGCTCAGAGGCGATTGACTGAATTGCGGCTGGCGTTGCGGCAACAGGCACCGCTGCCTGTGTATGTTCCTGGCGCACCGCCAGCGGCGCCGGTATCGGAAATTGGCAGGGAAGCGTTTCTCAAAGCCGTGGCGAAATGCAAGCAATACATCGTCGACGGCGACATCATGCAGGTGCAGATTTCGCAGCGCATTTCGCAGGATTTTGATGCGCCGCCGATCAATCTCTACCGCGCGCTGCGTTCGATCAACCCTTCGCCGTACATGTTCTATTTCGATATGGGTGATTTCCATATCGTTGGTGCTTCGCCGGAAATTCTGGTGCGGCAGGAAGGCAGGAAAGTCACGGTGCGGCCGATCGCGGGTACACGCAAGCGCGGCGATACGCCGGAGCGCGATCGCGAGCTGGAAACCGAGTTGCGCAATGATCCCAAAGAGTTGGCTGAGCACCTGATGCTGATCGATTTGGGGCGAAACGATATCGGGCGCATTGCCAAGACTGGCAGCGTGAAAGTGACCGAGCAGATGGTGGTGGAACGCTACTCGCATGTGATGCATCTCGTGTCCAATGTCGATGGCGAAATTCGCGATGATGTAGGGCCAGTTGATTTGCTGCGCGCGACCTTCCCGGCCGGAACGGTAACGGGGACGCCGAAGGTGCGGGCGATGGAAGTCATCGACGAGCTGGAGCCCAGCAAGCGCGGTATTTACGCCGGTGCCGCCGGCTATCTAGGCTTCAACGGCAATATGGACTTGGCGATTTCGATCCGCACCGGCGTGGTCAAGGACGGCAAGCTGTATGTGCAGGCGGCGGCGGGCGTGGTGGCCGACTCCGTTCCTGAGCTCGAATGGCAGGAAACCGAAAACAAAGCGCGTGCCTTGTTGCGTGCGGCGGAGATGGTCTCTGCCGGCATCGATACCAATCCATCGTGAGGAGATAAATCATGCTGCTCATGATCGACAACTACGATTCCTTCACTTTTAACCTGGTCCAGTATTTCGGCGAACTGGGTGAAGATGTGGTGGTGAAGCGCAACGACGAAATTTCGCTGGCCGATATCGAGAAAATGGCGCCGCAGCGCATTGTGGTTTCGCCAGGCCCTTGCTCGCCGACGGAAGCCGGCATTTCCGTACCCGCGATTGAAAAGTTCGCCGGCAAGGTGCCGATTCTCGGTGTGTGTTTGGGTCACCAAAGTATCGGCCAGGCATTCGGTGGTCGTGTTGTTCACGCCAAAACGCTGATGCATGGCAAGACATCGCAAATGATGCACACGGGCGCTGGCGTGTTCGCCGGACTACCGTCGCCCTATCGCATTACCCGCTATCACTCGCTGGTGATCGAACGGGAGACTTGCCCGGATTGTCTGGAAATCACTGCGTGGACGGACGATGGCGAAATCATGGGTGTGCGCCACAAGACGCTGTCGATTGAAGGCGTGCAGTTTCATCCCGAATCGATCATGACCGAGCATGGTCATGCGTTGCTGAAAAATTTTCTGAATGTGAAGGTGTAGCGATGTTTACTCCGCAAGAAGCAATCAACCGCCTGTCCGACAAGCGCGAAATTTTTTACGACGAAATGGTCGACCTGTTCCGTCAGGTGATGGAGGGCAAGGTCACGCCGGTGCAGCTTTCCGCAATTCTGATGGGCTTGCACGTCAAGACCGAGTCAGTATCCGAAATTGCGGCAGCCGCGCAGGTGATGCGCGAATTTTCCACCAAGGTTGATGTGGGCGAATTGCCGAATCTGGTCGATACCTGTGGTACCGGCGGCGACAAGGCACATACCTTCAATATTTCCACCGCAGCGTCGTTCGTTACTGCTGCCGCCGGCGCGCGAGTGGCCAAGCATGGCGGGCGCTCAGTGTCGTCGCAATCGGGCAGTGCGGACGTGCTGGAGCTGCTGGGCGTGAATCTCAACCTGACGCCGGCGCAGGTGGCCGAAAGCATCAAGCAGGTGGGTGTCGGCTTCATGTTCGCCCCCAATCACCATCCGGCGATGAAATATGCGGCGCCCGTTCGCAAGGAGCTGGGTATGCGCACCATCCTCAATATCCTCGGACCTCTGACCAATCCGGCGGGCGCGCCGAATCAGGTAATGGGTGTATTTCACAGCGATTTGGTTGGTATTCAGGCGCGCGTGCTGAAAGAGCTGGGCTCGAAGCATGTAATGGTGGTTCATGGTGACGACGGCCTGGATGAAATTACGCTAACCGGGCCGACGCAGATTGCTGAGCTGAAACACGGCTTTGTTACTGAATTCAAGATTGAGCCCAAACAGTTTGGCCTTGATACCGCATCATTGGATGCGCTCAAGGCACCGGACAAGGAAACGTCGAAAGCGATGTTGATGTCTGTGCTCGATAACCAGTCGGGGCCGGCCAAGGATATCGTCATGCTTAATGCTGGGGCTGCGATATATGTGTCGGGCATCGCAAAGGATTTGTGGGGCGGGGTGGCCAAAGCGCGTGAAATGATCGAATCCGGTCAGGCGCGTGCCAAGCTCAATGAACTGGTGGCGTTTACGTCCGCGATCAAAAACTGATGTCCGACATCCTGCAAAAAATTCTGGCTACCAAGCGCGACGAAGTTGCGGAAGCGCGTGCGCGACTTCCATTGAAAGAGTTGGAGGCAATAGCGCGCGACGCTTCACCAGTGCGGGACTTTGTCGGTGCCATCTGTGCCAAGCATAGTGCCGGCCGGCCGGCGGTTATCGCCGAAATCAAGAAGGCCAGTCCGAGCGCCGGCGTGTTCCGCGCCGGTATCGGCGGCGGTTTTGATCCGACTGGCTTTGCGAAAAGTTACGAAGATGCCGGAGCCGCTTGCCTGTCGGTGCTTACCGACAAAGACTACTTTCAGGGTAGTGCCGCTGACCTGATTGCAGCGCGAAGAGCCTGCGAGCTGCCTGTTCTGCGAAAGGACTTCATTGTCGATCCTTACCAGATCGTCGAGGCGCGGGCGATGGGGGCGGATGCCGTACTTTTTATCATGGGCGCTGTACCACTACCGGTCTTTC
>JAEUNB010000079.1 GCA_016790625.1 Betaproteobacteria bacterium | reverse complement strand
TTGTTTCCCAACCTCGCGCCGGGTAATGCTATTGTCGCCACTACAAAAACATTTCCCTACGGTCGCATGCGCACGATGTTCCGGAATGGTCGCCTCAAGGTTTTCGCACAGCTTCTCGCTGCGGGTTGTTTGATCGCCGCTGTTGGCGTCAGTGCAAAAACTTTGCGCTATGCCACGCAGGATGAACCGCAAACGCTGGACCCGCATTCGGCCAGCCTCGCCGTCACCACGCGTTTGCTGTCCAACGTTTATGAAGGTCTGGTCGGACGCGACAAGAACTTCAAGCTGGTGCCGGCGCTGGCGGTGTCGTGGTCGCAACTCGATGCCAAGACCTGGCGCTTCAAGCTGCGGCCGAATGTGAAATTCCACGACGGCTCGATCATGACGGCAGACGATGTCGTGTTCTCGATCGAGCGCAGCCTGTCCGCCACCTCACAGATGAAATCGACGGTGCAGGGCGTTGCATCGGGCCGCAAGGTCGATGACCTCACGGTCGATCTCATCATGAAGGAACCGAACCCGGTGCTGCTGAATCACCTGTTCCAGTTCCGGGTGATGAACAAGGCATGGTCGATCAAGAACAATTCGGCCAATCCGCAGAATTACCGCGAGAAGGAGGACACCTTCGCCTCGCGTAACACCAACGGCACCGGACCGTTTATGGTCAAGGAGCGTCAGGCCGATGTGCGCACGGTGCTGGTGGCGCATGCCGACTGGTGGAACAAGGCAAGCCCGGAGCGCGGCAACGTGACCGAGGTGATCCTGCTGCCGATCAAGTCCAACGCGACGCGCGCGGCCGCGCTGCTGTCCGGCGAAGTCGATTTCGTCAACGATCCGCCGCCGCAGGACATCGCGCGCCTTAAGGCTTCTCCCAATATCAAGGTGATCGAAAGCCCCGAGCAGCGGGTGCAGTATCTGGTGTTCGACACCAATCGGGATGAGCTGCTGTATTCGAGCGTGAAGAAAAAAAATCCCCTCAAGGATCTGCGCGTGCGCCAGGCGATTGCCCACGCCATCGATGTCGAGGCGATACGCACCAAGGTCATGCGCAATCTGTCGCGGCCGATCGGCTCCATCGTCACCTCCACTGAACTAGGCTACTCGCGCGAAGCCGATGCGCGCCTGCCGCTGGATCGCGCCAAGGCGAAAAAGCTGCTGGCCGAGGCCGGTTATCCGAACGGATTCGATATCACGCTGGATTGCGGCAACAACCAGCCCGCCGCCGACATCTGCCAGTCGATTCCGCCGATGCTGGCGCAGATCGGCATCAAGGTGGCGCCGAATATCGTTCCCACCGCCAACTACTTCGGCAAGCTGCAGAAACTCGATACCAGCTTCTATCTGCTTTCCTGGGGTACGCCGACGGCCGATGCGTTGTACACATTGCAGTTCCTGCTGCATACGCCGGTCGGCGACAATTCCGGCAGTGGCGATGGCAACTATGGCCGCTATACCAATCCGCGCTTCGATCATCTGGTCGATCAGGCGCGGGTGGAGAACGATCTGGCCAAGCGCGACCTGATTTTGCGCGATGCGTTGGTAATGTTGCGCAATGAACTACCCATCGTGCCATTGCATCAATCCATCATTCCGTGGGGAATGCGCAAGAATGTCAGCGCCGTTTTTCCGCCCAACAGCGTGCCGTACTTTTTTCGCTTCCGCATCGACTAAGGGCAGCGTGGGCTTGAGTTTTTAGCAGCAAAAAACAGGCAAGCAGCCAAGTTGCCAAAGACAGCAAAAAATATCGCAAAACAAGGGGACCGCATGAGTACCAATACCGAAGCACTCACCGCACCGCACGATCTGCTCGATCGCATGCAGTTTCGCGCCGACAAATGGGCGGACGACACTATCGGCAGTATCCTCACGCCATGGTCCGGACTGCCAACGGGGGTGAATGCGCCACCCCCGGCGCCGGGCGCGATGCGCGAAACCGTGGCTGACGAGGCGACCACCGTGGTGGGCGAAGCCAGCTTTGTCGCGGGCTTTGCCGAGCAGTGGGATCCGCGCTGGAAAAAAATCATCGCCGTCAATCAGGTATTCACCCAGTGGACCGACAATCAGGCCATCCAGACCTGGCACAGCAAGGACCGGGCAATCACCCCCAAGGTGGCCGAACCACTGGACGTCTACGTCACTGCCTCGCGCGATTTTCCGGTCTGGGGCGATCGGCAGAAAGTGGCGCGTGCCGAGCAGCTGTTCATGGATTACGGCCCGCTGTCGGTGGCGCTGCTGTTCTGCTCCAGCCTGCCGGAGTGCTACGTGGTGCCCGATCTTGCCGCCGTCTTGCACACCACCGGACAGCTGGAGAAGCACACCGAGTACCGCATCCGCTCCACCGGCGCGATGGTGTTTCCGGTGATGATGCGCGGGGGGATGACCACACCCGAAGGCGGTGGCGTGGCGCAGATTTTCAAGGTGCGGCTGATCCACGCCACCATTCGCAACCTCATCCTGCGCGGCAATCCGCAGGCCATCATCGATGCGGTGCAGGCCGGTGCCAATACCGAATCGCTGGAAGTGATCCCGATGCTGGGAGAGCTGCAGAGCACGGACGACATGCATCAGGCGCTATTCGCGCACGGCTGGGATGTGCCGACCGAAGGTCTGCCATGCAACCAGGAAGAGCTCGCTTATACCCTACTCACGTTCAGTTATGTGTTCCTGCGCAGCATGCGCATCCTCAATCTGGCTTTTTCAAAGGAGGACGAGGAAGCGTATCTGCACGCGTGGAACGTTGCCGGCCATTTCCTCGGCATCGAACGCGAGCTGATGGTCGATACCTACGATGAAGCCGCCAAGCTGTTCGACCAGATGCAAGCGCGCGGCCGCGCCGACTGGGTGGCGAAAACCACCGCCAACCCCAAGGCGCCGGATCCGCGGCCAGCACTCGGCAACGCGTTGATCGACGCCATGTCGTCGGTTATCCCATCATCGGTGTTCACATCGTTCCCCCTGCTGTTCACGCGTTATTTATGCGGCAAGGCAACGTCAAAGGATTTGGGGTTGGAGGAAAAAGTGTCGTGGCCCTCGCTGTTCGCGTTCTGCGCCACCATCCTGATCGCGCGCGTGATCGATGCCATCGGGCGAAAGATCAAGCCCGGTTTTTCCATCACGCGCCTGATCACGCGCGCGCTCGGCTATCAGTTCATGAGCAAACTATTGATGGACCAGACCAAGCCGCTAAAACTGCCGAACCACGTGCTGACGCGCATGAACACGATGATGGCGACGTGGGGCGAAGACACCCAGGCGGGCGGGGTAATGAACTCGATCGAGGATTGCTTCACTGTCAAGGGAACCTGGAATAAGCCCGCCTAATTACATGTCCTCGCGAAGCGGCAGCGGCCACCTATTGGGCGCACGATTGCTGGCCGGATGGTTGCTGGCCCTCTCGTTCGTCTCACTCATCGCGCCGTCGTGGGCCGGTCCGGCTTCGCCGGCCGCTTTGTTGCTGGATGATCGTGCCGGCACGATGGAGCTGTGGCCCGTCGTTACGTTGCTGCCGGACGCCGATGGCAAGATCACCGTTGAAGAGGCGATCAAGTCGGCTGACCGGTTCACGCTGCCCGACCCGGCCAACTCCGCCTATGCGACATTGGGTTTGCGCAAGGACGTGGTCTGGCTGCGCGCCCCGCTGATCGTACCCGCCACGTCCGATGGTAAATGGGTACTCGATATCGACTATTCCCTGCTGAATCGCATCGATGTTTACGTCGCCAGCGCAGACAAGGTGGTTGCGCACGGCGTGCTGGGCAACGCGCAACCGTTTGGCCAGCGCCCGATTCGCGGCCGCTCGCATGCCATCGAGCTGGAGCTGCCACATGGGTCCTCGCAACTGTTGCTGCGGGTCGAAAGCGTCGGCTCGAAGATCCTGCCGATTACCCTGAGCAAGGTTTCCGCATTTCATGCCCGGGCGCTGAACGAGCAATTGCTGCAGGGACTGCTCACCGGCCTCGGCGTGTGCCTGCTGCTGTACAGCCTGTTGCAGTGGTTTGCGGTGCGGCAGCACCTGTATCTCAAATACGCACTGTTGATTACCGGCAGCACATTGTTCTCGGTGCAGTTTTTCGGCCTGGGCGAGCAATACATCTGGACCGACAACGCCTGGTTGGAACGGCACATGGCGGGCATCACTTCGCTGCTGACCGCCTGTGGCACCGCGCTGTTTATCGAGGAGGCACTCGGCAGCGACATGAGCCGACGCCTGCGCATCGCGATACGGGTGGTGGCCGGTCTGCTGGCCGCCTGTGCGCTGGCGCACGCGCTGGATGTGATGGACATCCGGCATGTCAGCGCGGTGATGGGCACGCTGGGCCTGCTGCCCTCGTTGCTGGGTGTGCCGGGCGCGGTGGCGCGCGTACGGCGCGGCGACATTGTCGGCATCTACTTCCTGTTGGCCTGGCTGGGCTATTTTGTTGCCAGCGCCATCATGGTTGGCGTGGTGAAGGGGCAGATCGGCGTCAGTTTCTGGACCATGCACTCGTTCCAGTTCGGCGCCACCATCGACATGATGATCTTCATGCGCATTGCCGTGCTGGGCACGCAGCGAATGAAGCAGGCGATGGAAGCAGAGCGACGCGAATTCATGGAACAGCAGCAACAGGTACTGGAGAAAAAGGTTGCCGAGCGCACCACCGAACTGGCGCAGGAACGCGAACGCTCCGAGCTGCTGTTGCGCAATATCCTGCCGGCGGCGATTGCCGACGAACTGAAGCGCGACGGTCGCAGCATTCCGCGCCGCTACGACGAAGTCTCCATCCTGTTTACCGACCTGGTCGAGTTCACCCGCACCGTGGCGAGCATATCCGCCAGCCGCACGGTGGATGAACTGAACGACATCTTCACCGGCTTCGACGCCATCGTCGCGCGCCACGGGCTGGAAAAGATCAATACCGTGGGCGATGCCTACATGGCCGCCGCCGGCGTACCGCAGGCCTGTCCCGATCATGCCCGGCGCTGCGTGCAGGCCGCGCTGGAGATGCAGCAGTGGATCGCCGACCGCAATGCGCGCGCAGCGATCCAGTGGGGCCTGCGTGCCGGCGTGCACTCCGGCTCGGTGGTGGCGGGTGTGGTCGGCAGCACCAAGTACGCCTACGGCATCTGGGGCGATACGGTCAATGTGGCCAGCCGCATGGAAAGCGCCAGCGAGCGCGGCCGGGTCAATATCTCTGCCAGCACCTACGAGTTGGTGAATGACGATTTCCAATGCGAGTATCGCGGCAAGGTGTCGGCCAAGGGCAAGGGCGAGATTGATATGTACTTTGTTGCGCCAATCACCGGCGAAGTCCCGTCGTCGGCGCCCGGAAACGCTTCCGCGGCAGCCTGACCAGCGCAATCCCCTATACTGAAATGCTGCCGTTTTCCTTAAGCCGCCACTGATTCAATGCGTTTTCTTCGCCACCTGATGTTGTGCACCGTCCTGCTGCTGGTTGCTGCAGGACTCGCCCTGCCGGCGGCAGCACAGGCTGCGGGCGCGCTGTCGCTGGACGATCGCACCGCGACCGTCGATGTCTGGCCGGCGGTCAGCCTGTTGCACGATCCCGAGGGCAAGCTCGGCATCGACGCCGTGATGTCATCGACCGAATTTGCTGTCCCGCAATCAGCGCATGCCGCGCTCGGCCTGCAGAAGAAAATCATGTGGCTCAAGGTGCCGTTGACGGTGCTGCCGCCGTCCGACGGTAAGTGGGTGCTGGATATCGACTACACGCTGCTCAATCGCATCGATGTCTATGTCACCGCCGACGCCCGCGTGCTGCGCCGCGCCGTGCTGGGCAACACCCTGCCTTTTGCCGAGCGGCCGATCGCCAGCCGCACGCACGCGGTGGCGCTGGATTTCGAACCCGGTCCGCGATACGAGCTGCTGCTGAGAATCGAGACGGCCGGTTCAATGATCCTGCCGATCACGCTAAGCAAGCCGTCGGCATTTCACACCCGGGCAATCAACGAGCAAATGATCCAGGGCCTGCTGACCAGCCTGGGCTTGTGCCTGCTGCTGTACAGCCTGCTGCAATGGGTCAGCCTGCGCGAGACGCTGTATCTCAAGTACGCGTTCCTGATCAGCGGCAGCGTGCTGTTCTCGGTGCACTTCTTCGGTCTGGGCGAGCTCTACCTATGGACCGACAACATCTGGCTGGAAACGCACATGGCCGGGCTGACGTCGCTGTTGGCCTCCTGCGGAACAGCGCTGTTCGTTGAGGACGTGTTGCAGGCCGATATGAGCCCACGTCTGCGCCGCGCGATGAAGGTGCTGGCCATGGTGCTGGCATGCAGCGCGCTGCTGCATGCGATCGATGTGTTCAATATCAATCACGTCAGCGTCGTCATCGGCACGCTGGGCTTGATGCCGGCGCTGATGGGCGTGCCGGGCGCGATCGCCCGCGTGCGGCGCGGCGACAGTGTCGGCCTCTATTTCATCGTCGCCTGGGTCGGCTATTTCATCGCCAGCGCCATCATGGTCGGCGTGGTGAAAGGTCATGTCGGCGCCAATTTCTGGACCATGCATGTGTTCCAGATCGGCGCCACTTTCGACATGCTGATTTTCCTGCGCATCGCGGTGCTGCGTTCCGCCGCCGTGCATCTGGCCGCGCAGCGCGCCACGCAGGAGCGCGACAGCCTGATTTCGCTCGCGCATACCGATCCGCTCACCGGCCTGCTCAATCGCCGCGGCCTTAACGACACGCTGCGCGCCTCGCTGATGAATTCAACGCGCGATCGCATGCTGGCCGTGTTTGTCATCGATCTGGATGAATTCAAACCGGTCAATGATCAATACGGCCACGATGTTGGCGATGAATTGCTGATGGTGGTTGCGCAGCGGCTGCGAGCCACCATGCGCGCCAACGATGCCGTGGCTCGTGTCGGCGGCGATGAATTCGTCATCATGGCCGCCGGGTTGCATAGCGAAGCGCAGGCGCGCGAGCTGGGCAACAAACTGCTCGATGCGCTGCGCACGCCGTTCTCTCTTGGTACCTTGGGGGCGCGCACCTGCCGCATCGGCGGCACCATCGGCTACGCGCTGGCGCCGCAGGATGGGATGGATGCCGCGCAGCTATTGAAGACAGCGGACGCGGCCATGTATGCCGGCAAGCAGGCGGGCAAAAACGCACTCCGGCGCGGTGCGGCGGTGACGGCATAGCTGCGCGCGTGGCAAGGATCCGGCATAACGCGGCAGCAAATTTCGTCGCCGGCAGGCGACAAATGCCTAGCACAAGCTGACGTAAAACGCCATTTGGCGCGCCTTTTCGGGCAAAAGTGGCTGGAAAGCCGCCACAGTGCTTGAGTTTCGAGGGAAATTCGCACATCCTTTGCAACTGTCGGCGGTGTAGCCGGTCACAACGACCGTACGATGATTGCGGTATGTTGCGGCATGGGCCGAATGCGGCTCTGCCAAATAAACGAGGGCAATTCTGAATGGCCGTTAGACGATGAGGTGGTGGACAACGCTGGCGGTGGGCATATGGGTGGGCGCACTGCAGACGCTCGTGCCGATCCCGGCACACGCCGTACCCGTGCTGGTCAACGGCGCCTCGTGCCCGAGTGCCACGCTGAAGTTCAGCGCCAGCGGCATGATCGCCAATTTGCCCGCCGGCTGTTCCAGCAATGGCAATCCCTGCGAGGGCGCCTCCGCGATTCTGTCGCAGGACGGCATTGCCATAACGGCACCCGCTGCCTGCCTCACCTCCGGCCCCACGCCTTCCGCGGCCATTGTGAGAACAGTACGGCTCAACGGCGTCAGCTGCGCCAACGCGACGGCGATATTGAGCGCGAACAATCTTTTCCTCGATGCACCTGCTGGCTGCCAGGCCATTTCGCTGCTGGAACCGGAGCCGGTGAACGTTGGCACCAGCGGCGACCGCGTGGTCACGTTCTCGGGCCGCGCCTGCAGTGCCGGCATCGTGACTTTTTCCGAAGATACGATGACGCTCACGGCTCCCCGCGCCTGCCTCAGCGCCACACCAGTACCGGTGATTGCACTGATTAGCCCGGTGTCCGCCTATGCCGGGCAATCGATCACCATCACCGGCGTCGACTTTGCCGCCAGCTCCACGGTGACCATTGGCGGCGTCGCGGCCACGGTGGAGACGGCCACCACCACCTCGATCACCGTGCGGGTTCCCGCCGTCGCCACCGGCGCGCAGCCGGTGGTGGTCAAGGCCAATGGCCAAACTTCGCTGCCGGTTGAAATGCTGATTGTCGCCGCGCCGCCGATGATGGAGCTGCTCTCGGTGCAATCGCGAAAAACGCACGGCAGCGCCGGCACGCATGCCATCGACATCGATACCGCCACCGATGTCGATGGGCCGGTCACGGTCGAGCCGCGCGCCCGCGGCGCCGGCCACCTGATCGTGTTCCGCTTCGATGGCACCATCACCTCGCCGGGTACCATCAGCGTGGAGGATTCGCTCGGCAATGGCATTACCTTCCAGTCGAGCTTCACGGGACAGGAACTCAGCATCGAGTTGCCGGATGTTGCGGACAACAAGCGCGTCCTTATCAGCCTCGATGGCGTCAACGGCTCCACCCAGGCGGTGGCGGCGATCGGATTCCTGATGGGCGATGTCAACGGTTCCCGCGCCGTCAATGCCGCCGATGTCACGGCGATCAAGGCGCGCGGCGGTCAGGTTGTCGATTCCTCCAACTTTCTGTTCGATATCAACGCCTCGGGCAGCATCACGGCGGCCGATATTCTGGCGGTCAGGAGACGTGTTGGAGTTTCTTTGCCGTAGTCAGCTTCGCGATCGCGACCGATGACCAATTGAAAGTCGCCATTTGGGGCGCCTTTCCGGGCAAAAATGCGCCAGGAGCCGCGCCAGTGCTGGAGTTTTTCGTGGGTACTTCTAAATTCCCACCGTTCGCCCCCGGCCTTAAGCATACCGGGGCAGGCTCTGAGCCTGTCGAAGGGCTCTGATGCAAGTTATTGATCCAATGCAGTTCGCGTGTGGTTCGACAAGCTCACCACGAACGGAGCGGGAGTAGATAGAACTACCTTCTTGATTATTGTGTCGCGGGCGTTGGACCTTTGGCAGACGTCGCGGGCGAAATCGTCGCCACCGCATCCTCCACAACAGCGGCAAAACACAGCACCACCGCGAGAGCCGCCAGGCTGGTCTTGATCGTTTGCTTCATGTCATCCTCGGGTTGCGTTCGGTTTGAAATAACCAAGGCTCCACGATACGCAAGCGATCGGGCGCCGTTTTGATGCACGTCAACCCGACCGCCGATCAATCTCCCGCGCGCTCCATCGGCCGCACCGATAAATAAACGATCTCCGGCGTTAGCGCGCCGCGAATCACTTTCATCGTGCAATCGCGCTGGATGCGGCTTGAATCCAGCGTCTGGTGCAGCTGGTCCACCGAATCGATGGTCACGCCGTCGATGCCGACGATCAGGTCGTCGATGCGCAGCCCGGCCTTTGCCGCCGGGCTCTCCGCTTCCACCGTTTGCACGCGTACTGCAGAGGTTTGCGAAAGGCCGAATGCCAGCGCCACGCGCCGCGTAATCGCCGCCGGGCCGCCACCTACACCGAGATAGCCGCGCCGCACGCGGCCATGCTGCATCAGTTGCGGGATCACCCACTTCGCGATATCAATCGCCACCGCAAAGCAGATCGCCTGTGCGCCGGGAATGATGGCGGTGTTCACGCCGATCACCTCGCCGCGCGAATTGAGCAGCGGCCCGCCGGAATTACCGGGATTCAGCGCCGCATCGGTCTGGATCACATCCGGAATCAATCTCCCGGTGCTGGCACGCATGCTGCGACCCAGCGCGCTGACGATGCCCGCCGTCACCGTATGCTCGAAACCCAGCGGGTTGCCGATGGCGATCGCAATCTCGCCACGCTTCAATCCCGCGGACGTGCCCAGCGTGGTCGATGGCAACGTACCGACCGCAGGGCTGTCGATGCGCAGTATCGCGAGGTCGGTGTCCGGATCATCGCCCACCCAACGCGCAGCAAATTGCTGGCCGTCGCTGAATGAAACGCGATAGTGAGTTTCGGAGTTTGGCCGCTTCGGCTGGCCCGCGCGCACCACGTGCGAATTGGTCAGCAGATAACCATCTGGTGTGAACAGGAATCCCGAGCCGCCACCCGAGTGTTTCGCCTCCCGGCCACGTCCACGCACCACGTGCACCGCTGCCACGCCCGCGCCCACGCGATCCACCACCTCACTGACGGTGTTGGAATATGCGTCGAGTAGAAATTGATCGGTGGCGCCCATGACTTGATCCTTTGAGGGGATTAGGTCGGGATGGGGCAGGAGGGTTTCAAGGGACTTATTGCTCGCCCCGATGTTGCCCTATGATTGACCAAGTGCAGGAAAGCCCAATATGCGAATTTTGACTTATGTGGTTTTGACCATTTTGCTTTGCCTATGCAAAGCTGCGACGGCGTCACGCCTTATCGGACCGCCTTTGAGTATCGCGTCATACCATTCACCGTCGGGGGTTTACGCACTGACTGTCAATCCGTCGCAAATCTACGGGCAGGGCAAAGGCTCCTATCGGATGCTGAAATCGGGCAAGGAGATATGGGCAAAAGAGTTTGACTTCACCTTGCGCGAGGCTCATGTCACCGACGACGGATTGGCGGCAGGGTTCGCCTATACCCATGGTCCGGAGGGTTTTTTGGGTGAGGCCGATGATCCCAGTCGCGGCTGGTTGGTCGTTGCCATCTTGAATTCGGATGGCTCGCCCAGAGTGATCAACCGGACGCCGCGTGAAGATACGCTGGTGCTTCACGGCAATCCCGAGCCGGAAGCAAGAGGCAGCTTTATCGACCTCAAGAATGATCGGTTTGTCGTGAGGACGGTTCGCTCTACATTCGACATACGTGGCCGTGTCCTGGAGCACTGGGAGGTCTACGCCCTGAGTAGTGGCATGCGTGGTGCGGACATCAGGTTTGTTGCACCGACCAAGCCGGGTAACGTTGTCCACTGGCCGGCTCACGTGGCTCCAGTCGGCCTGACCGGCTTAGTAAGGGTGGTTTGGCGACGGTACGGCGGCTCGTCAAAGTATGGCGACGGAGTGCGGCTTTCCTTGCACGACAAATTGGGCCGGGAAGTCTGGCATCGGGAGTGGCGGAATGAATACAAAAGCGAGTCGGCGCAGCTGCTTTTCGATGATCATCTCGCCTATTTGTTTCCAGCCAATGATCTCGCCGCCAACGAATTTGCCTATCGATCAATGTCTGAACAGGCAAAACTCGTCTTTGCCGTAAAACCAGATACGAATGCGCAGAAAAAGCCCATAGTCACCTTCAAGCGCATTCCAGAACGCGTTTCGCTGATTCAACAAGATCAACAAGAAAAATCGACCGCCGCCTTACCTACGATTGAGCGTGCCTACAAAGGCAGTATAAAAATCGGCGACGAGGGGAAAAATGACCAACCATCACTTGGTATTTCCCAGTTCGAGTTTGATGGCATGGGCCGCATAGGCTTCATTCCAAACAGGTCGGCCCAACCGTATCAATTCATGCTGATCGATCCTGCCGGATCGCCTGCGCTTGGTATTGCGCTGCCTTTCGGGCATGAAGAGTCCATGATGTTTCCGCAAGTTGCATGGGTTGGCGAAGACAACTGGGTAATTGTGCGCGCAAGCTACAAAGACAAAGAGAACTCCGCTGCGTGGTTGTTGAACACCAGCAAGCGCGCAGTTACCCAGATCGCTGGCTTCGCCGGCCCAAAGCCGACGATGTCGAACGGCGTTGTCGGAGGTGGATCAAGGGGCTTCGTCATTCTTGGCGATTACGACTCGCGAAAGACCGCCGCGTACGACTCAACCGGCAAACGCCTTTGGATTATCGACAATCCGGAATTCACTCCGCAGTCGGTATCAATTCGCGAAAGCGGTGAGATTGGTGTCTTGGTCGGCATCGTCGACCAAATTCTCGTTCTGGACAAAAATGGTCGAAAGGCGAAAACCATTGAGCTTGCAGCAGCGATTGGCGTCAAGCCCAATTATGTTTCAGGGCTGTCGGCTGATGTCGATGGTGGATGGATCCTGCACGATTTCCAGGGTAAGCCGCCGGTTTACCGACTGGATGCGAACGGCAAAGTGAAATCAAAATTCGCGCCTCGCTACGCGGATGGGCGGTCGTTCGCCATTCATGGCGGCGTCAAGCGAGCGCCTGATGGGCGATTGTGGACTTCAGATGAGGCGGCGATGCTCCGGCTGGATGACATGGGCACTGTTGATTTGGTCGTCGGCAGAGCGCCTGACGCCGAGTCGCTTGGTGAAATTGAAGCCGTGGTGGTGAGTGGTGCCGGGCTGATCTATGCCGCTGACAGGCGCAATGGCCGGATTCATGTGTTCGACAGCAAGGGCAGCAGAGTCAGGACGCTCAAACCAGCGGTCGGCGACTTCCCGATTGGTGAAAATTCGACATCCAGTTTGTTGTCAGTGGCTGGAGATGGTTCGGTGTATCGCCACGTTGAGTCAGAGGGATTCAGCAGTAGACATCGCTTCCTGAAATTCGATCCTTCGGGCGCGCGCGTCGGGCTTCAGCCGGGACTTGTTGATGACGTCAGCGAATCGTGGTTCTTTCGTCGCGGAGCGCTAGAACGTTTGGTCCTCGGGTACCAAAAGGCAATGCTATTTGATTCTGCGGGCAAGGTCGTCAAAACAATTGATCGTCGCGCCGATGGTCGATGGCTTGATGCGTTGCATGACGCAGATGTTGCAAGGGACGGATCGTTTGCAATTACCGCCACCGGATCCCGGCAGCAGTCGGAAGTGCCGTCCGTGACCTTCTATAAATCCAATGGAGAGCCGGTACGTACGATTGAGCTACCCGGCACCACTTTTCCGCGAGTCGCTTTCAACGGCCGTACAGGGGTTCTTATCAATGATGACAAGCTCTTTGTTGTGGATGTCCCAACCGGCGAGATACGCAAGCTCAATATTCCCGATGGAAAGGCTCCGCGATGGCTGACGCCGCACATGTCACCGGACGAAAGCGAAGTTTGGCTTCTGGACAGTGAGAGAAAAACACTGCGTCGTTACGTGTTGTCCGACTTGAAATAGTGGCGGCAAGGTCTGTTTCATTCTAAATTGGATGCGTGCACCGCCTTACCCATCCCCACAAACTCAATAACCACCCCCGTCTCCATCTCATACCGCACCAGCTCCCCCGCCACATACCCCATCGCCCGATACAACCGCACCCCGGGAAGTGTGGCCATCAACTCAAAGCGCGAAAATCCCTGAGCCATCGCCTCCTCTTCGCAACGTTCGAGAATCGCTTTGCCGATGCCCTTACGTGCGTGATCGGGATCGATGAAGAAGGCGCGGATCTTCGCCGCGTCAACCTTCGGATCAAGCTCCGCCGCGTCGCGGCTGCCGTGCGCGTCGCCGCCGAACAGTGTGCGGCGCCGGCTCCAACCGCCGCAACCGGCGATTCCGCCATCCTCGGTCACGGCAACAAAGCAAGTGCCGTCGCGGATCAATTGGCTGTCGACACCATAAGTGCCGCGTAGCGCGGCTTCGATCTGTTGTGAGGTGTAGTCGCCGGCGCTGAGTGCGCGGGCCGAGCGGGCGATCAGCCGCTCAAGTGCGGGGCGATCTTCCAGTGTGGCTGGGCGCAGTGTGTACGGCATGGCCGATCAATCGTGGCGCGAATGGCTCATTGGCCAAAAAGCTCGCGCCGCTTCGCGCGCGGCAGGCGTTCTCGTGCGTAGTCGTACGACCATTGCACCAGTTCGCGCAGATAGTCGGCCGGAAAGCTGGCGATATCGACAATGGTCACCCAGTGATAGCGGCCGCGATAGCGCGCCGGTTTGACGCCGGGCACGCCGGTGAGTTCGACGAACCGCATCGGCGTCACCTTGAAGCTGAATCGCCAGCGTTCGGGCTCACTGGTCTTGAAATAGGCGAAGTTGTTCTTGCCGAGCGTGTACACCAGCACGTTGTACGGCGGCTGCCATTGCTGCTCGGAGGCGCCTTGCAATTCGCGGCAGAACTTCTGCAGTTGTTTGACGTTCATGAGGCGGTTTGCGATACGGATGGGCGGGTTGTTACTTGCTGTTACCAATGTAGCGGACGAACGGCTTGCGTAGGCCCAAGCCGACCCGGGGGCCGTACTACAATGGCGGCCTTGTCCTTATCCCTACGCGCGCATTGTGCGGCGTCTTTTCGATTCGCAACAGAGGTCATGATGTCGTTTCTGCTTTCCGTTTTTACTGCTCTCTCCCGTTACGTCCGCGCTGCAGGTTTGCTGGCGGCGATGTTCCTGCTGATTCCGGTCGCGAACGCCACCATCACCGTGCGCATCCAGACCAATCTGGGTCCGATCGATATCGATTTGTACGACACCGCCGCGCCGCGCACGGTGGCGAATTTCATGGGCTATGTGAATAGCGGCCGCTACAAGGAGTCGTTCATCCATCGTGCCGAGCGCAATTTCGTTATTCAAGGCGGCGGTTATACCTGGGACATGCCGCAGAACGTGATCAACCTGGTGCCGGAATTTCCCGCCGTCATCAACGAATACAGTGCCGCGCGGCCCAATGTGCGTGGCTCCATCGCCATGGCCAAGCTGAGCGGCAATCCGAACAGCGCGACTTCGGAATGGTTTATCAATCTGGCCGACAATCCCGACCTCAATACGCAGAACGGCGGCTTTACCGTATTTGGCCAGGTCAAGCCAGCCAGCATGGCGGTGGTCGATGCCATCGCCGCACTGCCGGTGGTTAATGCCGGTTCGCCGTTCGAAAGTCTGCCGATCGCCAGCGCACCTTCCGGCAGCACCATCCAGAAATCGAATGTGGTGGTGGTCAGCAACGTCACCAACCTGTCCTCGCCGTATCAGGGCCTGTGGTGGAATCCGAACGAATCCGGCTGGGGCATGACGCTGACGCAGCGGAACAGCATCATCTTCGTCGCGATCTATACCTACGATGCCAACGGCGTGCCGACCTGGTACACGATGACCAACTGCCCGGTGACGGGTGGCAATCGCTGTACTGCGGATTTGTACCGTGTTGATGGCCCCACGCCGCCAACAGTGCCTTGGAGCAGCGCCGGCGCGCAGGTATCCAAGGTTGGCGCTGGCACGCTGGTGTTCGCCGACAATAACAACGCCACCTTCTCGTACGAGCTCAACGGTGTTACCTCATCGCGCACCATCACTCGGCAGGTATTTGCCACCGGCCCCAATCCGCCGGCGATCGACTACACCGATCTGTGGTGGAACGCGAATGAATCCGGCTGGGGCATCACGCTGACGCAGCAGTTCGGCACCATCTTTGCCGCCTGGTATGTCTATGACGCCACCGGCAAGCCGATCTGGTATGCGGTGACGAATTGTCCCGCCACGCCGACCGGATGTACCGGCGTGCTGGCGCGCGGCGATGGCGGCAAGGCGCTGACAGTGCCGTGGGCCAACACCGCCATTACCGCCAGCGCGGTGGGCGACGTTACCTTCACCTTCAGCGATGCCAGCAACGGCGTGATGCGCTACACGCTGAACGGCATCACCACCACCCGCAATATCACCCGCCAGCCGTTCTGATTTCCGGTCATGGACAATCTCGATGCTGTGCTGAGCGAGCTCGGCATCGCGCCGCAAATGATGGCCGCGCGCGGCTTGCGCCGCCATGAAGAGGCGGTCGAGCTGGAATGGGTGGAGACGATTGACCACGGCAAGCAGTTCCGGTTGATTCCGGCAGCGGCCCAAGCTTGGCGAGACATGAAGGCCGGCGCAGCCAATGACGGCATCGCCCTGATGCTGGTGTCGGCACATCGCAGCGTCGCGCGGCAGGTCGAGATCATTCGGGAAAAGCTGGCCGCTGGTCGGCAGATCGATGAAATCCTCACGCTGGTGGCGCCTCCCGGTTACAGCGAGCACCACACCGGCCGCGCCATCGACATCGCCATTCCCGAAGCGCCGGAACTGGAGGAGGAATTCGAGCTGACCGAGGCATTTCACTGGCTGGTTCAGCATGCCGGCCGTTTCGGCTTCACGCTTTCCTATCCGCGTGGCAATCGCGATGGATACAAATACGAGCCTTGGCACTGGTGTTTCCAGCCAACGCTGGCGCATGGGTAAAACCAAGTAAAACCAGGTAAATCTAGGTAAAACCCCTAGTCTCTGTTACCCTAGCGCAACGGCAATCATCCGAGTGGAGGCGGATTTTGCGACAGCGGGCGGAGTCACATGCCCCGGGAGACAAGCGTGTCCCCAAGCCGGAGGGCTTGCTCACGCGTACGGGAAAATTTACGGCGTACCGGTTGCAGGCGGTCAGGGAAACTGTTCTCAATCGCCTTTGGGGCGGCATGTTCGCGGTGGCGCTGATCGGCGTGCCATTCTCCGTATTGCGCGCCTATTCCACCGGCTGGCAGCCGATCTTCAATTTCCATATCGGCCTGGGCCTGATCGCGACGGTGCTGTATTTCCTGCGCCATCGCATCTCCTACCGCGCCAAGCTGTTCACCCTGATCGGCCTGTTCTGGGCCATCGGTGTATCAGGCGTCGTTTCGCTCGGGCTGCTTGGTTCCGGCGTATGGTTTCTGGTGATGAGCAGTTTTATTGTCAGCTCGTTGTTCTCGCTGCGCGCCGGCATCGTTACTGCGGCGGCCTCCAGCGTGGTGCTGATCATTTGCGGGCTGCTATTCACGCGCGGCATCCTCGGTATTTCCTTCGACGCCAATGCCTATGTGGCCAGCCTGTCCGGCTGGACTGCACTGCTGGTCTCGACCGCGATCATGCCGTTCGTGGTGCTGACCGCGTTTGGCGCCTATCAGGATACGATCGTCGAGCTGCTGCACGAGGTGCAGACGCAGCGCGACCAGATTGCCGAACTGGCATCACGCGACCAGCTGACCGGACTGCCGATGGCGGGCCTCGCCACCGATCGCCTGCAGATGAAAATGCAGAGCGCATTGCGCAACAACACGCGCGTGGCGGTGATGTTCATCGATCTCAACGGCTTCAAGGCGGTTAACGATACTTACGGCCACGAAGCCGGCGACCGCTTGCTGCAGGTGCTGTCGCGCCGGTTGCGCGAGAGCGTGCGCGCCGAGGACACGGTGGCGCGCGTCGGCGGCGACGAATTCCTTGTCATCCTGGGCGGGCTGAAGAAGCGGGAAGAAGCAGTGCCGCTGGCGGAAAAAATCGTCGCCAATATTTGCCGGCCGATCAAGTACGAGCAGCAGGAAATCCGCTCCGGCGCTGCCGTCGGCATCTCGGTGTTTCCAGAGGATGCGGCCGACGTGGTCACGTTGCGGCGCCTGGCGGACCGGGCGATGTACCAGGTCAAGCGCAGCGGCCGCGACGGGCATGCCTTCGCCGATGTCAGCGTGCCCCTGAGCGATTTGATCGACGAGAACTGATCGGCCACATTCGGTCATAAAATCCGGCTGCGGAACTTGGTTGGGCGGTCGCTATCCAAGCAGCGCCGCAATCATCGTTCAGATCTATAAAGGGGGAGTACATGTTCCAGATTTCACCGCGCCGTCGCCTGCACGGCCTGTTTGTCGCGGCAGCTGTTGCCGCGCTGTTGCCGGCTGCAAGCGCCGTCGCCCAATCCGCTCAATCGCATCCGCTGGATGCCGTCCTGGCGGGCAAGCACCGCAGCGATGCCAATCGCGCACGCGATGTCTATCGCCATCCGAAAGAGACGCTGGACTTCTTCGGTGTGAAGCCGAATTCCACCGTGCTGGAAATCTGGCCCGGCGGCGGCTGGTACACCGAGGTTTTGTCACCGTACCTGCGCGAGAAAGGGAAATACATCGCCGTGTTCCCGGCGCAATCGACCCGAGGCTTGCAGAATTTCAAGGACAAGCTTGCCAAGGAACCGGCGCTGTTCGACAAGACCGTGATCGTACCGCTGGGCGTGCCGGACAAACTCGACATCCGTCCTGAGGGTGGCGCCGATTTTGTGCTCACCTTCCGCAATGTGCATAACTGGATCAAGGAAGACTGGACCGACAAATTCTTCAAGTCGTTTTATGACGCGCTGAAGCCGGG
>JAEUNB010000071.1 GCA_016790625.1 Betaproteobacteria bacterium | reverse complement strand
TACGGCACGAAACGCCTGCACGCCGAACACGACCACCAGCAGGAAACCCACCAGCACCAGCACCTTGTATCGGAGCGATACATCAACGATGGAATTCAACATGTCGGCGACCTTTAGTGGGAATCGCCGATCTGCGATTTCAGCAGTCGGGCTTTCAAGGCATAGGCGCCGGCCATGACGACGGGGTCACCGGCGGCCACACCGGCTTTCACCAGCACGCGTCCCTGCAGACGTTCGGCGATCTCGATGGGGCGGGCTTCAAAACGCTCGCCTTCCTGCACAAAGATCGTCGGCTGTTCGGAGATCAGCACCACGGCCGTGTCGGGGAGTGAGAAGCCCTTCTTGCTGCTGCCGGTGGTGATGGCGGCGGAGGCGAACATTTCCGGCTTCAAGCGTCCATCGGCGTTCTTGACCTCGATGCGGCCGCGAATGGTGCGGCTTTCCTTGTCCAACACGCCGCCGATATAGGTAAGGCGCCCCTTGAAGGTTTCATTGGGGTAGGCGGTGGAGGTCACCACGGCCTCGTTGCCTACCCGCACGCGCTGAAGGTCCTTCTCGAAGAGATTAGCCTCGATCCAGAGCGTGGTGAGATCCGCGATGGCGAAGAGCGACTTGTCCGGCTGGGCCAATTCGCCCAGGACTGCCTTCTTCTCGATGACCACACCAGCGAAGGGGGCGGTCAGCGGGAACATCGATACGCTGTCGCCCTTGGGGTGCACGCCCAGCATGGCGAGCTTGTCGGCCGCGGCACGCAGCGCCGCATTGGCCTTGTCCTGCTCGGCACTCGCACGGATGAAATCCTTCTGTGAGACGATTTTTTCCGCCTGCAAGCGCTGCGCGCGCTCAAACCCGGCCTTCGCTACGCGGGCTTCAGTTTCGGCCTGTACATAGGCCGAGCGCGCCTCGCCGACTTCGATGCTGTCGAGCGTGGCCAGCACCTGGCCGGCAGCAACCCGGTCACCCAGATTCGCGCTAACTTTGACCAGACGGCCGGGTACGCGGGGTGCCAAGCGAGCGAGCCGGTCCTGGTTGGCCTGGATGGTCGCGGTGACGGTCACCACGTCGCTCACATCGCGTTCCTCAATGGCCTCGACCTTCAATCCGGCGATTTTGATTTCCTCGGGGGATAGCTTGATGCCGCTTTCCTCGTTATGGCCCTTTTCGTCCTTGGCGCCGCCGGATTTGCCGGGTGCCGACTTCTCAGCGGCTTTGTCAGCGCTCTTGGCGGCCGCCTGCTTTTCGGGGGCGGGAGCTGCCTCTTTGTCCTTGCTGCAGCCCGCGAGCAGCACGCCCGCCGTCAGCAGTATCACCAGCCAGGGCGCGCGTCGCGCGCCGTTCTTCAATGTGTTGGGTTGCATGGAATGCTCCAGAATTCTTTTTGATGTCGATTGGGGTTAGCGGACGGCGGCGTCAGTGGCGCCAGCCGCTTGCAACAGAGCGACCTGGGTGGAACGCCATTCGGCGATCGCCTCGATGAGGTCGCGGCGGCCATCCAGAAGCTGGCGGTTGATCAGCACCTGCTGGGCCACGCTGATCTCGCCTTCGCGTAGCGCGGTGCTGGAAAGCCGCTGGTTTTCTTCCAATGCCGGCAGCACCGTGTCGCGCAGCGTTTGCACACGCGTGGCCAGGTTCTGGTGGCGTTGCCAGAGCGACCGCACATTGGCGGGGATATCCCGTTCGCCGGCGCGCCGTTCAGTGATGGCGTTGGTGAGATCGGCACGCGCCTGCGCGACGTTGCCTGCATTGCGCTTGAACAAAGGCAGCGGCACGCTGACGGTCAGCAGCGTCAGTTTGTCTCGAGCCTCGGCAAGACCTTCGCGCCCCACACCCAATCCGACTGTCACATCCGGAAAGCGCGCCGCGCGTTCCAGGTACAGGCGATTGCGGGCCGCGTTCTCGCGCGCGTTCAGGGATTTCAGCTGGCTCCTTTCGGTCGCGGCTGCAAGGAGTTGGTCCAGTGGCGGCAGCCCGCGGGTGGGTTCCAAATCGCCCACGACCTCGGGCAGGCCAGTGGCGGGCCACTGCAGCAGCTCGGCCAACTCAGCCCGTGCCTGCAGGAGCTGGTCGGACAAGGCGCCCAACTGGTTACGCGCGCGGCCGGCTTCGATGGCGGCCACGTTGCCGTCCAACTTGCTGTCTTCACCTTCGGTGACGCGACGGGCCGCAAAGGAGGCGGTGTTCTCAATCAGGGTCAGCGCGTCACGCTCGATGGCAATGCGTGCCTGCAGCGCCAGCACGCGTACGAATCGGGACTCGACTTCGGCGCGGATCTCGCGCTCGATCTCCTGCGCACGGTATTGGGCGCTGGCCAGTTCCTGGCGCGTGGCCTCGCGCCGATAGCCCTGCTGCCCGGCGATTTCGAGCGTTTGGGAAATACCCGCCTGCCACTCGCGCACGGTCGGGCTGTTGGGATCGTTGGACGGACCTTGCCGTCGAACCCGCTCGGTGCTCACCTCCGGGTTGTTCCAGAGTAGTCCCGATGCGTCGCGCGCCTGGCCTTCGGCCGCCACCACGGCAGCCTGGGCAGCCTTTAGCTTCACGCTGTTCTCAGTGGCGAGCTGCCACGCCTCATTGAGCGCCAGCGGTTTTGACGGCGGCGGCGCCACCTCTGCGTGCACGATCGTTACGACCATGACGCAGGCAATCCAATACGGTAGTTTCATCAATGCCTCTCGCTAGGCTGGCCGCACGAGGACCAGCGGAATCCGGATAAAAATCCGGCGAGAAGCTACGCGCTGATATCAGCGCGGGTCATGAACAGGAAGCGACTCGCCGGGGCTTTATGCGCCGACGAGATGGGGCGGACGGTAGGGATTGTCCGGGGAACGATCGGGGATCAGGTGATCGTAGAAGAGAATCGGCGCACCGGCGTCCGGCGGCGAGCCGGTATCGATCGCGTTGATGCTGGAGGCAAAGGTTACGTGACAGGTCGGGCAGTCCTGGTCTTCGTAGCCACCGGCATCCTTCTTGCCGGTGTCCTTCTTGCCCGTGTCGTGCGTGGATTTCGCGTGCTGGTGCTCATGATGCGCCACGTGCGCTTGCGCCGCCGGTGTCGTTTCGTGTTTGCAATAGTTGCCCATTGCCGCATAGCCCCACTGCACGGGGAGCAGAAGCAGAACCAGGATGGCGACTAGGCGTTGCATGGAACGAATCTTATCACTCGCGTCGAAAAAGTTTGGATACCGTGCCCCCCGCGATCCAGGAAACTGGCCGTGCGGGGAGGGCATATACTGTATTTAAAACCCTGTACCCGCTTTAGGGTCAAGCTTTTTCGAGGTTCATAATGAAAATAGGCGAAATTGCCAGGCTCACCAACACGCCCGTGGAGACGATCCGCTATTACGAACGGGAAGGACTCCTGCTCGCGCCCGACCGCGCCGACAACGGCTACCGGACCTATGGACAGCGGGAGCTTGAACGATTGGCCTTGATCCGCCATTGCCGAGCGCTCGACATGCCCTTGGCCGAAATCCGGGTACTGGTCGACTTCATCGACAAGCCCCGGCGCAATTTCCACGAAGTCGATCTTCTGGTTGAAGAGCACTTGAAACGCGTGAAGGCGCGCTTGAAATCGATGCGGGCGCTCGAAAAGCAGCTCATTCATCTGCGCGCGCGCTGCGACTCCCGGCACCTCAATGGAGAATGCGGGATCCTGCAGGAACTGGTGGCCGCCGCGCACGGCGAGGCGTGCGCCTGTCATCCGTCGGCCTAGCCGTCGGCGCGATTTGGGTGCAACCTTATCGGCGACGCAGGGATTTCTTTCCCCACGCCCACTTTTTGCCCACAAAGACAAAGATGGTCGCGCGCTTGTGGTGTGCGGCGATGATCTCGGCGACTTCCTCTCGGACGGCATCGCGAATCGTCGCACTTTTCCTTTTTGACAGGGGCCCAGACAAAATCCCGACAAAGGTGTTGGCCGGCAGCTTGACGACGTCTTTGTCCCGGTTGAGCACGAATTTCTCGACCTTGATGCGGGCCAGATCGGCTTTGATGCGGTTGTAGACGGTCTTCGGGACCGGATAGCTTTTCTTGTGCAAATCGAACGACACCACGACAGCCACAGCCATGGTCTTTCTCCCTTGATCATCGGCGGCGTTCCCGCCCACCGGCCTATATGGGGATTCATCGCCGATCTGCAATCAGTTTGCTCGCGGTGACCAGGCGATGTCCTTCCTGTTCCGGCAAGATTCGAAGCGAATAGTCGGTGAAGAAAAAGCCGACATCGGCACGGATCTCGACGAAGGTCTGTTCACCGGCGCGGCCAACAATGTTGAGTTCACCCGCCGACCGCGAATAGGCGGTCGCGGTGAGATGCTGCGGCCCTGGCGGCAGTGCGAAGCGGGCGGTTGTCTCCGACAACATGTCGATCAGCTCCGTCCCGATACGGACCGAGACTTTCCCGTAGGGGTCATGCCGCGTGTTCCGCACGATCCACACCGTGTGCCGCAATGGGTCGGGTTGAAAGCGCTTGGCTTCCGTTTCCTGCAGCATCGTCGGCGCGGTCTTGTCGGTGCAAACCTTTCGCTTGGCGATCCGAAAGCAATAGCGGCCGTCCGGTTGGTAGCCCTCGAACGGAACGGTTGAGCAACCGGCAAGCATGACGCCCGACAGCATCACGCCAAGCATGAACCAGATTGCTCGATGCGTAGGCAACTTCACGGCGAGCGCCTCGCGTGCGGTGAGGCGCTGTCTGCGATCAGCGGAGCACGTCACGATCGATCACCGGCACGATCCAGTAGGGCATCGCCACCCCGGGAAAAGCATTGCGCAGCGTGGTGAAGAACTCCATGCGCGCCTGCCATTCGAGCAACACGGCAATCGACGTCTTCGGGGCGGGCGCCCAGTGCTCGCCGGGCTTAAGGTCACGGTCGAAGCCGGGCGCCACCACGCTGCTCACGGTGAACGCCGCGACATTGGGGGAGGCCCGGAGACACTCGATCACGGCCGCTTCCATCGCAGTCGGGCAGAGCAGGGTCAGGCAGCATTCAGACATGGGTTACCTCGCATGGTGGCGGAACACCTCCCGCGTCATGCGCGCGACACGGACGAGCCGAATTCGCGCGATGTGGATGCGGGCAGGAACGTCGGCCGTCGAACGGCCGAACGTGGACCTAGGCGAAGATGGAGCGGGGCGGCCGGAAGGGCGGTTCGCGCGTGGAATGCGCGACTGTCGGCGGCACCAACCAGGCACGAATGTGCCCGGCGGGAATGGCGGCAGGCCAAGGGTGGGAGAGCGCCGGGGCCGGCTGCACGACGCCGGCATGGAACTGGTCGTGCTCCGGGTCGGCCGTATTGCTTGGCCGATTGAGATCCAGGTCATCGCCACCGGCGTCGGCTTGGTGCGACATCGCCACATGGGTCACGTTGCGGTCGTGTCCCATCTGGTGCGCGAGGCGCTTGGCGCCCATGCTCCAGCCGCTCACGCTTGCGATGAAACAGGCGAGGAGCGCAATGACGACAGCATGGCGAAACGTCGAGAACATGCGTCCGATTCTAACGCCTTGGCAGGAAGGCGAAAAAAAGACCGTTTGAGAAAATTGGACGAGGTGAATACTAGGGGGCTGCCAATTTCAGCAGTTACTCTGGAGCCTCATCACGATCACTGCGAGAAACGGCGCCTAGAAAAAACGAAAGCCGCCTGGCTGGGTGGCTTTTTTGTGCTGCGGTACAACGAGGGTCGCCAGCCGCACATCAACTTTGACAGCGAGAGCTACACCAGCACGCTGCTGTCCACTTCGTGGCACCTCCTCAATCAGCCCATCGTGCTGATGATCGACGAGCGGAATATCCAGAAAATGACCTAGGTGAAGTGAGGCCGAAGCGCCGGAAAAGCTTCGTTGAGCAGGGTGGTCACGGCAATCCACTTGGTCGTCTTGATGAGTGCTGGTTTGGCGTAGACGCTCGTGAGCACTCCAACCAAGCGGGCATCTTCTGCGCGCCAAGCCTGAACAGGTAGGCAGGGATTGCCGATTCGCCACACCCCGCAACCGCTGACGCCGGCAACATCCTGTGGCCAGCGCGCGCGCTGCCCTGGGCGCAGGCGAAACGTGGCCTCGTTACCATTCGGATCGAAAACCTCTTCCTCCTTGGCGTCGAGCAAGAAGTGCAGCCGGGATTCGAAGCCGGCGAGGCCCGCGGTAGATCCCTCATAGCGAAACGCGGTGTACTGCAGCACCTTCAGGCGCATGGTGTCGGCGGCATGAGCACTCGTGGTCCACCAGATGTTCGGAAATCCGCACAGCAGGAAACAGGCATGGGGATGATCTTCCAGCGAGTGCTCCCCAAAGGAAATATCGGTGAGGGTCTGAAAAGTTTTGCCATGGAGGCGGTGGGTTTCTTCATCCGTAAGGTGCCTTACCGCCACATCGTAGGGGTCGTTGCGGGTGCCACCGTCGTTCGCGGTCGTGCGAAGCCAGGTACCGGGCAGGGCGATAAAGCCGCCGTGCGCATTGGAGATGCCAATCGTGGAGTTGGCGTCGTTGGCGGTAGCGAGCACGTGGGCGGCCGTCACCACGAAGCGATGATCCGCCACGCGAAAGAGAACACCGGTGCCGAGCTGACGGACCAGTGGCCCCGTGGTTTGGACGATCGCGACCGTGCAATCCAAGACACGGGCCGGGATACACCGGTCAAGGCAATGAATCACATCCTGCCTAAGGTCTGATGCGATGTTATCCATGCGGGTCTCCTCCCTTGTGGCCGACGTCTTGAGCGTGTCTTGGATATCGTCGTGATGAAGTCGGCCGTTATTTGGTTAATACGGACAAATTGGCTTAGTTCAAGCCCCTCAGACTC
>JAEUNB010000069.1 GCA_016790625.1 Betaproteobacteria bacterium | reverse complement strand
CGCGGAACGCGGACAGCGGATACAGCACCATCGCGACGTTGACGCTCTTCAGTTCATCGACAGTGAAAAGCGGCGTCTTGCCGAACTCGGTGATATTGGCCAGCACGGGCACCTTTACTGCATCGACGAATTTCTTGTAGGTCGGCAAATCGTAAGCGGCTTCGGCAAAGATGCCGTCGGCGCCGGCTTCCACACAGGCAATCGAACGCTCGATCGCGGCGTCCACCCCTTCGGCCTGGATCGCATCGGTGCGGGCGATGATGAAGAAATCGGCGTCGGTCTTGGCATCGGCAGCGGCCTTCACGCGATCGGCCATTTCCTGCTTGCTGACGATTTCCTTGCCGGGACGATGCCCGCAGCGCTTGGCGCCGACCTGGTCCTCGATATGGCACGCGGCTGCGCCGAACTTGATCAGCGACTTCACCGAGCGCGAAATGTTGAATGCCGATGGGCCGAATCCCGTGTCGATATCGACCAGCAATGGCAGGTCGCAGACATCGGTGATGCGGCGAATGTCGGTCAGCACATCGTCGAGGTTATTGATGCCGAGATCCGGCAGGCCAAGTGAACCGGCTGCCACACCACCACCGGACAGATAAATCGCCTTGTAGCCGGCGCGCTTGGCGAGGTGTGCGTGATTGGCATTGATGGTGCCGACGATTTGCAGCGGCTGTTCGTCTTTGAGGGCTTGGCGGAATTTGGCGCCGGCGGAGCTCGTGGTCATTGGTCGATCTTCTTGGTGGAGTTAGGAGAACGTGCGGCGTTACTTTGTGCAGCAATGCGGCCCTTCAGGACTTCACTTTCCTTCGAATTCCGCTTGATCAGCAAACTGCCATCAAGCGTGTTTGGGGCCGGTGTCAGGTGTTCAATCTCTTTACGAATATCGGCAAGCTCTTTCTTAGACTTCTCATGCTCCCAACCATCAGCATCGCCTGCTGCTCCAAGCGTATCTGCTGCAGCCGCGATGGCGGACAGCACGGCATCCGTCGGAGCAATAGGCGGGTTGGAATTCATGCAAAGAAAGCTTGGTTGGCAGAATCCATTATTTTAACGCCAGTCACCTTCGCCTTCTGCAGCAGCTCCCAGAAGTAGCGGTAAGTTGCGCGATCGTGCAGCTCGCCCTTGTACTGGATCGGGCCCCAGTCGGTGGCCTGCGCAGCGAGCAGGATATTGGCAGCGTCCTCGACTTCCGAGTGGTCCGGCTTCATCGCGTCGACGATGGCGGTGATCTGTGCCGGGTAGATTGACCACATGCGCAGGAAGCCAAATTCCTCGCGCGCGCGCTTGGCATCCGCCAGCACCACTTCGGTATTTTTCAGGTCAAGGCAAACGTTGTGCGCCGGTACCACGCCGTTGGCCAGTGCGGCGGCCACAACTTCCGTCTTGGCGCGCACCAGCAGCTTGTGTTCGAACTGGCCGGGCGAGCGCATCGCCGCAGCGGGAATGGCGCCGTGATGGCCGGAAACAAAATCCATCAAACCGAAATCCAGCACCTGGATGCTGGGCAGTGCGGCGATCTGATGCACGTCGCGCAGTGCGCCGTGAGTCTCAACAAGTATGTGCGTGGGGATGGTGCGGCCGGCGCCGGTCTTCGTCGCGACCGACTGGATATAGTCGATCATCTCCTTCGCTTCGGCAAAGGCGGTGCACTTGGGGATGGTGATGTAGGCCAGTACCTTGCCCGCGCCGCCGACCAGAATGTCCACGTCCTGCTTCCACAGCGGGTGTGAGTAATCATGGATGCGCGCGCCGGCCATCTTGTGTTTGTTGGCGTCAGACGTCAGCACGCGCACGATCATTTCCGCGTGGGCTTTTTCCTGTCCGGCGGGCGCACCGTCCTCGCAATCGCAGGTGATGTCGAACACTGGGCCAAGCTTGTCCTGCAATTCCAGCGCCTTGCCGATCAGCTTTTCGCTGCCGGCGAAGTGCTCACAGCTGGGAATGACGGGGAAGGGCTTTTCGCCGGCGAACAGGGCTTGTGAAGGATGGACAGCAGTACTCATGAAGACTCCAGATTATTTGCGCGGCATCAACAAGGTGTAATCGAGATCGAGAACCACGTTCTCGGGCAGTTCGGGATTGGTGGCGTCGATCAACGAGGGCGCTGCGTTCTTGATGCCCAGCAGGCGCACGCGCAACGCACCGAGATCGTCACGCAGCGCGCTCTTTTCAATCACTACCGATTTGGCATAGAGCGTGTCGCCCGCAAAAGTCGGGTTCAGATGACTACCGCCATTGATGGCAGCAATAGAGATGACATTCTCCAGCCCATCGTAAGACAACGCGCGGCAGGCTGAGATGACGTGGCCGCCGTAAACCAGCCGGCGGCCAAAGCGCGAATCCTTCATATGATGCAGATCGAAATGCACGCGCGCGGTGTTCTGGTAGAGCTTGGTGGCTAGCGTGTGATCGGTTTCGTCCAGCGTCATTCCGGCCGGGTGATCGATGATCTCGTTGACGGCGTAGCCTTCCCAGAAGCGGCCGGAACCGGTGGCTGCCTCAGTCAAGCCGCGCGGTGTAAGGAATGCCGGGATTGAAAGAGCATCGGCCGCAACCGACTTCGGCAGCATCGGCAATACGGCGTCGGGTGCGGCTGTGGCGGCATCACGCTTGGATATCATCACCCAGCGAGCCCAGGTCAGTACCAATGCGTTGTCCTGGTTGTACGCATTTGATCGCACATAAACCACGCCGGTTTTGCCGTTGGAATTTTGTTTGAGCCCGGTTACTTCCGATTCACAGCGCAGGGTGTCGCCAACATAGACCGGCTGCAGGAAACGGCAGTCGGCATAGCCCAGATTGGCTACCGCGTTGTAGGAGACATCAGGCACCGTCTTGCCGAAGGCGATGTGAAATACGAGCAGGTCGTCCACCGGGGAATCCGTGTAACCCAAGGCCGTGGCAACTGTTTTTGCGCAGTGTGATGGCTGGCGCGCGCCGGTAAGGCCGATATACAAGGCAACGTCGCCGCCGGTAAGGGTGCGCGGCGTGGAATGGACAAATTTTTGTCCTATCTGGTAGTCCTCGAAAAAGTAGCCGGTGAGCGGGCGCATTGGTGTGTCTCGCTTCAGGCGGACTCAAGCTCACCGATCATCTCGACCAGCGCCAGCATGCGTTTTGCGGCGTTGACGTGATGATGTTCGACCAGGCGGCCATTCAGCATGATGGTGCCACGGCCTTCTCGGTTCGCCTGGCCCAGTGCATCGATGACTTCATTGGCGAGCGCAATCTCGGAAGGCTTGGGCGTGAACGCGTCGTTGGCATAGGGCAATTGATTGGGATGGACCAGCGATTTGCCGTCGAAACCCAAGTCGCGCGACAGCCGGCAGGCGAGTTCGAAAGAGTGCATATCCTTGATATCCACGCTTATGCCATCGACGGCGGCACGTTTGTAGGCACGCGCGACCAGCAGCACATGCGAGAGCGAATAATGCAGGGCGAGGCGATCCGGCGTTTTGCGGCCATGCAATTGAGTGAGCAGATCGCTGGTGGCCATGATCATGCAGGCGATGCGATCAGAAGCCGAGGCAATCTCTTCCGCGCGCAGCACCGCCAGCGGGCTTTCGATCATCACCATGATCGGCATGTGCTTTCCACCGGCGCGGTCCAGTGCGTCGAGTGCTTCAATCACATCGGTCCTGCTTTCGATGTTCGGGAACAGGATGGCATCGGCGCCGATATCGGCCACTGCCTTGATGTCATCGATGCCCCACGGCGAATCGAGATCGTTGACGCGGATGACCTTCTCGCGACGGCCAAAACCACCTTGCAGGATGGCATCGACTATCTGGTTGCGCGAGGCTTCCTTGTTGTCCACCAGAACCGAGTCGCCTAGGTCAAAAATAACCGAATCCACCTTCAGAGTGCGCGCCTTGTTGAGGAAGCGCGGGGCGCAGCCGGGGACATAGAGCATCGAGCGGCGGGGGCGGAGATAAGGGGTCATGAGCGCGTTAAATTTATTTAAATCAATGAGTTGTTGATGAAATACTGGCCGACCAAGATCATTGCTGCACTGCGACAAGAGTCATCTTACGGCCTCATCCGAGACGTGTCAACAGACTTATATCTTATATAAGATAAGTGAGTCAGCTTATAGCCGTGTTACGATACGGACTGCTGATTTTTCCGGTCTTGAAACATGGCTGAAATCCCTGTTGATCCCCTTGCCGCATCCGCGTCGCCGAGCTTCCGGCCGCTGTATGACCAGATCAAGATCCTGCTCACGCAGAGCCTGATTGCGGGTGAATGGAAACCGGGCGAGGCGATCCCCTCGGAGATGGATTTGGCTGCGCGTTACCAGGTCAGCCAAGGGACGGTGCGCAAGGCGATCGATGCGCTGGCGGCGGAAAACATACTCATTCGTCGACAAGGGAAGGGCACATTTGTCGCAACGCATACCGAACCCAAGCACCAGTACCGCTTCCTGCGCATCATCCCCGACAAGGGGGAAAAGCACCATCCGAAGACCAGCTTCATTGACGTGAAGCGCGGCAAGGCGAATGCGGAAATCGCCAAGGCGCTGGATTTGAAGGCCAGCGCGCCCGTGACGTCGGTGCGACGCGTGCTGGTATTCGCGGGCAAGCCGCTGATTTTGGATGAGGTGGTACTGCCCAGCGCGCTATTTCCCAATCTCACATTGGAGAAAATCCAGGAGTCTCTCGGCTCGATCTACAGCTTTCTCGAAACGACCTATGGCATGCGCATGATTCGCGCCGAAGAGCGCCTGCGTGCGGTGGCGGCAGACCAGTTTGCGGCTGAGCATCTCGCGGTGAAAGTGGGGACGCCGCTGCTGTGTGTGGATCGCATTGCCTTCACTTATGGCGATAAGCCGGTTGAGTGGCGGCGGGGCCTGTGCCTGACTGAGGGCTATTCGTATTACAACGAGTTGGCCTGACGATAGCGTTTACTCTGCGGCACGCGCGACGGCTTCCGCCACCCATTGATTCAGACTAACGCCTTTCGACGCAGCGGCGACGATGGCTGCGGCATGCAACTCGGGCGTCAGGCGCAGCAGTAATTTTCCCGAGGCTGGTTTTTCCGGCTTCTCACCTGCACGTGCACACTCTGCGAGATAGTGATCTACGGCGAATTCGAAGTCGGCGCGTAGCTCATCGACGCCTGCGCCGTGAAACTCTATCGTCTCTGTCATGCCCAGCAGGCGGCCGACAAAAATATTGTCATTGGCATCAAAGTCAATGCGCGCGCTGTAGCCGCGATACTTCATGACGTTCTTCATACTTGGCCGAACTGCCAACTAAAATTTTATGATATCAAATTATGATATCACAGTCGAAAATCGGGTTCATGTGGCTTTTTTGATGCGATTGGGAGCATCTCCATCTCAAATATTTCGATTAAAATCAAATAGTTAATAAAACTGCCGCGTTATTGTTTCAAGGCTCCCCCTATCCCTTGTTCGCGTCGCGTCTCGTCTATACACATCCAAGAATTTGGGATTAGAATTTAAGCGTTATTCGGCATCAAACGCGTTCTCCCGTCGTTATGTTTTCCCTCCCGATGCCTGCCTTACCAATTGTCTAGCTAGAGACAACAAATAAGGATCCCAAAATGTCCTCTGCGCAGCGCTCTCCTGCAACAAGACCCAAGTACTACGACCTCAACCTGCTCAACCTGCCGATGCCCGGCCTGGTGTCGATCTTCCATCGCATCACCGGTGTGGCGATGTTTCTGTTCCTGATTCCGGCATTGCTGTTCGTATTGCAATGCACGCTGGGTTCAGAGGATGGATTCAACCGCTGGAAATCGTTCTTTTCCGAGCCTATGGTGAAGGTCATATTCCTCGGTTTCGTCTGGTCTTATATGCATCACTTCTTCGCCGGCATTCGCTACCTGCTGCTGGACGTGCATGTCGGCATCGCCAAGGAGCCGGCGCAATTTTCAGCCAAGGTAGTGCTGGTGCTCGGCGTTGTCGCCACATTGCTGATCGGGGTGCGCATATGGTGAAGAAAATCGACAAGACCCCGGTCGGTGCGCATTACGGCTGGCAGGACTGGCTGGCGCAACGTGTGACCGCCGTCATCATGGTGCTGTTCAGCATCGTGTTTATCGGCTTTTTCGTTATCAAGGGATCAGTCAGCTACGCCGATTGGAAAGCGCTGTTTTCCTCCCAGCTGTTCCGCGTATTGGCGGTGCTGTTCCTGTTCTCCGTTTTTTATCACGCGTGGATCGGCATTCGCGATGTGCTAATGGACTACATCAAACCGACCGGTATCCGGCTCACCGCGCAAGTCGCGGTGCTGCTGTTCCTGGTGTCCTGTGCGATCTGGTCGGTCGCGATCCTGTGGGGAAAATAAAAAATGGCTCTCAACGTTCGCAAATTTGATGCAGTGGTTGTCGGCGCCGGTGGATCCGGCCTGCGCGCGGCACTGCAACTTTCCACCGCCGGTTTGAAAACTGCGGTGCTGTCGAAGGTGTTCCCAACCCGTTCGCATACTGTTGCGGCGCAGGGTGGTGTCGGCGCTTCGCTGGGCAATATGGGCGAGGACAACTGGCACTGGCATATGTACGACACCATCAAGGGTTCCGACTGGCTCGGCGACCAGGATGCGATCGAATTCATGTGCCGCACGGCGCCGGAAGCGGTGATCGAGCTGGAGCATTTCGGCATGCCGTTCGACCGTAATGACAACGGCACCATTTACCAGCGTCCGTTCGGCGGGCACTCGCAGAATTTCGGTGAAAAGCCGGTGCAGCGTTCCTGTTGCGCGGCAGATCGAACTGGTCACGCCATGTTGCACACGCTGTACCAGCGCAACGTCATGACCAACACGCAATTCTTCGTTGAGTGGATGGCGCTGGACCTGATCCGCGACGTCGAAGGCAATGTGCTCGGCGTGACGGCGATGGAAATGGAGACCGGCGACGTGATGATTTTTCACGCCAAGGCGACACTGTTTGCCACCGGCGGCGCGGGACGCATTTTTGCGTCCAGCACCAATGCGCTGATCAATACCGGCGACGGCGTTGGCATTGCAGCGCGCGCCGGCATTCCACTGGAGGACATGGAGTTCTGGCAGTTCCACCCCACGGGTGTGGCCGGTGCCGGCGTGCTTATCACCGAAGGCGTGCGTGGCGAAGGTGGAATTCTGTTGAACAAGGACGGCGAGCGCTTTATGGAGCGTTATGCGCCGACCATGAAGGATCTGGCATCGCGTGACGTGGTTTCGCGTGCGATGGCGACCGAAATCAAGGATGGACGCGGTGCCGGCCCGAACAACGATTACATCCTGCTGAAGCTTGATCATCTCGGCCCGGAGGTTATCAACAAGCGCCTGCCCGGTATTCGCGAATCGGCGATCAAGTTCGCCAACGTCGATCCAGTGAAGGAGCCGATCCCGGTGGTGCCGACCTGTCACTACCAGATGGGTGGCATACCGACCAACTACAAGGGCGAAGTGATTGTGCCGAAGGGGGGCAATCCGAATACCGTGGTCAACGGCTTCTACGCGGCCGGCGAATGCGGCTGCGCATCGATTCACGGCGCCAATCGCCTCGGTACCAACTCACTCACTGATCTTCTGGTGATGGGTAAATCGGCCGGCGATTCGATGATCAAGTTCGTCAAGGAACACGGTACGCATCGTGACTTGCCGAAGGACGCGGGTGATTTCTCCATGTCGCGGCTCGCTCGCCTGGACAACCAGAAGAATGGCGAGTCGGTGCATGAAGTTGGCAACGCCATGCGCCAGACCATGCAGGCGCACTGCGGCGTATTCCGCTTCCCGGACATGCTGGAAAAAGGCGTTACCAAGATCAAGGAAGTGGCCGAACGCGCCAAGACCACCGGTATCAACGACAAATCCAAGGTGTTCAACACCGCACGTATCGAGGCGCTGGAGCTGGACAACCTGATTGAAGTGGCGCTGGCAACCATGATTTCGGCCGAAGCGCGCAAGGAGTCACGCGGCGCGCATGATCGCGCCGACTTCCATGATCGCCCGGGCTTTCCGAACGGCCGCGACGACGAACAGTGGCTCAAGCACACGCTGTGGAACAAAGAGGGCAACCGGCTTGAGTACAAGCCGGTCAACCTGAAGCCGCTGACGGTGGAATCGATTCCGCCCAAAGCCCGCGTCTACTAATTCGAGAATACGGACCCGCGACATGAAATTCATCATCGAACGTTTCGATCCCGATAAAGACCAGAAGCCGTATTTCAAGGAATACGACATCAAGCTCGAGCCCTCCGACCGGATGCTGCTTGATGCGCTGATTCGCATCAAATCGATCGACGATTCCCTCGCGCTGCGCCGCTCCTGCCGCGAAGGTGTCTGTGGCTCCGACGCGATGAACATCAACGGCAAGAATGGTCTTGCTTGCGTGACCAAGATTGCCGATCTGCCGGAGGTGGTGAAGCTGCGTCCGCTACCGGGCTTGCCGATCATTCGCGACCTGATCGTCGACATGACGCAGTTCTTCAAGCAGTACCACTCGATCAAGCCGTTCGTCATCAACAATGATCCGCCGCCGGAGAAGGAGCGTCTGCAGGCGCCGGAAGATCGCGTCGAACTCGACGGCCTGTACGAATGCATTCTCTGTGCCTGCTGCTCGACCTCGTGCCCGTCGTTCTGGTGGAATCCGGACAAGTTCGTCGGTCCGGCCGGGTTGCTCGCTGCTTATCGCTTCATCGCCGACACGCGCGATCAGGCGACA
>JAEUNB010000064.1 GCA_016790625.1 Betaproteobacteria bacterium | reverse complement strand
TGATCGCTCCCGGGATATGACACCATGGAGCAAATTAAATCTTTTGTTCGACTAATCCTTCGGCTGACGGCCATGGCATTGCCATGGGCCGTTCTGACACAGGCAAACGCGTCCACTCCGTCGGAAATTACCGCAACTTATCGAATCCACAAGGGCGGGGTCGCTATCGGCACGGTCGAGGAAAAATTTATTCGTAGCGGAGACAGCTACCGCGTCAGTTCCGACACGCGCGCCACAGGCGCATTGAGTCTATTCATGCGCGATCGGATCACGGTAACGGCCGAAGGCAAAGTCGGCGAAGCGGGCCTGATGCCGACGCAATATCAGTTCCGCCGACAAAACAACGCCGACAAAAACATCTCCGCACAGTTTGACTGGAAGGTTGGGCAGATCATTTCCGAACACGACCAGAAGACCGAAAAGTTCGCGTTACCGCGCGGCACGATAGACCGCATTTCGGCGATGTACCAGTTCATGTTTGTCGAGCCGCGCACAGACACGCTCACCGCCTGGGTCAGCGGCGGCAAGCGGGCTGAAGAATATGTTTACCGCAAACGCGGCGAGCCCACCATCAGGATCGGCGATGCGTCCATCGAAACGGTTCATTACGAACGGGACAATGAGCCCGGCCGGGCCAAGGCACAGGTGTGGCTGTCGAAAAACCAGCACTTTCTGCCGGTTCGTGTGATCTTCGAAGACTCCCACGGCCTGACTCTGGAACAAACGCTTGTCAGCCTGCAGATCAAATAGCCGGCGACGATGCGAATTCGATTGCCCTGAATGGCAGCCGTGACCGCCACCACGCCTCCCGCGAATCCATCCATGCCGCCCTCCGGGGCGGCATGGTCGTTTCTGCGCAACCGGCGAAACATGATTCTGGCGGGCGCCATTTCGCTAGGTGCGCATGTGCTTTTTTATTGGTCGATTCCGGCCTTCATCGCTGCCTGGCACGAGCCGCGAGGCGCTAGTTATGAAGCGGTCTTGTTGCCGGAAATTGCTGAGTCGAGCACCCCGGCCCCAGCGCCAACTGCAAAAAACACCCCCGCAAAAGCAGCGCCGCGCAAATCGGTAAAGCAGGCAAGCAAGCCGCCCCCAGCGCGTACTGAACCGTCTTTCGCTGCGCCCGAGAACGCCATTGCGACGGAACCGGCTAGCGACGCGGAGCCCATTGCGCCAGCAGCGGTAGCGACAACCGCTGTTGCCGAGACAAAGCCGGAGCCTGTCGAAGCCCCCACCGCAACAACAGTTCCCGAGGTTGTACCAGTTGCGCCAAATCCTGTTGAACCCCCGCCAGAGCTACCCACGCGGATTTCCATTGCCTACCGAATGACATCCAGCGTCTCGGACGGTGTTGCCGATTACACCTGGAAGCGGGAGGGCAATCAGTACGAAATCGACAGCACCATGCAGGCAACCGGTTTCATCATCGGCTCCCTGGTGGGCGCCCTGCATCAGGTGAGCCGCGGCGAAATCGCTCCTGGCGGTCTGCAACCCACCTCGTTTTCCATGCGTCGCGGTGATGCTGAGGCCGATACTGCGGACTTCATGCGCGCTAGCAATGAATTGAAACTGGTGCGCAAAGGCCGCTCGCAGGTGCTGCCAATGCCGCCGCGCATTCAGGATATGCAAAGCTTCCTGTTTCAGCTTGCCTACGATGCGCCACGGCTGAAATCGCCTGAGGATCGCCTCGACGTCATGGTCACCAACGCCCGAAAGGTTTATCGGCATCGCTTCAGACAAGTGGGCGTGGAAACCGTGCAGACCCGCTCCGGGCCGGTGGAAGCACTGCACTTGCTGAGCGAAGCAGCCGACCCCGAGGACGCTTACGAGGTCTGGCTGGCCCCAAAAAACTACCATTTGCCCGTAAAAATCAAGTTCTTCGCGGGACGCTTCCCCATCGAACTGATTGCGACAAGTATCCGCTCTACGCCATAATTCGGGTTTGGGCGTGCCGACTGGCGCCCTTTCTGCCCAAGCGGGCACTCACCAGCGTCTGCCAAAAAGCCTGCATGTCCTTTACTCCCGCCCAATTCAATACCCTCGTTGAAGCGCTGACCGTTGTTCTTCCACTGACGTCTCCGGCAGATATCCAGCTGAAGCGGTTCTTCCGTGAGCACGCCAAGCTGGGGGTACGCGATCGCGCCTTGATCGCCGAAACGGTTTATGCCGTCCTGCGCCACCGCAGAACCATTGAAAGCGTGGTAACTGACGGCGTACCGCGCAAAATGGCGTTGATCGCATTGACGCGATTCCAAGGAATCAGCGCCCGCGAATTGATGACGGTGCTGAAAAAAGCCGAGAGCACCTGGCTATCGGAAGGAAAATCTGCCCTGCCGGCCAATCCTTCGCTGGGTGTCGCCGCCGAATTACCCGACTGGGTGATCAACCGGCTGAAGAATTTCATGAGCGACAAAGAAATCCTAACGCTCGGTCGCAGCATGATGAACCCGGCTCCTCTGGATTTACGCGTCAATACCACCAAGGGCAAGCGCGATGCGGTACTGGAGCAGTTGCGCCGCGGAGACATCAAAGGCAACGCCACACCTTATTCGCCGATCGGCATTCGGCTCGACAGCAAGGTCTCGCTGGCACAGCACCCAGCATTCCTCGAAGGTTTTGTCGAAGTGCAGGACGAGGGCAGCCAGCTTCTCGGGTTGCTGATGGAAGC
>JAEUNB010000053.1 GCA_016790625.1 Betaproteobacteria bacterium | reverse complement strand
ACCATGACGCGGGTGCCGGAGGCCGTTCGCATCTGCATCTTCTTGCCGACCGCCAGCGTTTGCGCATGCAGCCATGCGTTGAATATCGCTCCCTGCGCTTCGCCCTGCTTGGTGAGTTCGCGCCAGACGGCGTCGATGCTGCCGTTGATGACGACACGAAATACTGCCTTGGTGGTCTCTGCCATGACTATTTCCTCCCTTTGGTCTGTTGTTCGACGACGCGCTTTAGGTTCGTCAGCCGCGCAGCAAAGTGACGGCTGTAATGATCGGTCCAGTGTTCGTGCACTTCCTGCAGCGGCACGGGATTGAAATAGAGTTCGCGGTCGCGGCCGTTTTTTTGCGAGATGACCAGGTTGGCCGCTTCCAGTACATCCAGGTGTTTCATCACGCCAATGCGCGAAAACTCGAAGTGGCCGGCGACGAAATTGAGATTGCATCCCGCGTTCTCGCGCACCAGTTCGAGAATGGCTCGCCGCGGCTGGCTGGCCATGGCGTGAAACAGCAGATCGAGTTGGTCTTCGTCCATAAGTAACTAAAAGGTTACATATAGAAATCCGGCTTGTCAACAGCCGGTGATCAATTGGCGAAAACAGGGTTTGCCTTCACAATAACCGCATACGAAACAGGAACGAAATAGGAAGGCGGGGCCATGCAACTGATCGGCATCATGGATTCACCCTACGTTCGCCGGGTGGCGATTTCCCTGAAGCTGATGGGGCTGCCATTCGAGCACAAGCAAATCTCGGTCTTCCGCCACTTCGACCAGTTCCGCCAGATCAACCCGCTGGTGAAGGCTCCCACGCTGGTTTGCGACGACGGCGAAGTCCTGATGGATTCGACCCTGATTCTGGATTATCTCGACACCCTGGTGTCAGCCGATCGCAGCCTGATGCCGACCGAACCGTTTGCCCGCCGCCGTGCCCTGAAGAATATCGGCATCGCGCTCGCCGCGTGCGAGAAAGCGGTGCAGCGCTATTACGAGCTGACACTGCGGCCGGCGGAGCGGCAGCACGCGCCGTGGCTGGAGCGCGTGACTGACCAGATGAATGTTGGTTTCGATGAGCTGGAAAAGATTGTTCCGTCCGCGATGCCGTGGCTGCACGGCGAGCATATGTCGCAGGACGATATCTGCATCGCCGTCACATGGCGCTTCACGCGCTTCGTCATGCCGGAATCGCTGGACCCGCTGCGCTATCCGGTGTTGCACCACTTCTCCGAGCGCGCGGAGTCGCTGCCGGCGTTTATCGCGACGCCGCTGGAATGAGGCAATCCGACATTGCCGATATGATCGCCGCAATCCATGCCGCTAGCTGGAAGGTGGCCTATCGCGGCTTGTATGCAGACCGCTATCTTGACCACGAAGTTGCTGGGGAGCGCAGGCGGCATTGGCGGAAACGCGTGCCGGAGCTTCTGGCCGGCGATGGCGAAATCTTCCTGGCGCAGATCGATGGTCGGGCGGTGGGATTCATCTGCATCGAACTGGGAACAGATCGCGAGTGGGGGGCTTATGTCGACAATCTGCATGTGTTGCCGGCCTGGCGCGGGGCCAATGTTGGCGGCGCGCTGCTGGAGCGCGGCGCTGCGTGGGCCAGGGCACGCGGCCAGAAGCAGCTATGGTTGTGGGTGTTCGAGCGCAATCATGCGGCACGGCGCTTTTATGATCGCGC
>JAEUNB010000218.1 GCA_016790625.1 Betaproteobacteria bacterium | reverse complement strand
AGACGCCCTTGCTGCCCTTGACGATGCGCTCGGCAGTACGATTCAACGCCTCCTTGTCCCCTTTGTACTTGGTCGAGACTTCCTTGAACGAGGGACCAAGAATGCGATTATCGACCTGATGGCACAAGGTACAACCGATCAAATCGATAACCTCGGTGACGGGTTTGTCCGATGTACCCTTCTCCTGAGCGCCGATTGTCGCGGGCACAAGAAACACTCCCGCGACAACCGCAGCGAACAAACGTTGACGATCAATCATCATTTGCGCTTGTCGAAATACTCGTCATAGCGAGCGAAGAAATCCTTCGATTCGCCGATGTTTGCGTTGGTCAGATGGCATGTGCGGCAGGCTGCGATGGGGTCCGGCGCCTTGGTCTTGCCATCGGGCATGTAGGCGGCGTAAATCCACTGGCCGTTCTTCGGCACGTCGCCCGGATCATCGCCCCAGCCCTCGTTCTTGCCCATGACGAAGATCTTTGCCAGATTGCCCTTGACCAGATTGCCGTCCGGGCCTTTTTCCAATGTGCCATCGGCAGCGGCTTTGGCCGCGTAGATTTCCATCACCGAAATCGTGCCATTCGGGAACTTGCCGCCCTTGGTTGCCTTGGCGCCTACATCATTGACATAGAACTCGCGGATTTGCTTTGCATCGGCGCGCTGGATATTCAGCAAATTCGACTTCCAGGATTTGTAGTCGGCGGGAACGGCGAGTTCACCGTCTTTCAATTTCGCGACAGGCGCAGGTGGCGGGGTTTGCGCACAACTGGCGAGGACAATGGCGGCCAAAACGGGAGTGAGTCGTTTCATCGGTAGCTCCTGTGATTATTGTTGGCAAAAAACTACATTTCGATTTACGTGCATACGCGGAGGATGGATGCAAAAAAGCCCGCACAAGGCGGGCTTTAATACTACTACTTCTTGGCGGGGGCTGCTTTGGCCGGCGGCGCTGCAGCCGGTGCAGCCTTTGCGGGTACGGCAGGCGCTGGTGGCGCTGCCGCCACGATCGGCGTTGGTTTCGGTATTGGCTTACCGGCCTTCTTCATGTTCGCCTGGAAGTTCTTGACTGCCTTGTCCTCCGAGGCCGCCTGCTGCGCCTTGGTCTTTTCGGCATCTGCCTTGGCCTTTTCGGCGGCTGCCTTGTCCTTCTCTGCCTTAGCTGCCGCAGCTGCTGGCTCTAATGGCGGTGGTGGCGGAATCTTAGCCATAGCCGACGCAGCGAAAATCGTCGCGGCTGCGAACATCATCAATTGCGGCATTTTCATCGTAGATCCTTTCAATCGTCGCCGGCGGCGGGTTGGGTGGCGCCGGCGACTTTGCCGCCGCTCTTGCCGGATTTGACCTCTTCGTACCAGAGCGCATGATGTTCCTTTGCCCAAGTCTCATCGACATAGCCCTCACGCATCCCCTTGTAGGCGCCTTCGGTGCCAATGGTGCCGATATAGATGTGGCCAAGCGATATGGCGGCAAAGGCAATCGCGCCAATGGCGTGGAACAGATTGGCCTCCGCCATCAACTCGCGAGCGGTATTCCAGTTCGGGAACAGCAGCAGCAGGCCAGACACGCTGACGATGGTTCCGAAGATCACTACGCCCAGCCAGAACCACAACTTTTCGCCACCATTGAAACGGCCGGACGGCACATGGTTACCCGACAACAGGCCACCGAATTTCGACAGCCATGCAAAATCATTGCCGTTGAAGAAGTTATCTTTAACGTAGATGAAGAAGAACACCACGATCGAGAACAAAAACAACGGCCCGACAAAATTGTGGATGTTCTTGCCGACAATGGTGATCCACGAAAACACCGACGCGCCCAGCACCGGCAACAGCACATACTTGCCGAACAGGATGATGATGCCGGTCACCGCCAGCACAACGAAGGAAATCGCCATGGTCCAGTGCGCCATACGCTCCACGCTGTTGAAGCGCTCGATCAGGCGGCCGGTGGGCTTGTCGTGCAGCTTGAACGGTCCCTTGATGGCGAAGAACAACAACAGCAGCACCGGCACGACCAGCAAAGCGATGCCGCCATAGAACGTCACCGGGCCGTTGCGCACCGCACGCCACCAGTGCCCCTTGTCCTCCACCAGTATGTTCATCTCGCGCCCGGGAACCGAGGCGTATTGCGGCTTGGTTTCGACCTCAGACCACTTCGGCGGATTGTTCCAGCCGACCGCGGCGGTACTGCCCGCAGGTAACGCTGGTGGCGCCGCCGGCTTGGCGGCCTCGGCTGCAGGCGCAGTGGCCGCAGGTGCCGCCTTGGCAGCGGGCGGCGGGGTTGCGGGCGCTTGTGCAGCAACCAGCGTGCTGCACAAGAATGCGCCTGCCAGCAACGCGCGCAAGGAAACTCCAGCAATCTTTTTCATCGCCCTCTTCTCCTATTTTTTAACGTCGGTGCGAAGGTATTCGTTCTGTGCATTGCTGCGCTGTGCGAGCGTGGCCTCCCACTTTTTCTTGTCGCCACCAAATTGCGAGCCATCTGCCGCCCGCGCATCTTTCTTGCCGGCGTAGACCTTTTCGGTTTTTGCGGTCTGGTCGATTTCACCACAAGCGGCAAGCATCACTGCCGCCGCTGCGGCCACCACCATCAGCGAGCGGCTCATGACTTCACCTCTTGCGCGGCAATATTGGCGTCTTCCTTGTACGCCATCGCCCAGCCCCAGACTTCCGGGCCTTTCTTGCGGGTCTTGGCGCGCTGCTTGTAGATCGAAGCGATCACGTTGCCATCGCCGGCGAGAAGCGCCTTAGTCGAACACATCTCGGCGCAGGCCGGTAGCTTGCCCTCGGCCAGCCGGTTGCGGCCATATTTCTTGAACTCTGCCTCGGTGCTGTTTTCCTCCGGACCACCGGCACAGAAGGTGCATTTGTCCATCTTGCCGCGCAGACCAAACGCGCCGGCCTGTGGAAACTGTGGCGCACCGAACGGACAGGCATAGAAACAGTAACCGCAACCGATGCACAGATCCTTATCGTGCAGCACCACGCCTTCTTCGGTCTTGTAGAAACAGTCGACCGGGCACACCGCCATGCAGGGTGCGTCATTGCAATGCATGCATGCGACCGAGATCGAACGCTCGCCCGGCTTGCCGTCGTTCACCGTCACCAGTCGGCGGCGGTTCACGCCCCAGGGCACCTCATGCTCGTTCTTGCAAGCCGTCACACAGCCGTTGCACTCAATGCAGCGCTCGGCATCACAGATAAATTTCATTCTTGCCATGATGATTTCTCCTGATATCTGTGGGTTAGGCTGCTGCGACCTGACAGAGGGTGGTTTTGGTTTCCTGCATCATCGTCACGCTGTCATAGCCGTATGTGGTCGCCGTGTTCACCGCTTCACCGCGCACGATCGGGGCAGCACCTTCCGGATATTTATCCAACAGGTCTTTGCCTTGCCACCAACCTGAGAAATGGAACGGGATGAACGTGGTTCCGGATGCAACGCGCTCGGTCACCAGCGCCTTCACCTTGAGCTTGGCCTTGGTCGGCGTGGTCACCCAGACGAAGGTCGCGTTCTTGATGCCGCGCGCTTCCGCGTCTTTCGGATTGATCTCGACAAAGTTTTCCTGCTGCAACTCGGCCAGCCACGGGTTGGAGCGCGTTTCCTCGCCGCCGCCCTCGTATTCGACCAAGCGCCCCGAGGTCAGCACCAGCGGATATTCCTTGCTGACATCCTTGTTCTTGTCCTGCACCGTCTTGTACAAGGTCGGCAGACGCCAGAATGCGTTCTTGTCGGCGTGCGTCGGGTACTTGGCCACCAGATCAGGACGCGGGCTGTAGATCGGCTCGCGGTGCTGCGGGATGCCGTCCGGGAAGTTCCAGACAATGGCCCGTGCCTTCGCGTTGCCGAACGGATGGCAGCCGTGGTTTTTCATAGCAACGCGGATGATGCCGCCGGACAAATCGGTCTTCCAGTTCTTGCCTTCAGCCGCCTTCTGCTCGGCCTCGGTCAGCTCCGACCACCAGCCCAGTTTCTTCATCAACACGTGATCGAATTCAGGATAACCGGTGGTGATGTCGGCGCCCTTGGAATGCGAACCGTCTTCCGCCAGCAAATTCACGCCTTCACGCTCGACACCGAAGTTGGCGCGGAAATTACCGCCGCCCTCCATCACATGTTTGCTGGTGTCGTAGAGATTCGGCGAACCCGGGTGCTTCAGCGCGGCGTTGCCGTAGCAAGGCCACGGCAGACCGAAGTAATCACCATTCATGTTGTAGCCGGTTTCCTTGTCGACCACATCCGTGGTGCAACGCAGCGTCTTCACATCAAAGGCATCCATATGCCGCATGTGCGCCTTCAAACGCTCCGGCGATTGGCCGGTGTAACCAATGGTCCAAGTGCCGGCGTTGATTTCGCGCAGTATGTCTTCCACCACGGGTTCGTCGCCCTTGAGCGCGATGTTCTGCTTGCCGTTGGCCTTGCCCAGCAGTTGATCACCAAAGCCGAATTTCTTCGCCAGCAGATACATGATGGTGTGGTCCGGCTTGGACTCGAACAGCGGCTCGATCACCTTCTCGCGCCACTGAATTGAGCGGTTTGACGCGGTTGCGCTGCCGGCGCACTCGAATTGCGTCGCGGCGGGCAGGAGATACACACCTTCCTGACGATCCGGCATTGCGGCGGATGCGGTGGGATAGGGATCGATGATCACCATCAGATCCAGCTTTTCCATCGCGGTCTTCATTTCCAGCCCGCGTGTCTGGGAATTGGGTGCGTGTCCCCAGTAGATGCAGGCTTTGAGGTTGCTTTCCTGATCAATCAACTCGTTCTTTTCCAGCACCCCGTCGATCCAGCGCGACACCGTCATGCCGGGTTTCTCCATCATCGCCTGCGAAGCGTACTGCGCCTTGATCCAGTCGTAATCGACGTTCCACACCTTGGCCCAGTGCTTCCACGAGCCGGTGGCAAGGCCGTAGTAGCCCGGCAGCGAATCCGGGTTCGGGCCGACGTCGGTCGCGCCCTGCACGTTGTCGTGGCCACGGAAAATATTGGTGCCACCGCCGGACGTACCAACGTTGCCCAGCGCCAGTTGCAGGATGCACGATGCACGCACCATGGCGTTACCGATCGTGTGCTGCGTCTGTCCCATGCACCAGACAATGGTCGAGGGCCGGTTCTTGGCCATCGCTTCCGCCGCCGCATAGACTTCGGCCTCGGGCACACCACAGGCCTCTTCCACCGCCTTCGGATTCCATTTCTTGAGAATGTCTTCCTTGACCTTCTCCATGCCGTAGACACGGTCGTTGATGTACTTCTTGTCTTCCCAGCCGTTGCTGAAGATGTGATACAGCATGCCGAACAGGAACGGAATGTCGGTGCCGGAACGGATGCGGATGTACTGGTCCGCCTTCGCCGCAGTGCGCGTGAAGCGCGGATCGACCACGATCATGCGTGCGCCGTGCTCCTTGGCGTTCAGCATGTGCAACATCGACACCGGATGCGCTTCAGCCGCATTGGAGCCGATATACATCGCACACTTGGTGTTCGACATGTCGTTATACGAATTGGTCATCGCACCGTAGCCCCAGGTATTGGCCACGCCGGCAACGGTTGTTGAATGGCAGATGCGCGCCTGGTGGTCGCAGTTATTGGTGCCGAACAGCGAAACGAACTTGCGCATCAGGTACGCCTGCTCGTTGTTGTGCTTGGATGAGCCGACCCAGTACACCGCGTCCGGGCCGCTTTCCTTGCGTATCTTCAGCAGCTTGTCGCCGATCTCGTTGATCGCCGTTTCCCAGCTGATGCGGGTGTACTTGCCATTGACCAGCTTCATCGGGTACTTGAGCCGATGCTCGCCATGTCCATGTTCGCGGATGGCGGCACCCTTGGAACAATGCGCACCCAAGTTGATCGGTGAATCGAACACCGGCTCCTGCCGCACCCACACGCCGTTTTGCACTACGGCATCGATCGCGCAGCCCACCGAGCAGTGCGTGCAAACGGTGCGCTTTATTTCCATCTTTCCTTCGGTGCCGGGCGCCGCTGCCGCTTCGGCTTTCCGGATCATCGAGAACGGCAACTGCGAGGCGAATGCGCCGGCGCCGGCCACCATGCCGGAGCGGCGCAGGAAGGCGCGGCGATCCATGGTGCCCAAGGCGGAATTGGTTCGCGCAACAAAGCCGGCTGTTGTCGTCTTTTGCGCGCTGCTGGGTTTCCTGGTCAATAACATGATGGTCTCCTGGCTATTCCTGTGGGCCGCTAGATGCGCGTGGTTTCGTAGTACTGGCGAATGTGGTCGGTCTCGTGATAACCCTTTACCTTTTTCGCGGCAGCGACCTTGGTCGTGTCCAGCACATCTGTTGCCGTGCCGCCAACCACCGCCGCAGCAACAGCACCGGCGCTTCCCAGCGTGGCACCGACGAGAAATTTGCGGCGATTGTTTTCAGGTTGCTCCGGTTGCTGCAGGGGTTTGTTTTCAGTTTTCACTCGACACCTCCATCCATTGGGTCAATCGGATCGGACAATTGTTCAGGGAACTTACATTTCAAAAGCTTGAATCTCGATTTCGAAAAAGGCGCAGGCGAATGCAGCCACACGCATATAGTAATTGGCCTTTTCGTTTTCCGTTATTGCGGCGCAACATTTCAGCACCCAAGGCTGCATATGCCGCACAAAGAACTCGCGCTGCGCATCAATACTGGCCGGCGCATGCGACACATCGCCCAGGATCATCGCGCGCATCACATCGCATAGCGCTGCAAGATGATCTTCCGGTTCCGTTGCATTTGAATCGCGCGCATAGCCCAGACGCGACAGCGAACCACGCAATTCAGCCAGCGGTTTTTCGTTCATAAAACCCGCCAGGTAAAACGATCCATACAACATCACCGGCGGACGTCCCACACCGATAAACAGTGACTGGTATTCGTCCTCCACCGCATCGGCCGTCACTACGCCCGATGCCGCAGCCAGATCGGCCCAAGCTTTGGACAAAGGATTGGGCGAATCGCCCAGCGGCTCGGCGGAAATCACCATCGCCTGCAGCAGGCGTGCATCCGGTGCGCGATAAAACAGGTTCGCCAGCAGCGCGTAGTAGTCGGCACGAACCTGATCCTCCGGCTCGATCAGGCGCGGGCTTTCGAAGCGCACGGCCTGGGTTTGGCCCGTAACTTGCGCATTCATTCCAGCGGCCTCCCGGTCAGGATCGACACCTCATGCTTGTTGCTCATCATGTCGACCACGCGGCAATCGGCGCACATCTGCAGGCGCTTCAACTGACCTTCACCCTGGAACATCGAATGACCGGCGAGCTTGCCTAGCATCGTGTCTATCATCAGCTTGGTGCCCAGCGGCTTGCCGCAGGAAATGCAGTCAAACGGCTCGGACTCGTTCAACACCACTTCCCGCTTGCGTTGCTCGGTCAGCAACAACCGGGGCGTGAGGCTGATGGCATTTTCCGGGCAGGTGTTTTCACACAGACCACACTGAACGCAATTGCGTTCAAGAAATTTGAGCCGCGGATAGTCAGCGCCATCCATCAGCGCTGACGAAGGGCAGGCACCTGCGCAGGCAAGACAGAGCGTGCATTTTTCCTTGTCCACGGCAACCGCACCGAACAGGCTACCGGCCGGCAGGTCGATTACATCTTTCTTCTGCGGCGCATGGCGCAAAAGATGCTCAACCGCAAATTCGATGGTGGCGCGCTTGTCGTTGGAGAGATTGAAACCCGCCGGGGTTGCTACCGTCGCCGCCGGTTTCACCGAAGCCAACTGCTCAGCAGATTCAATAAGGCTGAAGTGTTTTCCCTCGAAACCCAATTGACTGAGGATGCTCTGGCCGACTTCCATTTCGGCCAGCAAGGCTTTGCGATAGGCCGGCGCCTCAGAACCCGCCGCGAGGATCGCAACATGACCTGCGCCGTAGGCAATCGCCCCCAGCAACACGTCCAGCCCGGTCGAGGCGACGTGCCAGGTTTCCACCGGCAGCATGCTGGCGGGAATACCCGCCGCGCCTTTGGCAAGTAGTCCGCTCAACGCATCCCGGCCATCGGTGGCGTTATGCAACAGCACCATCGGTGCATCGCCCTGGCCTTTGCTGGCAATGCGATATGCATTCAGCAGCGCCTTTAGCTGGCTGCCGCGATCTGCCACGCGCGGATACTGATAGGTCATCGCACCCGATGGACAGACAGTTGCGCAGGCGCCGCAGCCCATGCACAGGTGCGGATCGACGCGGACCTTGTCGCCGTCGGCGGAAATTGCTGCGGTCGAGCAGACCTCAATACACTGGTTGCAGCCTTCCTTTTTCGAACGGCTATGCGCGCACAACGATTCCTTGTACGCGAAAAATTTGGGCTTCTCGAATTCGCCCACCATATCGGGCAACTCGGCCATCGCCTTTGCCAGGGAAATTTCATCGGCGGCATGGAAATAACCCTGTGGTGGCTGCGGCATGGTGAATGCCGGCACCTTGCACAGGTCCAGCACCAGGTCGAAGCTGGCCGATTTTGGCAGTGAATCCTGCGGCGCACCGGCCGGCGAAAACCCAAGCTCAAACGCGCCGAGATAACCGCGCAGTGCGATCAGCTTCGCAGCAGACACTTCGACACCATCGATTTTTGGCGCCGGCGCAGCACTGGTCCACAACACCGCCATGCTCAGTTGCTCAGCCAAGGAGTTGACAGCGGCTTCGACGCGCGCCGAATCGGCGATGATCAGCAGCCGGCCTTGGGAAACGTAGTCGACCCCGGCGACGGGCTCGAATGGCGCCAACGCATTCATCGCGGCAAGCGCCGCAATCTTGGCGTCAATTGCCGTACCAGTGCCAGCGACGGCACGCGTCCAGCCAAACGAGTCAGACGATGAAGAGATTTTTGAGGGAACAGCGCCGTGGCCTGAACCGTTGGATCCGGTTCCTGCGTGGTGAGATGCCATGGCCACCTCTGCCACGGCCCCGTTTTCGCGATCATCGCGAATAATGGCCTGCTCCTCGAATCAACGTTTTGCGAAATGACGTCCTGTGCACTGGTTCATTTGCTGAACTCTTGAACTGCACCGGACGCTACAAAATGCACACGCATGCAGAATTCTGCATCGCTTTGCACTTTGTCACATTCCCGACGCGAAGTACATAACAGAGAACCTGTATTTCGCTTGCTACAGTTTTTACTGTTGGCGGTGGTCGTCGAGCGGCTGTTTTTCCGGGACCGAATCGAGTTTATCGAGCGACGGCGGCCCGGCTGAATCAGGCGGCAATGCAGGCGCTGAATCAGGCGTCTTGTCGGCGTCGGCTGACAACGGCGCCGCAGCATCGGTGGCGTTTGAGTCCACACCACTTTTTTCCTTCTCTTCCTCATCGTCGAAAAGCGACAAGGCCCGCGACTGGTACATCTTCTTCATGATTTCCAGCGGGATCGGATCGGACTTGGTGTAGTCATCGATATAAATATCGAGCTTGTCCATATTGTCGAAGCGGTAATGCGGGTCGGCGAACAGTTTCTTCATCGCCTGGTTGCGCATGCCGGGATCGACATCCTTGGCCATGAACGGCGAAAAGTCCGCTTCGTGCGTCAGCGATTCGATATCTGGCAACGGCGTAGCGGGCTTTTCCTCCGGGGCCAAAGTCCGCTCTGGCAGGGGCGTTCCGGGCACTTTTGCCCCAGAAGGCGCGCCAATGCTGGGGTTTTCCATTTCGCCTGCAACGGAAACGGTCGCACTCTTCTCCTCGGTCTTGCGCCGCGACCAGCGTGAGAGAAACGATTCGTCAGCGGCAGGTTGTCCGCCCGATTTCACCGAATCGCTCATGACAACCCACCCTTGTAGCGCCCTTCCTTGCTCTCGAACGATTTCGGCCGGATGCGCTGTTTCTTTTCCGGCGGGCGATAGTTGGCTTCGACCCAAGCCACCAGCTCGGTGAATATCTCATCCGGCATCGCCACGCTTTCGACCTTTTCCTGCGCATCCATCCAGCGCGCCGCTTCGTTGTACGAAAGCGTCACCGTATGTGGCAGCGCTTCGGTTTCGTCCTCGTTCATGCGCCACATCACGAACAGCCGCGGCTCCGGCGCGGTCACATTCAGGAAATAGCCCTCGGCTTCATCGGGGAATATCGCCGCCGCGAACCCGCCGTACAGTTTCTGCAGCAGGCCTTCGCGATCGACCAGCGTGCGCGCCGGCGGCAACGAGCCATCGTCCGGCAACGAATCTGGCAATACCCCCGCCAGTTGCCAACGTTCGCTCTGCCAGCGGTTGCCGGTGGCGACTCGCTCCATCACCACCGATAACGCAAACGACTTTTTTTCCATGCGGCAAATGTTACACGTCAATTGAGCGGCGCCGGATTGGGCTATGCTACAAGCATGGTCACACGCAATTCCGGCAACATCGTCATTCCCATCGCCGATGTGCGCTCGCTGCGCATCCCGATATTGAAGGCGCCCCTAGCCGGGCAACTGCTCGCCGACACGCGCGGCCGCCCGCTGCGCGACCTGCGCATCTCCGTCACCGACCGCTGCAACTTCCGCTGCACCTACTGCATGCCGAAGGAAGTGTTCGACGCCGACTATCAATTCCTGCCGCACGATGAACTGCTGACGTTCGAAGAAATCGTGCGTGTGGCGAAAATCGCCCACGGCCTCGGCATGGAGAAAGTTCGCCTCACCGGTGGCGAACCGCTGCTGCGTAAAGGCATCGAGCGACTGATCGCCATGCTGGTGGCCGAGCTGCCGGGTATCGATATCGCACTCACCACCAACGGCTCCGCACTAAAAGCCAAGGCCAAAGCGCTGGCCAACGCCGGACTGAAGCGCATCACCG
>JAEUNB010000015.1 GCA_016790625.1 Betaproteobacteria bacterium | reverse complement strand
GTCACCAATGCGCGTGGCGAGCATCGGGTTCGCCTGCAGGTTTTCTTCCCAATACTCGGCATAGAGCTGGCTCATCTTTTCTGGCGTGGCGGGTGCTTTGGTGGATGCAGCCAAAGCGAGCGCGGGCGCCAGGAAAAGCAGGCCAGCAAAGGTTACAGCGGAGCGAAAGTTTGCATTCATGTCGGCGAACGGAATGGTGGATATCGATGACGCAGGATAGCAGGCGTTGTGGGTGCGATTCGTGGCAGTTCGTGGCAGGCGCGGCCCATGAACGGCGCCAATGCTAGAGTTCGGTTGCCATAACGGGGCCGGCTCCTTCTGCCCCGGCATCCCACATCCAATATCAACGGGGTTTCATCGATGGGCAGGAAAGGCATTGTGTGGTCGATCATGACGCTCTTTTCACTGGCGATTGCCGGTTATGCGGTGATGATTGTGATGGCACCGGATCTGCGCCCACCGTACGTTCGCTCGCTGATCGTCGCCCGGCCTTTTGCAGCGATTGCGCATTTTCTCGGCGGGGCCATCGCCCTCGCCGCCGGTGCATTTCAGTTCAACACCTGGATCAGGACGCGACACATCGCTGCGCATCGCTGGACCGGCCGCGTATACCTCTGCGCGATCGCGGCCAGCGGATTCGCGGGGTTATACATGACGCTGCACTCACCCGCCGGACTGGTGGCGCAGGCCGGGTTCGGTTTGCTCGCGCTTGCCTGGCTTTTCAGCACCTTCAAAGCCTATATGTACATCCGGCGCCGCGAAGTCCGCGCGCACCAGGATTGGATGATTCGTAGCTACGCACTGACGCTGGCCGCGGTCACGTTGCGCCTGTATCTACCCTCAAGCCAGATGGCCGGGTTTTCGATGGCCATCGCCTATCCGGCAATCGCCTGGCTTTGCTGGGTGCCCAATCTGCTGATCGCGGAATGGATTGTTCGCACGCGATCTGGAGGCGCGCCTGTACATGTTGCCGCGCAGGCTTGATCCCGTTGTTTCATATACTTGCAAACCCTACGCACTTCATTCATTTAAAGATATGCGAACTCTCTTAGTTGCCGTCGCGACTTGTACCAGCCTGCTCATGTCGGATGCATCTGCGAGAGCAGCCGATTGCATGCCCGTTCGACCACCTGGCCTCGTCGAAGAAGAGCTGGATTTGCTTTTACTCTCCACCATAGGCAAGTTTGCCGAAGTCCGGCAAACACCGGAAATTCTCGATGTGCCTATCGATATCTTTCGTCACAAGCGCAACGAATTCCGCGATTCACTTTTACTGGATGAAATCAATGCGGCTTTGGGTGTCGATGTCGATGCGGCAATTCACAGCGAGGCGAAGAAAGTGGGTATCAAGAAGCCTCTCCAGGAATTTTCACTGCGGAGAGTCATTGAGATCGCAAAAGAAGCCTACCGCGCGGCGCCGAACACGGAATTATCGCCCGCGCCGGCAGGCAAGGTCTTTGATGCCACGATTTTTACCCTCGCCGTACCCAACAGCCCGGGCTGGGTAATGTTCAGGTGCGCGCCGGACCATATCATCGTCAGGCTAGAGCGTGCAGACAGCGAAGTAGTCGAAACTGCATCCGCAAAATCAATGATTCTTCCGCCGTTCACAACCGCGAAGAACTTCGTCGCGTTGATACCTGAGGGCTCAAATATCTTGAGCGAATTTGGTCTCAATGCCAGCTCAGGCAAGCCGCGGTTCATTGAAAATGCCGGGGCGCCCTGTATCGAGACGACGGTCGAAGCGGACGTTCCCTGGGAGGTGGATGGCAAGGAAGTTCCTGGCGGAAAGCATATCGCCGGCTTTCTCCGAACGTGCTACGCCTCCCGCTACAAAGAGAAAGCCTACGCACATCAGGCGGTCGCGATTTTCTATGTCAGCCTTGGTGAGACGCTGAAGAACATCCTAGCGAAGGGCAACGCGTTCGCAAACAATGTCAAACTAAAATCGGCATCGAGTCTAAATGGCCCACAAACTGCGCGAAGAACAAAAGGCGAACCCAAGAAGTCTCAGTGACTATCCTCCCTGGAGCAGCGCACAAGAGAGTCTGTTTCAGGCGTGCCAATATTCCCTACCGTCGCGGCGAATAAACGAGAAGATGCAAACCGGATGGTGTCGTCCTTGACGACATGAGATCCAGTTGCACCGGCGGGCCACCGTGATCGAGCAGATGACGTCCGCTACCTGCAATCGCGGGACATTGAACGAGGCATAGCTCATCCAGCAAACCGGCCAGCAAAAGCGACTGGGTCAGGCTGACACTTCCGTGCACACCGATGGTCTTGCCGGGCTGTGATTTGAGTTTTGTAACTTCACCAAGAAAATCTCGCGCGATCAGCGTGGAGTACTGCCAGCCGACTTCGCGCAAGGTGCTGCTCACCACGAATTTGGGCGTGTTGTTGATAAAGGTGGCAAACGGCTCGATCGTCGATCCGGGCCAGAAGTTTGCCCATTCCTCGTAAGTCTTGCGCCCCAATAGCACCGCATCCTGCTGCAACACCGAATCATCCGGAATATCGGCATAGGATTCGCCACGCACATATTGATTGGGCGTATCGACCACACCATCGAGCGAAACGAACAGATAGGACGCCAGTTTTCTCATCACCGTTTCTCCAAGCTCAAGCTGCATCCGGCGCCTTGGCACCGGCCCAGTCAAGCGCATCCTGCCTTTCGCCGAATGTTCGGAACTCGATCACTTTTCCATCGCGGAAGGTGCACACGTCGGCAAAGCGCCCGTCGATCCAGTCGGTGTGGCCATGCAACCGGACGTGCACATGGAGAAAGACGACAACCTTGTCGCCGGCTGCGATCAGTTGCTCCGGTTCGCAAGTTCCCTCGGCCCAGGTGCCACGCCCGGCTGATATGTGCGCAAGAATTGCCGCGTGTCCACGATACGTGCCGGCGCTGGGGAAACCAGCCGGCTCGACACGGACGGCCTCCGGATCGAAGAACGCCAACGCCGCAGGGATATCGTTGCGGTTGATCTCGACGTAGATTTTTCGGGCAGTTTCCATTTCGGCCGCCATTGCCAACACCGGCACTTGCATGAACTGTCTCCTCATTTCAGCTGACTTCGTGGAAGTAAACAGACCCTTATACAAGCACGACGAACGGAAATTCAGAATTCGACATCATCCCGCAAAAAATTCTGTGGCGGTTCAGACGATGGCGCCATCCAAATAACCTTTACCTCCCGCGCCTGCCAGCGCTGTGCCGCCGTTCATCGGTCAACGGCGCACGCGGCCGCCGTCTGTCGGCAATGGCATCGCGCCCGGCGGGTACACACCCATTCGTCTGTACGGCGTCCTAGACTGACCTCGTTGGATAGGGAGAATAAGATGTGGAAGTCCTTGGCGGCTACCTTCGCGATCGCACTCGCGTTGACCGTGGTCCGGGAAGTTGGCACGAATGATGTCGTACATGCGGCGACGCTGCGCCCGCTGTTGCTCGATGAGGTGATCGATTCTGCAGCAGTGGGTTTTCACGGCAAGTGTGTATCGAATCGCGTCGAGCTCGACACCGCCACGCGGTTCATCGTCACGTACACCACCTTTGAAGTCCGCGATGTGCTGAAAGGCGAAGTCGCCGCAACGCATGTCATCAAGCAGATCGGCGGCGTGCTGCCGGACGGCGTCTCGGGCATGGTGGTGCCGGGTGTGCCGGCCTATACCGTCGGCGAGGAATATGTGGTTTTCCTGGCGGGCGTGTCATCGCTGGGATTCTCCAGTCCGGTGGGCTTGTCGCAGGGCAGCTTTGCTGTACAGAACGACAAGACAGGCAAGACGGTCGTTACCGGCCGCGATTTGCGCGAACTGACCGCAAACATGCCACGCGCCGATCTGCCTGCGGACAGCGTGAAATCAGTGCAGCCGGTCCGCCAACTCCAATTGAACGATTTCAAGCGGCTGGCGCGCACGCACGCCACACGTCTGCCATGACTTCCCGCACGCAATTTCTGACGCGATTGGCGCTGGGTCTGATGTCACTCTTTGTCATAGGCGCCCACGCCTCCGGTCCGCGCGTGATTTGCGGCACCGGCGTGCCGATCAAGTTTCCCGGCGCGGGATCGGTGACGCTCAATTACGATCTCGGTGTGCTGGGCACACGCTCCAAGGCGCAGGCCGATGCGATCGTGACCAACGCGATTTCGCTCTGGACCAATGTCGGCACCTCCTCCATCGTGCTGTCGCGCGGGCCGGACATGCCGGAGGATGTGACGACGGCCAATCTGGCGACCTACTACCCGAATAACGCCACCAACACGGCGGACGGCTTGAACCCGGTGGTCTATGACACCGACGGCTCCATACTCGATGCGATTTTCGGTGCGGGAGCGAAAAACAATCTGCTCGGCTTTGCCACGACGCGGTTTTCCAACTGCCTGTTCCAGGAAGGCACCGTGTTTATCAGCGGCTTCAAGGCCGTCTCCGATACGACCATGGGCGTGGTGTTCGCACATGAAGTCGGCCATCTGGTCGGCATGGATCACACCCAGCTCGACGACAGCCAGGGCATTCCCTCGACGGCAAACTATCCGCTGATGTATCCGGTGGCCAATCGAGGCTCAGTTTCGCTGCACGAGGACGACATAGCCGGCATCAGCCTGCTGTATCCGGATCCCACGCTGAATAGCGTTTACGGCCAGATCACCGGCACCTTCGTGCTGGCCGATGGCGTCACGCCGGTGAAGGGCGCCAATCTGTGGGCCACGGAAACCACCACCGGCAAGGTCTACAGCGTAGTCTCCGATTATCTGAAGCAGAACACCGGCTTCTTTCGCATCCTGCTACCGGCCGGCACCTACACACTGCGAGCCGAGGCGGTGCAGACGGCCTACGTCGGCGCCTCCAGTGTCGGCCCTTATGCATTCGCGTTGACCGATCCTTCTTTCCAACCGCCGATGTATCCCAGCGGCAGCGGCGGTGCGCCGATCTCGCCGGTCACACTCGGCAACGCCACGCCGGTGACTTTTAATATTGCGCCGGCCTGCACGGCGAACGTGACCTTCGGCATCAACGGCAGCGGCGCCGTTGGCGGCAATTGCCCGATTAACGCCGGGACGCTGCAATTCACGGCGGCGACCACCTCCGTTGCCGAATCTTCCGGCAACGTAACGGTGACCGTCTCGCGCATCAACGGCAGCGACGGCGCAGCATCAGTGAATTTCACCACCGCCGGTGGTACGGCCACGTCGGGCGCCGATTTCACCGCGCAGTCGGGCACGCTCAACTGGGCAGCAGGCGACAGTGCTGCGAAGACCATCAGCGTCCCGATCATTTCCGACGCCCTTATCGAGGGTAACGAAACGTTCACGCTCACGTTGTTCAACGCGAGCGGCGCGACCCTGGGGGCCACCACGACAATGACCGTCACTATCGTCGACGACGACTTCCCGACGCCGCCGGGTGCGCCGCTGAATGTTGTTGTGACGCCTGCAGATGCAGCGGCCTTTGTTGCGTTCACGCCGCCAGCGAACAACGGCGGTTCGCCAATCACCAATTACACCGCGAGTTGTGGAGCACAGCAGGCATCTAGCACAAGCTCACCGCTCAACGTGGTTGGACTCGCCAACGGCGTGGCGACATCTTGCAGCGTGGTGGCGATCAATGCGCAAGGTGCCGGGACGCCCTCCGTCTCAGTGCCGGTGACACCTTCCGCCAGCGCGCCGCTCACGTTGGTGAGCGCGGTCTCTCGCAAGGCGCACGGTGCGGCGGGCAACTTCGATTTGCCGATCGACATCGGCCAGCCGATCAGCGCAGCGGTCAGCGTGGAGCCGCGCTTTATCGGCAGCGGACACACGCTGGTCTTCCAGTTCAATGTACCGGTGAGCCTGCCTGCGACCGCCAGCGTCGGTCCGCCGGGCACGGGCACAGCATCGGTCGTGGCGGCGAACGGCAATTCGCTCAGCGTGATGTTGAGCGGCGTGGCGGACAATCAGCGTGCAACGGTTACGCTGACCGGTGCAAATGGCGGCATGGCGAATTTTCCCGTTTCGCTTGGCTTCCTGGTTGGCGATTTCAACAGCACACGTGCCGTGGTCGCCAGCGACATTGCCGGCGCCAAAGCGCGGCTGGGTCAGATGGTGAACGACTCCAATTTCAAATTCGACATCAACCTGTCCGGCACTATTGATCCGGCGGACATCAGCGCAGCGAAACAGCGAGCCGGGACAGTGCTACCGTAGTCGGCCATCGAACTCGTTGAATGGCGCCTGATCACACGAGCCAACTCAAACTCCAGCATCCACGCGCACCTACAGCCATTTCCGCCTGGAAAAGCGCGCCAGTGCTTGAGTTTCGACTGCCGCTCGAATTCAACCACACCGTTGCAGCGACGCAAATTATTGTCATGATGATGCGGTGCATCCGCCGCAACGAATTCGAACGTACCCGTAAAATCAATCGATTCCCGTCAGACGTTGCCAACCAGCCATGAAAAAACTCCGTCACTTCTTCCCATATACCGCTTCAGCTTTCGCACTAGGTGCAGCCACTTTCTTTCTCGCCAGTGCCAGCGCGCATGCTGCGAGCAACGCCGATAGCTGGGTACTGCGCGGTGCTAAGGTGTACACCGCACCGGATCGCGCACCGATAGACAACGGCGTGGTCGTGATTCGCGGCGGCAAGATTGCAGCCGTGGGTACAAAAGATACGGTGAAGATTCCGCCGGGCGCGCGCGAATCCTCATGCAGCGGCGGCATCGTGATGGCGGGCTTCCAGAATAGTCACGTTCACTTCATCGGCGACATGTGGAACGCGGCCGGCACACAACCCGCCGCCGAGCTTTCGAAAAAGCTGGCGGCGATGCTCACGCGCTATGGCTACTCAACCGTGTTCGACATCGCCTCGGACCGCGACAACACGCTGGCCATGCGTGCACGAATTCAGCGCGGCGAGGTGCAAGGCCCGCGCATCATGACCGTGGGCTTGCCGCTGTTCCCACCCAACGGCTTGCCTGCGTACATCAATCACCTGCCGCGTGACTTTATCGAGCGCATGCCGCAGCCGGCGAATGCGGCGGCAGCGGTGAAGGTGGTTGCCGAGAACATGGCCGCCGGCGCCGAAGCGACCAAGCTGTTCCTCGTCACGCCGCAGGGCCGCGGCGTGGTCAAGCGCATGCCGGCTGACATCGCGCGCGCCGCCGCCGATGAAACGCACCGTCGCGGCGGACTGGTGTTTGCGCATCCCACCGACATGGAAGGCATCGAGCAATCGCTGGCCGCCGGCGTGGACGTTCTCGCGCACACCACACACGGCGTCGAAACACCGTGGCCGGATGCGTTGCAGAAAAAAGCTGTCAGCAGCGGCATGACGCTGATCCCGACCTTGAAGCTGATGGGTTACGAATTGAAGAAAGAAGACGCGCCGGCGGACATTTCTGCTCGACTGATTGATGCATCGGTGGCCCATACTCGTGCCTATTTGTCCGCGGGAGGCCAAATCTTGTTCGGCACCGATGTCGGTTACATGAGCGACTTTGATCCGACAGAAGAATACGTGCTGATGGCCAAAGCCGGCATGACGCCAGCGCAGATACTCGCGTCGCTTACCACCACTCCCGCCGCGCGATGGAAAGAAAGCCAGCGGCGCGGAACCGTGACCGCCAATCTCGATGCGGACCTGACGGTGCTGGATGCAGACCCGTTTGCGGATGTGGCGAATTTCAGCAAGGTGCGTTGCACGATCAGTGGCGGCAGGATGGTTTATCCGCTTTCGCCCACACGATAGATAAGCAGACGCCAGCTTTCAACGCATCAACTCACGCTCAAATACATCGCAGGCCGTGCCTTGGTGAAACAGCATCTGCCAACGCTCGCCCTGGCGTGTCCATAGCGAGCTGCGCAAGGTGTGGCGCGAAAAGCTGCCATCCGGCTCGATGTTGGCCGAGCGATAGATCAGCGTTGCGTTTTCTGCCGTGCGCGCATGCAGGACGAAATTCTGCGAATGCATCGGCGGCGAAGGCGAACCAGCCTCGGCAGCAAGCGCCTCTAGCAGCGATTGCTTGTCCCAAAGTTTTCCCGAGCGGCCGATTTCGCGAAAATCGTCGTGCACCAGTTCGGCTACTCGCGCGGGGTCTGGCTTTACACAGGCATGTTGCAATGCGATCTCAAGACCGCGCAGTTCCGTCAGCATTTCAGCATCGGTACCGCGCCAGACCATTTCAAACTCGTGCTGCCCTTCGCCATAGATCACAAAGCCCATGCGGCGATACAGGCGTTGCGCAGGATTGACCTTGAGCACACCCAGAGTTAGCTGCGCACCGGCCGCTCGCGCCTCGGCAATGATCTGCCGCAGTATCTCGCCGCCCACACCCCTGCCGTGCATGGCGGGCTCGACCTGCAACTGCATGATGTGCCAATAGCCCGCCTGACGATCCACCTTGATCATGCCGGCCGGCGAATCGCCCACGTGCAGAATTTCTGCACTGGCGAGCCGGTCCCGCACCCGCTCCTGATGTTCCTCCGGCGTGACGTTCAACCCCGCCGCGACAATATGCGGCGCCATGGAAGCGATACGCAAATCATAAAGATAGGCGTAGTCGGCTTCGGTGGCGGGACGGCGGATGATGGTTGGCGGCATGTTGGCGGGTTTGGCTGACGTTATTGAATCTGTGTGCAAACAGAGATCTACAAGCAAAACTCTAGCATCCATGGGCTTCTTCAGCCTTTTTTGGCCTGCAAGCCGCGCCAATGCTTGAGTCTGAAGGTGGAGCCTGCGGCATCAGGCCCATGGACACCGCCCCAAGCAAATGTGTCAAAACTTGTGTCGCCGCCCGATTTTGTGGACGGCGTCACATACGTTCACATTCCTTACCGCGATCATGCGTCCATCCTCAAACAACAAGAAACACCAGACCGGACACCCTGATCATGGACAGAACGGCATTCCTCGGTAACGCCCCACTCCCCCGCGAACAATCGTCCAATAACCCGCTGGACGATGGGCTGCGCCAGCTTGGCAGCGCTGGTGATCGCCTGACATCCTTTTTCCGGAAATCTTCACCACTTACGCAGCGCCGCATCATGGTGTATGGCGTCGGTGCCGATGCAGCTTCCGTCCGCAACACGATCGAGAAGAGCGGCAATCGCAGCCTGCAGGTAGTCGGCTTCGTTTCGCCGAATGCGGAAGCCGAGATCAACGCCGCCATCCCGGCGCACAAGGTGATGTGTTCTTCACTGTCGCTGTCGCAGATCGCCACACAGCACAATGTCTCCGAGATCGTGATTGCGGTGCGTGAGCGACGCGGTGGCGCATTGCCGCTGACTGAATTGCTGAACCTCAAATTGCAGGGCATCAAGGTGCTCGACCTTTCCGCCTTTTTCGAACAGCACGGCGGCAAGGTGCAAATCGACAATCTGCGCGAGAGCTGGTTTATTTTCGGTCACGGTTTCCGCCAGGGCAAAGTACGCATGGCCGTGAAGCGCTGCTTCGATATCGCGGCCAGCCTGACCCTGCTGGCGCTGGCGTGGCCGATCATGCTGTGCGCGGCGATCGCCATCAAATTCACCAGTCCCGGTCCGGTCATCTATCGCCAGGAGCGTGTCGGCCTCGGCGGCCGCACCTTCAATGTGCTCAAGTTCCGCAGCATGAGGACCGATGCCGAGAAAGATGGCAAGCCGCAATGGGCACAGACCGGCGATTCGCGCGTCACCAGCGTCGGCCGTTTTATGCGTTTGACCCGTATCGATGAACTGCCGCAAATCCTGAACGTGCTGCGCGGCGAAATGAGCCTGGTCGGCCCGCGTCCCGAGCGCCCTTATTTCGTTGACCAGATCACGGCCACCGTACCGTTTTACGCCGCACGTCACAGCGTCAAACCGGGCGTCACCGGCTGGGCGCAGGTGCGTCACAACTACGGCGCCTCGATTGACGATGCGGCAGACAAGCTCGAATACGATCTTTACTATGTGAAGAATCACCGCCTGTGGCTGGACATCGTGATTCTGTTTTACTCGGTGCGCGTGGTGCTGCTGGCGCAGGGTTCGCGGTAAAGACAATCAGCTTTGCATGGCACGTTCGATTTGAACGGTTGCCAGGCAAAAGGGACAGCCCAAGCTGTCCTTTTTTTTGGTCTACGCTGGGCTCTAGTCCAGCTTCGCGCCCGACTCCTTCACCACTTTCGACCACTTCACCAGTTCAGACTTGAGCAGTGCCGAAAACTCCTTTGGCCCGGTCTTGATTTCGCCACCGCTGGTGGTGGCAAATTTTTCCTGCACATCGGGCATCTTCAGGATCTTGGTGATCTCTGCCGATAGCCGGGTGACAATCGCGTCCGGTGTACCAGCCGGCGCAAGCACCCCAAACCATGTGAGCGCCTCGAAGTTCTTGTAACCCGATTCGTGGAAAGTGGGGACATCGGGTACAGAAGTCGTGCGGGTCATTGAGGCAACCGCCAGAGCGCGCACGGTCTTGCTCTTGATCTGCGGAATACCGGTCTCGAGCGACGAGACGAACACATGCACTCGACCGCCGATCAGATCGGGAAATGCCGCCGCCGCGCCCTTGTAGGGCACATGCAGCATGTCGATACCGGCGGTGCGTTTGAACATCTCGGTAGCCAAGTGCGCGACCGTGCCATTGCCTGAGGTTGCAAACGTGATTTCGCCCGGCTTTGTCTTGGCTGCCTTCACCAGGTCCGCGAGCGTCTTGTACGGCGAATCGGCGGCAACCATGAATGTCACAGGCACCGAGGTTACCAGTGTCACCGGCGCAAAATCCTTGACCGGATCGTAGGGAATCTTTCCGTAAAGCGAAGGTGCTATGGCGAGATTGCTGGTCTGGCCGAGCACCAGCGTAAGTCCATCCGGTGCAGCCTTCGCCGCAACCCCAAGGCCGATATTGCCGCCTGCGCCGGCGACGTTGTCGACGATGGTTTTCCAGTTGGGCACGTCATTCATTTTGTTGGCGACATGGCGCGCAATGATGTCGGTGCCGCCGCCTGCGGGGAACGGAACGATAAAACGGATTGGCTTGGACGGATAGTCGGCTTGGGCAGTTGCGGTTCCTGTTTGCAGCGCAGCAAACGCAAGCACCGCAGCCAAAGAGTGATTGATGATTTTCATGAGCAGAACTCCTCGAAGTGATTATTGAGTTATTGAATTTGTGGTGACAACAGAAAGAACATTGTTCGCGGCGCCGATACCCATGTTGATATAGGCATCCCCGGTTACGCCGCCGATATGCGGTGACAGAGTGATATTGGGTACACCGAAGAACGGATGGTCGGCGGGTGGCGGTTCGATGGCGAAGCTGTCCAGGCCTGCGCTCGCGACCTGGCCACTCTTTACCGCGGCAAGCAACGCAGGCTCGTCAATCAACCCGCCGCGTGCGGTGTTGATCAGCATCACGCCGCGTTTCATTTGCGCCAGCGTGCTGGCATTGATGACGTTGCGATTGTCCTCGGTCAGCGGACAATGCAGCGAGATCGCGTCTGCTTCGCACCAGATCGTTTCCAGATCGGCCTGCCGGATGCAGGACGGAAGATTGGTGGCAAAGGGATCGAAGCCGATCACCTTCATGCCCATCGCATCGGCCACGACGGCAACACGCCGGCCGATGGCGCCAAGGCCGATCAGGCCCAGCGTGCGGCCACTTAGCTCGACACTCTTGTGTGTGGCCTTGTCCCAATGGCCGGCATGCATGCGTTGATTCATTTGCACCACCGATTTCGCGCAGGCCAGCAGCAACGCAATTGCATGTTCTGCGACCGCAGCAGCATTGGCACCAGCGGCTGCCTTTACTTCAATGCCGCGCGCTTTCGCAGCAGCGAGGTCAATGGTATCGATGCCGCTGCCGTGCTTGGAAATGACTTGCAGCGCGGGTGCGGCGTCCATCATCGCCGCCGTCACTTTGCCATAGCGGACGATGATCGCAACGGGATTGTACTCACGACATAGCGCGACAACTTCATCGGGTTGAGGCGTCTTCCCAGCAAACACGATGCGAAAAGCTCCGAGCAACGCCAACGCTTGTGGGGCAAGGTCGGCGGCGGTAACGAGCAGGACAGGTTTGGTCTCCATGTTCATGCTTCCATCGTGACTTCGGCATCGGCCAGCGCCTTGGGCAGCCATGCCGGCGACAGCTGCTTGCCGGCCCGTATGCCGTCGATACGAACGCGTTCATCGGCTTCTTTCTTTTCCGCCAGCGCGATGATGCCGTCCACTTTCTCGCGCTCGACAAAGGTCACGCCGTCTGCGTCCGCCACGACCAGGTCGCCCGGAGTGACGGCAACCCCGGCGATATTCGTCGGCCAGTTCACCCGACCGGGAGTCTTCTTGGTCGGCCCGCACGGATTGGTGCCGAACGAAAAAATCGGATAACCCTTGGCGATCAGCGCTTCTGCATCTCGCACCGGACCATCGAGCACAAAGCCGGCGATGCCGATTTTTTCCGCCAGCGTGACCATGATCTCGCCGATCAGCGCGCAGGTCTGGTCACCCTTGGCATCGACGACGATCACGTCACCCGGTTGAGCCAGCGCGATCGCGACGTGAATCATCAGGTTGTCACCCGGGCGCACTTCCACCGTGATGGCGGGGCCGGCCAGTTTCATTGAAGGCGCCAGCGGACGAATACGGCTGTGCGCAGTACCGCGCCGTCCATTGACGTCGGCGAGGATGGCCGCCTGGAATTTTTTTGCGGCCTTCACCTGTTCGGGTGAGACACGTGCGATGGTCTTGATGATGTCCGGCCTGGCGTTGCTCATGTTTGCGCTTTCGGTGTTGATTTGCGGATAGGCGACGTTTTAGACTCATGTTTTACAGGTCGCAACAGGGTTTCATGGAATGAAACGATGAAGAACTCCCGCCCAACAGCAAAGACAGCCGATAACGCGAAACTGGAAACGACCGACGGCAGCGTGATTGCGGTCAGTCGCGCACTAACGATGCTGGATGCGTTTGCCAACGGCGAGCGCGAGGTATCGCTGGGCGAACTTGCGCGACGCACGGCACTGCACAAGACCACGGTGCTGCGGCTGGCGCGCACCATGGCGCAGCACGGCTACATGTCGCAAACACCCACGGGCGGTTGGCGCCTCGGTCCGGCGGCCGGATGGCTGGGGGCGCGATACCAACTGAGCTACGATCGCGCGGCGCAGGTCGAACCAATCCTGCGTGAGCTCTCACAGGCCAGCGGCGAAAGTGCGGCTTTCTACGTGCGCGAAGGCGATCGCCGCGTGTGCATCGCCCGCGTCGACGGCAACCAGTCGATACGCCATCACGCGCGCATGGGTGAAGCCATCATCCTGAATCGCGGCGCGGCCGGGCGTGTATTGCTCGCATTTTCTGGCGAGCCCGGCGCGCCGTACGATGCGATTCGCCGCACCGGTTATTTCATCACCGCCGGCGAACGCGATCCCGAAGTGGCCAGCGTGGCGTGTCCCGTATTCGGCTTGAACAACGCCCTGGTCGGCTGCGTGTGCATTACCGGGCCGGTGGCTCGGTTCAAGAAGGCCGCGTACGAACGGCATGCCAAGCTGGTGAAGGCGGCCGCATCACGATTGACCTATGAATTGGGAAGCGAGATGGCCACCGGGCGATAGCTGCGACATCAGGCGACAACTATGCTTGGATTGGCGTGACTCACGGTCGCTCACGGCAAAACTCCAGCATACAAGCGCTCCTTCAGCCTGTTTTGCCCCGAAACCCGCGCCAGTGCTGGGGTTTCCCTAGGCACGCTAAGCTGTGAAAATAGCCGGCATGGCCTCCCTCATCGATAGCCGCCTTAATCCCGTTGGCGCGCGCCCTCGCCACACCAACGCATGAACGCACACGGGCGGCTTTCTCTCTGGCTGTTGCTGTCACTGCTGATTCATGTGCTGCTATTCAGCCTGACCTTCGGCAACGAGGGACTGGGGTTGCCGGGATTTGATTTTCCATGGCGCGCGCGGCGTGTTGAAGCGCCGGAATTGCAGGTGATGCTGATGCCAGCGCGAAATCAAACCGCAGAGCCGGTGAGCACCGCTGAACCAGCTCACGCTCCAGTTGAGCCACCAGTTGCTGCCGCGCCACCGCCGCCACCTCCCCCGGCGGCAACGCCTGCATTCTCGGCGCAAACCCTGACTCGCGAAACGGTCGCGGTCGCACCGGAGATAAAAACACCTGTTCCGGTTACTCCCAGCGTTGCGCCGCCGATTGCTCCGAAAACGCCGTCGCAAATCGAAGCACCGGTTGCCGCCGCGCCACCGCCGATTCCCGTGCCGGAAGTAATCGCTGTGGCACCCGCCAACAAGGCCACATGGGCGGTGCCGCCCCCGCCGTCACTGCCTGCAACCGTCGTCACCGAGGTACCCAGCGCACCAGCCGCGCCTATCCCAGAGCCAGCGATTCCACCGCCGCCGGTGACAAGCGAAGTTGCCAAGCCCATCGAACCACCAAAGCCCGATCCCGCCGAGCAGGAGAAAAAAAGGCAAGCCGAACAAGCGGAGGCTGCGCGAGTAGAGACCGCGAAACGCGAGGTCGCCCGACAAGAGGCGGTGCGATTGGAAACGGCGCGCCTGGAGACCGAGCGTCGCGAAGCCGAAAAATTGGCCGCCGCCAAACTGGAAGCGCAGCGGCTGGACGCGATCAAGCAGGAGGCAGCACGCGCTGAAGCTGCGCGACTTGAAACGGCAAGAGTCGAGAACGAGCGGCAGGAAACAATCCGCCGGGCCGCACAGCTGGAAGCCGCAAGGGTTGAAGCTGCACGATTGGAAGCACAACGGCAGGAGGCTGCGCGTCGTGCCGCCGCCCAGGCCGAAGCACAGCGTGTCGAAGCAGCGCGCCAGGAAGCTGCTCGCGTGGAGGCGGCAAAAATAGAAGCCCAGCGGCAGGAAGCGGCGCGTGTTGCAGCCGCAAAAGTTGAGGCGCAAAGATTGGAGACCGCCCGACAAGATGCCGCACGTGCTGAAGCAGCGCGACAAGAGACAGAACGTCAGGAATCCGCAAAGCAAGCCGCCGCACAAAAAGAGGCCGCCCGCCTTCAAGCTGAGAAAGAAGAAGATGCCCGCCGCGCTGCGCGACGCGAAGCGATGGGGCGTCAGCTTGCCGAAGAAGCGGCGCGACGCGATGCAGCTGCTCGCTCACCAGCTGCATCATCCACACTTCCGTATTCAATCAGCACTGCACGCCGCGGAAGGTTGTGGGGGCGTACCGACACCAACGCCGAACTGGTTTTGTACGCCGAGGCACTGGCGCGCAAGATTCAGTTCAATACCCCGGTCGATATGGTGCGCGACGTCACGAAGCGGCCTCACACCAACCCGATGGTGACGCTCGCCATCCGTAGCGATGGCTCGGTGGAATCCATCATTTTTGTCGTTTCCAGCGGTGTGCCGGAAGTCGATGAAGCGATACGCCGCATCGTGCAAAGCCACGCCAACTATCAGGCGTTTTCACCGGCGTTGGCCCGCGAGTTCGATGTGGTTGAAGTTCGGCGGACGTGGCATTTTGATACGGCGGTGCGGTTGTACTAAGTCAAACCGGCTGGCCAGTATCGAAAAAAACACCCGGCGGGTGCATGCTTCGCTGCTTGAGATTTCCCGGTTGTCGCCGTTATCTCCGTTCGTCATCCTTTGCGCTTGTCCTGCTCAGGGTACTCCGTATGCGATCAATTCTTAGTGTCTTATTTATCTCGTGCCTGCCTCTCGTTGCCGGCTGCGTTGCGTTCTTGCCGGTCGCCGAATTCATGCCGAGCACAGAGGATGGCAAAGTAAATACGTCGAATTGCCTGGGCACCAAGAGCGTACGCTACGACTTCGACGGTGTGCCCATGTGGGTATCGCTGCGCGGTAGCGGAGCAAAAGACCCGCCGTCGCAATTGGTGATGGGACTTACGCTGGCGGACGGTCACACTGCTCGCATCCCCGTGCCTGAAATTCGGCTCAAACCGCTGAACGATGGCGCAGAAGAAAGCTATCCGCTGCCGGCATGGGAGCGCAGCGTACTGCGTTGGAAATTATCGAGAAACAAGCAACTGGAACGCGTCACGGTCGAGACCGGACCTGCCGCAGGGCCTCTAATCGGAGGCAAACCCAATGATGGCGATAACATTTTTGGCCCGGCCCCGACCAAGACGTTCGTCGCCAGCATTCCGCTAAAGGGATTGCCTGCACCGGCCTATCACGTCCAACTACCCGCCATTGAAATTAATGGAAAGCTGCATGCCGTTGAGCCGATCAAGTATCGCCACGAGGTGCGTGTGAAATTCATGGTGCCGGTCAACTGTTGAGATTGACGCTTTCTTCCGGACTTCGCCCAATCAAATCGACATATCGGGTGAAGTGCACGATGCGAAGCGGCTAGACTATTGGGAACTTAACTAGCCGGGTTCTAAAAAGTCCAACGATGCCAAACCAATCCGTTCTCGCCGACTTTCCCATCACCCGAAAATGGCCCGCACAGCATCCCGACCGCCTGCAGCTCTATTCGCTGCCCACGCCAAATGGCGTGAAGGTTTCCATCGCGCTGGAGGAAATTGGGCTGCCTTACGAAGTGCACCGCGTCAGCTTCGATACCAATGATCAGATGTCGCCGGAGTTCCTGTCTCTCAATCCGAACAACAAAATTCCGGCCATCCTTGATCCGAACGGCCCTGATGGAAAACCACTGGCGCTGTTCGAGTCGGGCGCTATCCTGGTGTATCTGGCCGACAAGACCAAACAATTGATGCCGGGCGACGCCGCAGGCCGTTATGAGACACTTCAATGGCTGATGTTCCAGATGGGTGGTATCGGGCCGATGTTTGGCCAAGTCGGTTTCTTCCACAAATTCGCCGGCAAGGATTTCGAAGATAAGCGGCCGCGTGACCGCTACATCGCCGAATCGCGCCGTCTGCTGAAGGTTCTCGACCAGCGGCTCGATGGTCGCGACTGGATCATGGGCGACATTTACACCATCGCCGATATCGCCTCACTGCCATGGGTGAACAATCTCGTTGGCTTCTACGGCGCCGGTGATCTGGTCGGCTATGACGACTTCAAAAATGTACAGCGCGTTCTGGCGCAATTCAAGGCGCGGCCGGCAGTGATTGCCGGGCTCAACATTCCCGCGCGTCCGGCTTGAACACAACCATGCTTTCGCGTCTTGTAGTGTTCGTGCGATCTTCGGCGGTGCTGGGCGTGACGCTCATGTCGCTCACCGCCGCATCGTCGAACAATGTGCCAGATGAAGGGGTGCGCATCGAGTCTGGCGCCAGCAAATTCACTTTTATCGTCCACAAGGCAGACGCACCGCGCCGCATGACGGTATATACGTACATTCCGGCCAAGCTAAAGGCCGATAGCGCAACGATCATCTTCGTCATGCATGGACAAGGTAAAAATGCTGAGGGATATCGCGATGTATGGGCGAAGCTCGCAGACAAACACGGCTTTATGGTGATTGCACCGCTGTTCGATGTGGAGACGTGGGGCAGCACCTATTCCAACGGTCAGGGACTAATGCGTGATGGAAAGGCGACCAATCCGGACACATGGTCATTCAGCGTGATCGAGCATTTGTTTGATGCCATCAAGACCGCCACCGGCAACAAGAGCGCCACCTATCGCATCTACGGTCATTCCGAAGGCGGGCAGTTCGTTCACCGCCTGGTCTGGTTTCTGCCGGAAGCGCGCTACGACAAGGCCGTGGTCGCCAATCCGGGCTGGTACACGATGCCGGATCTCTCCATCTCACTTCCCTATGGCTTGGGAAAATCGCCCGCGACCGAGCAAACGCTTAAGCGAGGCCTAGAGCGAAGACTGACAGTATTGCTCGGTGATCGCGACAATGACCCCAATCATCCGCAACTTCGCAAAACACCTGAGGTGATGGCACAGGGCCGATTCCGGCTGGAGCGCGGGCAGAATTTTTTCAATCAGGCAAGCGAGCGTTGCGCCGCATTGAAGTGCAAATTTGGCTGGCAGCTACAGATGGTGCACGGGGCGGCACACTCAAATGGCCAGATGGCCGCTGCTGCTGCAGCGCAGCTGATGGACGGTAAGTGACGTAACCGCCTTACTGATCGCTGTACCGCTTGGCCTTCCAGTAAGTCACCAATTCACCCAACGCGCGTCGCTCCGACTTGAGCCAATGGCGTGTACAGCTCTCTGCCGCCTTCGCGCTGCTCCAGCAGGCCGGGGCGCCTTTCGCCGCAACGTCGTACCAGGTTGCAGCAATGTCGTGTTGTCCCATTTGCCAGTAAGTAATGGCCAAGGTTTGTGGCACCCATGAGTCCTGATTGGGTGCGGCCTGACGCGCTTCCTCAAAGCGTGAAAGTGCACAGGGGTAATCGCGCAGGTTGAACATGGCCCAGCCGTAGCTCCACAAAATGCGATCCACGGTCAGATTGGAGCGCGGGTGCGAAGCAGCAAGATTGAACAGGGCGATGGTGCCCTCGCGATCTCCTGCAAGCGATTTGTCCCACGCGCGTTCGACAATCGACGATGCCGAATCCAGTTCGGCACGCACCACAACCTTCTCGACCGATTGCTCTGCAGGCGCGATTTCGACCGGTGCACGGAATACCAGCGGCGGAAGGGTGCACGCGGCAAGCGCGGTGGGAATCGGGGGCATGTTGCGCTCGGTAGTGGCGCAGCCGGCGACGAATACTAGAGAGAGCGCCGCAACAACGGAGAACAGCGGAATGATTTTCATCTTGCAAAGATACCATTGCAGGTAAGCGGTCTTGATACGGTAACCGTCTATCGCCGCCGCGCCTTGGACACAGCCATAACTCCAGGTTTTTTCGACGAGGTTCGCCCAACTTTTCTATCGACTGCGCCCGGTGCTGCAATCGCCAATAGCCGTCGAAACGTCGGGCATTCCATGTGGCTTGGAGCAGGACACACGGCTGCATGCTTGAGGCTATCCCGCACCGCGCCCAGCCTGCGGATGGTCGCATCCAGCTCAGCCGCTTTGTCCGAAAGCACGCGGCGATCTATTCGCGGCTTTCCATCCGGTGCAAACATTTTCCCGATTTCATCCAGCGAGAATCCGGCCGCGCGCCCCAGCGCGATCAGCGCCAATCGCTCCAGCGCGGACGGGGCAAACACCCGGCGCAACCCGCTGCGCCCCACCGACTTGATCAAGCCTTTCTCTTCGTAAAAACGCAGCGTAGAGGCCGGCACCCCGGTTTGTTTTGCGATTTCCGAAATATCCATGCAAAACCTCTTGACCTCAAGTTGACTTGAGGTTTTACGCTACCACCAAGACTGAACGAACACAAACAGGAAATACATCATGAAACTTGTCATATCCATTCTGATAACCGGAACGGTTGCCACAGCAATCGTTGATTTGTGGGGCATCGCGCGCCGGACAATGCTGGGTACCTCATTGCCCAACTACGGAATGGTCGGCCGCTGGTTTGCACACATGCCGCGCGGCCGCCTTCGCCACAGCGCGATTGCCAACACGCCATCCGTTGGTGGCGAGCGTGCCATCGGCTGGGTCGCTCACTATCTGATCGGCGTCGCCTTTGCCGCGATGCTGATTGGCATCTGTGGTAGCGCATGGATAGACCAGCCGGCGCTCTTGCCCGCCTTGGCGATCGGTATCGCCACAGTCACCGCACCGTTTCTGTTGATGCAACCCTGCATGGGCGCAGGCATTGCTGCCTCGCGCATGCCGGACCCTTCAGCCGCGCGCCGACAAAGCCTGGTCACCCACACCATTTTCGGCTTCGGCCTGTATGCCGGAGGCTGGGTTGCGCACGCACTATCGGCGCTGTAACCGCCCGCAATCAACATCTTTTTAGTCCACCTCATCAAGGAGATTCAAATGCGCATTCCCTCTCGTTTCGCACCAATTCTGTTCAGCGCCCTGCTATCGGCCATCATGGTCTGCATCGTCTCTGGTTTTGTACTCATCACATCACAGGGCATCCATTCCGGATTGCCGGCGCTATGGCTGAAAAGTTGCCTTACGACCTGGCCGGTCGCGTTTCCGACCGTCGCCATCGTAGCCCCGTGGGTGCGGCGCATCGTCGGCCGTATGACTGCGTAGTAGGCCGCGTCGAACCGTGTTTATGCGCCCAGCCGCTCGGCCAGAAAGTCCAGCCGGTCCTGTCCCCAGAAGCGTTCGCCATCGACGATGAAAGTCGGCGCGCCAAAAACTTCCGACGCAATCGCACGCGAGGTGTTGAGCCGGTATTGCGATGCGATTGCCGGCTCCTTCGCAACGCTCACCAGCGATGCGCCATCAAGCCCGCACTCGCCGGCAATTGCCTGAAGGGTTGGCCAGTCGGCGATGTTTCGTTCCTCGGCCCAAATGGCGCGAAGAATCCCATGCGAAAGCGGAAGTGCGTCGTGGCCAGCTCGTTGTGCGGCAATCAGCAGGCAGCTCGCAGGCAGCCGATCAACCGGATAAAAGCGTGGCTCCAGATTGAGCGGGATATCAAGCCGCCTCGACCAGCGCGCCAATTCCAGCTGCCGATAGGTTTTGCGCGCCACTGGCCGCTCGGCAAAGGGTTTGCCGCCGGTTGCCGCAAACACATCGCCCAGTTCCATCGGCAGCAATTCCACGGCAGCGCCGGTTTTCGACACCAGCGACATGAAACGCGCACTGCCCAGCCACGTCCACGGACTGGCAACGCTGATCCAGTATTCGATACATACCGTCATACCGGATTACATCGTGCCTTTCACTTCCTCGCCGTGCAGCGGCATGCCCAGCGCGCGCAGCTTCTCCTGCACTTTCGCGACCGAAACCTTGCGCACGTTCACGCCTTCGTCGATCGCCACCGAGGCGGCAATGCCCGCCGCCTGTCCTGTCGCCATGCACGCCGGCATGTTGCGCGAACGCGCGTGCGCGTCGTGGTCAGCGGAGATGCAGCGGCCCGCCACCAGCAACTGCTCGATCTGCATCGGCAGCAGGCACCGATAGGGAATTTCGTACGGCTTCAATCCCTGGAAATCGACATCGGCGCCTTTCGGGTCGTGGATATCGAGCGCGGAGGCATCGGCGGCAATGCTGTCCTCAAACGTTGGCCCCTTGACGGAATCTTCACCGGTCAGTGTGTATTCGCCGATAACGTGACGCGTCTCGCGCACACCCAGCACCGGTGCAATCGCCTCGATGCGTGCATTCTCGAAACCGGGAATGCGTTCTTTGAGATAGCGCGCCACGCCTTCGATCTGCCGGTAGCACTCGATTACCGCATTGGTGAACTGCACCGGATCGAACACATCGACGTTTGTCACGCGCGTCGCGTTCACATACATGCGGCCGTCGGCGGTCTTCAGGGTGATATTGTCGCGCTGCAACTTGATACCGGTGTCTTCCTGGAACTTGCGCAGAGATTTGTTAAAGCCGGTGAGCCACAGGCCGTAAGCGAGACCTTCTTCCGTATCCGGGATAGCACGCGCAGGCACATCATCCGTGGTGCGCGACCAAGCCGCGAGCTTGACCAGATCAACGTGATCCATCGTGAAATACATCGACACCGGCTGCATGGTTTTGGCGTCTCCACCCGAGCCCATAACAAACGGTGCGCCGGCGCGCACGGCAATATCGGCATCCGCCGAGCAATCGATCACCACCTTGCCGCGAATGAACTGGCGGCCGCTCTTGTTTTCGATGATGACGCCGGCAACGGTATTGCCTTCCATCAGCGGCGTGGAGACCACGGTTTCGAACAGGATCTGCACGCCGGCCTCGGCGCAGAGGCGCGTCAACAACATCTTCATCGTTTCCGGATCGCACGGCGAAGCGATCTTCACGCCGCCATTCTTAACCACCGCCATGTAATCCGGTCCCGCGCCACCGACGCTACGCGCAAGGTTCCAGATTTCCAGCGGCAGCCCGCCGACCAGCGCGCCGGAGGGTTTGGTGTTGAGACCGAGCGTGAGATTGCCCCCGAGCGAACCGAAACGCTCGATCAGCACCACGCGCTTTCCCTGCCGCGCCGCCGAGATGGCGGCGAACGGGCCGGTGGTGCCGCCACCAACAACGATGACGTCGGTTTCGAGCAGCTGCGGAATCTGCCGCGCCGGTTCCGTGATGAAACTTTGCTTTACTGCGGTATCCATTTTTATTCCAGTGCGATTTGTGCGCGTTTGACCACCGGTGCCCACTTGGCGATTTCAGCGCTCATGAATTTGCCGAATTCCTCCGGCTTGTCGCCAACGACTGTTGCGCCGAGGCTGGCGAGTTTTTCCTTGATGTCAGGTGTGTTTAGGATGGCGACGATTTCCTTGTTAAGGCGATCGACGATGGGCTGCGGCGTACCGGCCGGTGCCAGCATGCCGAACCACGCAACGGCTTCAAAGCTGCCGAAACCGGACTCGGCCATCGTCGGAACATCGGGCAGTGCGGATGCGCGCGTCTTGGTGGTGACGGCCAACGCTTTCAGCTTGCCTGCCTTCACATGCGGCGAGACCGGCACGATGTTGTCGAACATGATGTCAACCGAGCCACCCATCAGATCGACGTGCGCGGGCGGGCTGCCTTTGTAGGGAACATGCAGCAGGTCGGTTCCTGAAAGTGCCTTGAACAGCTCACCGGAGAGATGATGCGAGGTGCCAGTGCCGGATGACGCAAAAGTCACCTTGCCCGGATTCTTCTTCGCATAGTCGACCAGACCGGCAACATCCTTCACGCCAAGATCGGCGCGTGTCACCAAAACCAGTGGTGTGATCGTCATCAGCGTGATCGGCGCGAAATCCTTTTCCGGATCGAATGGCAGCTTGCGATAGACGTTTTTGCTGATCGGCAGCGCGGCAGTCGCGACGGTCAGCGTGTATCCGTCGGCGGGGGCCTTGGCGCCCTGGTCACTGCCGATATTGCCGCCGGCGCCGGGTTTGTTTTCCACCACCACCGGCTGGCCCAACGATTTGGCGAGACGCTCGCCGACCACGCGGGCAATGGTGTCGGAGGCTTGGCCTGCCGGGAAGGGAACGAACACCTTGATCGGCTTGTTCGGATAGTCCTGCGCGAATGATGGCGCAGACAAAATGGTTGCGATGGCAAAGAGCGCGACAACAACGGGCTTAACTGACTTCATTGGATTTCCTCCGGGTGGATGAAGCGGACGGATGAGTGATTATTTTTATGAGACTGCGACTACGTTTGCTACTGATGCTGAAGAAGGGTTATCGGATTTTCTTGCTGACGAACAGATCGGGTGAATAGGATTTGAGCGTGGTCTCATACGAGCGCCAGACGTGTTCGCCGGCCAGCTTCTCGGCGCGCACATCGTCGCGTGCCTTGATGGCATCGAGAATGGCACGATGGTCGCGAATCGCAGTGGCGCGGCGCCCGGCATCTGCCGCTCGCGCGACACTGCGGCGCGAAATCACGATCTGCGTGTTGAGTGAATTCAACATGGTGGCGAGCCGCGAATTGCGTGCCGCGGCAATGATCAGGCTGTGAAATTCGTGTCCGAGCTGGTTCCACTTTTCGTCGTTCTTCTCGCGCTCGTAGCGCTCGCTAAGTTTCTCCAGCTGAGCGATCTCGGCATCAGTGGCGCGCAGCGCGGCATGGCGCGAGGCGCCCGCTTCCAGAATGGCGCGCAATTCGAAGAACTCGCGAATATCGTCATGCGAGCGTTTCGGCACCGTGTACCCACGTGTGGGCAGGAGTTCAACATAGCCATCCTGCGCCAGCAGCTTCAATGCCTCGCGGATCGGCGTGCGGCTCATGCCGAGTTGCGACGCGAGGTGGATTTCGTAAAGTGGCTCGCCCGGCGCCAGTTCGCCGCCGATGATGGCGTCGCGAAGTTGTGCGAAGGCATGAGTGGCAAGTCCAGCGGGTTGCTGTGTCGGCATGACGTATCCTTTGTGTATACACAGAATAACTGGCGCGACTGGCCGTTGTCAACAAGGTCTTGGCAACGCGATGGCGCCCCCCCCCCGGATGCTCCGGCACCTGGACGAGGCCAGGACTATCATGTCGCCTTCCCTGGACGTTACCGACATGAATCATAGAGCCGCCACCGTTACCGATATTCCCGCCATCGTCGCGCTCACCAATCGCGCTTTTCTCGCTGAGGCGTTTTGCGTCAGCGGCGATCGTACCGACGATGCCGACATACGCCAGCGTTTTTCAGATGGGACGTTTTATGTCGCTGATCACATAGCGCCGGGCGAAGGCCTGGCCGCCTCGGTGTTTTGTTCGGTCGAGAACGGGCGTGGCTATATGGGCCTGCTATCGGTCGATCCGCAGTTGCAGGGACGCGGCCTCTCCCGCTTTCTGCTGAATGCCGTCGAGCACCATTGCCGCGAGGCAGGTTGCCATTTTCTCGATATCACCGTCGTCAATGCGCGCGACGATCTTTTTCCCATCTACAACAAGCTGGGATTTACGCCAATGGATGTATTGCCGTTCCCGGTACCGGAACGTGCGCTGCGGCCGCTCACGCTGGTAAAGATGACCAAGCCGCTGCGACCGCCACAGACTGCGACATTGCCCGGCTGACTCGGGACCGGTGCGAAGCCACGCGCCATCAACGCATTGCGCCTGACGCGATCCCGACACAAACCGGGACACAGTGTTGCGCGCACTCTCTTCATGATGCCGCATACGGCAGCGAGTCCACATGAATGTATCTCGCAGCCCACCCGTTCACGCCTGCATTAACCATGAAAACCATGAAGAAATTTCTTGCCCGCCTGCTTGCATTCGCCTGGATGGGTACCGCGCTCGGCTGTGCTACAAACAATCAAAGGCCGGTGGATCTTTCAACGCTAGAAAAACCCGGCGCATGGAAATTTTTCCATGTCGTGCCGCGCATTGATCAGCGCGATGGCAAGCCGGTTGTGCATCTGCAATCGCTGGTCGACTCTGCCAACGGCAATGTCGGCCTGGCGCTGTCGGGTGGCGTGGAGTTCGGCACCGGCACCATCGAACTGGAATTGAAGGGCCGCAACGTCCGCGGCCGCAGCTTCCTCGGCATCGCATTCAATGTGGTCGATGAACGAGCGTTTGAGGCGGTGTATTTCCGGCCCTTCAATTTCAAAGCCGACGATCCATTCCGCGAACGCGCTGTGCAGTATGTCTCATGGCCGGCCAACACGTGGGAGCGGCTGCGCAAGGACCATCCGAAGGTATTCGAAAATGCCGTCAACCCGGTGCCCGATCCCGACGGCTGGTTTCGCGCGCGCATCGAAGTAACGACCATGCAGGTACGGGTGTTCGTCAACAATGCCGGCGCACCCAGCCTGACGGTCAATCGTCTCCCCACCGACAAGAAGATACGGCCCATCGGATTGTTCGTCGATACCGGCGATGGCTCTTTTGCCAACGTGCGGATAACGCCCGGCAGGGAATAAAGGCACGATCAGCCGATAGCGCGCATCGAATGCGCTCAGCTGAAAACTCCTTCGACGATCGCACCTATGCCATCGCTCACCAGATCGACCAAACCGCCATCGGCGACCACGTCGGTGGCAGCGCTGGCCGCTCCGTCGGCCAGGCTACCTGCACTGTCCGCGAGTCCCGACGCCAGATCGCTCGCCAAGCCACCGGTCAATGCCTCGCCGATCGCCCCGTTGCCGCCCACGTCCACCAGCGATAACGATTCGCCGAGTCCCGATTGCGCTAACGCTGCGTCCAGCGTCGGCAGGGAAGCAACATCGGTTGCTGCCGCAGCAGCGATCGCGGCGGCCTCGGCTGGTACTGCCGCAAACGCATTCGCCGCCGGCCGCGCCGCTGCGCGCGCGAACGCGCCGACAATGTCGGTACCGAGGTCGAACATCAGATATTCGAGATCGTAGTTGCGCTGGGATGGTGGTGTCGGCGCCATCACGGGAACAGGTCGGCCCTGCCGCTGGCGCTCCTTGAGATAGTGATCGAGCGCCTTTTGCGTCGCATCCTTGTCCAGCACGGAGACGGCCGCGCCGCAATAAGTGCAAGCCGCATGCTGCGCGATATCGATCGGCCCGCTGCAACTGGTGCACTTGATCTGTCGTACATGTGCAGCCAGCTTCTGCCGCTCGGCCAGCGTGAGGTCGCGCACAAACTGCTTCTCGCGCAGAAAGTGCAGGAAGGTGGTCATGCGGCCATGACCCTGCGGGCAGCGATGATAGGAGAAGCGATTGTTGCAGGCGATATCGCTGGCTGGTTCCAGCCGCGTGCGGCAGCGCGCGCATCCCATGTTGGACGACAGCCGTGCGGTACTGGCGCCGCCACGTTCATGAATGAAACGGAACAGATCAACCACGCCATCGGCTGACAATCGCGCACTTTCGTGCTGGTCGAACCAGATGGCGTGACAGGGATAGCAGACATCCACTTCCAGCGGCCGCACATCGGCGCTGGCAAAGCGGTGCCGGTTCATTGGCGTGGCGCAGTTCGGGCACTTGAGGTGGCCGGGTTCGATAACAGCGTCGGACATGAGTATGGAAGAAGAGATCGGAATGACGATTCTAATCGCCATCGGCGCGCAATCATGCACATCCGCGCTGCTGGCGCCAACTCAATACGTGTTTATGGGGCCGGACAAAAAACACAAGCATTGATGCGGCTTCCCGGGCATTTTCGCCCGGAAAGCCGCACCAATACTGGAGTTTGTTTCTGATATGGGATTGAAAACAGCTACCAGTTCAGTCTTGTAACGCCAAACTCAAGTGATGATTGACATCGCGATGGTGCATCTCGTCCTGCCGAACGGCAATCACCAAATCGCGTAGTCCGGCATTGCCATCCAGCTTCCAGTAGGCCCGCGCAAACGCCGGGATCGGACGATCGGCAATCTGCCCGTCATCTATGGCAGCGAGAAAGCGTGTGTAGCTCACCACGGCCTCTTCCTCAAAATAGCCTACCAGCCGATGCGCGGTATAGGGCGAGAGCAGGTAAAGCAGGAAAAATCCGTTGAAGAATAAGCCTTGACTCATCAGGATCAGCGCGCGCTCAAGCAGATTGGGTTGGCACATGCTCACGAAGGTCATCAGGTGCATGCGCTCGTTCTCCGATTCATCGATCAACAACTTAACCATGTCCGGGCGGCCCCGCAGCAAGCGGAGCGCCTGAAGCTGCTGCAAGGTAGCGCCGACCATGCCGGGCACCGCGGCCACCGTCTCCAGCACCACCGCACGGTGGATGTAATGCTGGCGGAAGCAGAGATCGGCGAGCAGGCGCAGCAGCTTGGTCGCGCCCAGTGCGAAACGGTCGCTGAAATTCTCCGGCTTGTAGTGCCCAACCTGCGGCGCTGTCGGCTCGGAGACTGGTGGCGCATCGGAATCGACAATCACGTTCGGATAATGCATGGTGTTCATGATGTTCTCCTTTTCTTTGGACTCTCTTGTCTTGCTATCAGTGCATATCGTCGCGGCGGACCATGGCTTTTTCACGCGCGCGATCAATCGCGCGCACCAGCGCCGGCGCCATTCGCCGGCCGCGCTCAATCAATAAATCGGTAGTCTCTTGTGGCCAGCAACGCCGGCATGTCTTCTCGAAGATCGTCAGCCAGCGCGCGAATTGTGCCGGCGCAATGTCGCGAATCTGCGCGTGCTTGATCATCGGGTTGCCGCGAAACGGTGGGCCATCGAACGCAACTGCCTGCCAGAAATCGGTCATGGTCTCGAAATGGGCATCCCATCCGCGCGCGGCGACTACACGCTCGAAGATGGGGCCAAGCTCGGCATCTGCGCGCACGTCCGCGTAAAACGCCTCGACAAAATTGCGCACTTCGGCCCGCGAAGGTGTTTTCGCCACGGGCTGCGGCGCTCGCTCGGTGTACCGAACCAACGGAAAGGAAAGCACCATATCGTTCACCTCATCGATTGATTTAAAGATATACTTTAAATACATCTTAAACGCTTTAAATCATAAAAGCAATACATTTGAGGTATCTTTATGCGCCTGACCGTTTTTACCGACTATTCGCTGCGCGTGCTGTTGATGCTTGCCGGGCGCGGCGATGACCTTCTCACCATTGCCGAGGTGGCCGAATTCTTTGGGATCTCGGAAGCGCATCTGATGAAAGTCACCCATACCCTGGGCAAAAGCGGCTGGGTGGAAACCGTGCGCGGACGCAATGGCGGCATGCGCCTGATCGTGGATCCGGAATCGCTGCGTCTGGACCAGATCATCGCTTACCTGGAAGGCGACTTCGCGCTGGCCGAGTGCTTTACGCCCGCCAATCAGTGCCGGCTGTCAGGTGCGTGCGGACTTGAGCGCGCGCTCGCTCAAGCTGGCTCGGCTTTCAATGCCGCTCTGTCGCAACACACGCTTGCCTCACTGCACCGCAAGACGCCCATGCTGCGGGCCTGATCATCCGTCTGCTTTGACGGCAGCGCCATCAGCCCAACCAAAGGAACGTTGCGCTTCAATGTGACTCCCAACACATTTGCGTGATATTGCTCGCGTTAGAATTCCCAACACTTTTCTATTGCATTGGATATCGCATGCCGCTTGCCCGCCTGCCAAAACGGACCCTGAGTGCCCTGGCGTTTTTGATAGCGGCGTATGGCCCAGGCAGTGCTATTAGCCATACAGCGACAATAGTTGCCAGAAAGGACGCCACTCATCAATTGATCGTCAAATTTCGCGATGGTGCGTCTGCCACCAAAGCAGGCCCGGAATCGCGACGCTATTTTTCCGATATGTCGTTTCTGGCCGGCGCCGAACTGAATTTCGTGCGCGAGATGGGTACCGGCGCACAGGTGTTTGCCCTGCCGCAGGCGCTACCACTGGACGACGTGAAAGCGATCGCGCAGCGAATCGCGAATGACCCGACGGTGGAATATGCCGAGCCGGATGTGCGCATGTACCCGACTGCGGTGCCTAACGACACCCAGTACACAAACCAGTGGCATCTGAATGATCCGTTCGGCGGCGTCAATGCACCGGCAGCCTGGGACATCACGACCGGCAGTGCATCGACCGTGGTTGCAGTGCTCGATACAGGCTCCACGCCGCACCCGGATCTCATCGCCAAATTGCTGCCGGGCTACGACTTCATGACCAATGCCGATCCTGCCAACGATGGCGACGGGCGCGACCCTGATGCCAGCGATCCGGGCGACTGGTTGACCGCAGCAGACAAGATGCAGACCCGCTACACCGAGTGCACGGTGCGCAACTCGACCTGGCATGGAACGGCAGTGGCCGGCGTCATTGCGGCATCGACCAACAACGGCCGCGATATCAGCGGGCTGGACTGGAACGCAAAGATTTTGCCGGTGCGCGTGCTCGGCAAATGCGGCGGCATGTCTTCCGATATCGCCGACGGCATGCTGTGGGCGGCAGGCGCCGGTGTCAACGGGGTACCGGCCAATCCGAATCCGGCAAAGGTATTGAACATGAGCCTGGGCTCGGAAGGGAGCTGCAGCAATACCTATCGCAGTGTATTCACGCAGCTGACCAGCACCGGCACCATCATCGTCACATCGGCCGGCAACGACAACAACAACGCCAGCCACACGCCGTCCGATTGTCCAGGGTCCATCGCGGTAGCAGCAACGGCGCGCAGCGGTGCGAAAGCCTCGTATTCCAGCTTCGGCAGTTCGGTAACCGTCACCGCACCGGGTGGCGATGGCGGCGACTTGATCACCACCGGCAACACCGGCACGACTTCTCCGGGCAACGCAGCGGTGATCGGCACCAGCGGCACCAGTTTTTCCGCACCAGTCGTAAGCGGCATCATCTCGTTGATGCTTGCTGTTCGCGCCGACCTGACCGCAGCCGAAGCAACAAAAATTCTGGTCGGCACGGTTCGCCCGTTCCCCGACTCAAGCTGCACCACCGCCATTTGCGGTGCGGGCATTGTCGATGCGGCAGCCGCCGTGCGTGCGGCGCGTGATCGTTCGCTGGGTGTGGCGACCATGGTCGGATTTCAGGATGCCGATGTCGGCCGTCCCAATACCGACCTGCAGCTGAAGGTAACCAATTTGTCTTCAGGGTTCATGACCGTCGGCAACGCGTTCATGGTGAATGGCGGCGGCGATTTTTCCGTGCCCACCACCACCTGCGCGGCCGGTCTTGCACCGGACGCCAGCTGCACGCTGACGCTGCGTTTCAGTCCCGCCGCCGGCGGGCTGCGCAGCGGTGAACTGCAGTTCACCGCTGGCGATGGCCGCACCTATCGCGTCAGCCTCGCCGGCTTCGCTTATGCATCGGCGAAAATTGTCGAGCAAACGGCGGGCACCAGCGCCGCACCGCAATACATTGCCAAGGCCGCTGATGGCAACTACTGGTACACACAGCCATCCGCCAATCGCGTTGCGCGCATGTCACCGCAAGGTCAGGTGACCGAGTATCCGCTGCCGACTTCCGCCAGCAATCCATTCGACATCGCGGCCGGTCCGGACGGCAATATGTGGCTGACGCAACTGGATGCGGGACGCATCGCGCGAGTCACGCCACAAGGCGTGATCACCGAATTTCCGCTACCGCTTTCCACCAGTCAGCCGCGAGGCATCGCGGCCGGTCCGGACGGCAATCTCTGGTTCACCGAAATTGCGACGGCGAAAATTGGCCGCATCACGCCGCAAGGAACGATCACGGAATTCGACATTCCGTGGAGTGGTGCAACACCACGCGGCATCGCTGCCGGCCCTGACGGCAATTTGTGGTTTACCGATTCGGGCGCACTGTCGATTGGCCGCCTGACACCGTCGGGTGCCTTCATGCGCTTCCAGTTGCCGTGGGCCAGCAACAACCTGCGCGGCATTACCGCAGGCCCGGATGGCAATCTATGGTTCGTCGAACTCACTGGCGACCGCGTCGGCCGCATTACGCCGTCCGGTGTGATGACCGAGTTCCCATTGCCACGCAGCGGCGCGGGGCCGCTCAGCATCGTTGCCGGTCCCGACGGCGCAGTCTGGTACACCGCCAGCAGCTCGAACCGCGTCGGTCGCGTGAGCGCGACTGGCCAGATCACCGAGTACCGGCTACCCAATGCCGGCAGCTCGCCGATCGGCATTGTCGTGGGGCCGAACAACGTGATGTGGATTACCAACAGCAATACCGCCGTCAACAAGATTTCCATGCTGTCGATTGCCGGCGTGTCGGGGGCCGGCGTGTTCAGCGACCTCTGGTGGGCTGGCAACAGCGAGAACGGCTGGGGCATGACCGTACAGCAGCACGGCAATGTCCAGTTCAACGTCCTCTTTGTCTATGACAACACCGGCAAACCCATCTGGTACGCCATGCCCGGCTGCACCTGGAACGCTGACTTCACCACCTGCAATGGCCAGCTGGCCAAACCGACGTCCTCACCCCTGAACAACTACAACGCCGCCCAGTTTGTTCCCGGCGGTGCCGTCGGCACCATCAGCCTCAACTACACCAGCGCCAATACCGCCACCCTGCAATACGTGATTAACGGTATTCCGGGCCAAAAGACCATCCAGCGCCAAACGTTCGGTCCGGTCGACAACACCCCGGGGTTACAGGTTGGTGATATGTGGTGGGCCGGAGACAGTCAAAACGGCTGGGGAGTATCGATTACCCAGCAATACCGCACCCTGTTTGCCGCCTGGTACACCTATGACCAGGCTGGCAATGCCACCTGGTACACCATGCCGGGGGGCACTTGGAGCGGCAACACCTACTCCGGAGGTCTGGCCGCCGTGACCAGCTCGCCGTGGCTGGGAACGACCTACAACCCGGCGCTGTTCTCACCCTCTCAAGTCGGCACGGTCTCGTTCGCGTTCCAGGATGCGAACAATGCGACGATGACGTATACCTTCACCTCGGGCCCCTTCGCGGGGACCTCCCAGACCAAGCAGATTACGCGGCAGCCTTATTGAGTGCGAGTGCAATGTGAGTGCGAGGGCAATGGCATGACGACAGAAAGCAAGTGCGAACTTTGTGAGGGAAACGGTGGCCGTTTGCTGTTTCGCA
>JAEUNB010000404.1 GCA_016790625.1 Betaproteobacteria bacterium | reverse complement strand
CGTCCCTTTCACCGAGGGGCCTTTCCACTTCGACGATTACGTCGCTTATGTGCGCGAATTTGTCGCCTTCCTGCAAGCCAGTGGCGAGAACGTTCACGTCATGTCGGTCTGCCAGCCGACCGTGCCGGTGCTGGCGGCCATGGCGCTCATCGCATCGAATAATCAATTGATGCCAAAGAGCATGACCATGATGGGCGGGCCGATCGACACCCGCAAGAGTCCCACCGCCGTCAACGATTTCGCCGAACAACGCCCGTTGTGGTGGTTCGAGCAGCATGTGATCCAGCGCGTCCCGGTCAAGTATCCCGGTGCGATGCGCCGCGTCTATCCCGGCTTTATGCAACTGGCCGGCTTTATCGCCATGAATCCCGAGCGTCATCTCGATTCGCATCACGATTACTACAAACATCTCGTTGCCGGTGACGGCGAAAGCGCCGAGGCGCATCGCCGGTTTTACGACGAATACAACGCGGTGATGGACCTGCCGGCGGAGTATTACCTCGACACCATCGTGCGCGTGTTCCACGAGCAGCAACTGGCACGGGGCACCATGGTGGTGGCTGGTGAGAAGGTTGAACCGCAGGCAATAAAAAAATCTGCGTTGTTCACCATCGAAGGCGAACTGGACGACATTTCCGGCAGCGGGCAGACCGAGGCTGCGCATACGTTGTGTACCGGCTTGCCGGCGGCCAAGCGCCAGCACCTGACGGCCGTGGGCGTGGGCCACTACGGCATCTTTTCCGGCCGCAAATACCGTGAGATCATCTATCCGAAGGTCAGAGCCTTCATTCGCAAACACAACGGCTAGGGAATCTCTGATTGAGTCCATTTCGTCGCCATACGTTGTTGCTCACATAAAAATATCTCCTGACATATCAGACATATGCGGCGTCGATATTTTTATGTTCGCGCCTAGTCTGGCTTAGAACCGAACTCAATCAGCGATTCCCTGGTTGGATAACAGGGGAGAACATCGATGTCGAATCATCCTGCAGGTGGATTGCCCGATTACTTCGCGATGTTCCAGTCGATGTTCGCACCCGCGGCGAACGCACAGCAGCAGGCGGCAGCCAACCCGTTTGCCCTGCTCGATCCCAAAGAGCTGGAGCGGAAGATTGCCGAGACCGAGACCGTGCTGGCATGGCTGAAAGGCACCATGGGCATGCTGGAGATGTCGCTGCAGACGATGCGATATCAACAATCGTTGCTGGCGAGTTTTGCCGAGAGTCGCAAACCGTCTGAATCGACCGCGCAGCCGAACATGGATGAGTTTGCCAAGATGGCCGGCGCGATGAACCCGGCGATGTGGGCCCTCAACCTGATGCAAGCGCAGCCTGCCGCATCTACACCCAAGGCAAAGGCCGCAAAAAAACCGGTCACACCGCCGCCGCCCCCTTCTCGCAAGCACGCGCCGCGAAAAACCTAGCGCGATCTGTCGCTATCGGCCCAGCAGGCCCTTGAACGCGTCAATGACTTTGGCGGCCCCTTCGCCTTTGTCCTTGCCCAGCGTGCCCATCAAGTCCTTGATCGAAACGCCAAGCGCCGTCGCAGTCGCCAGGCCCACCTTGGCCTTGAATGCAGCATCGACATCGAAGCCGGGATCATTGAGATTGCCCTCGATACTGAATGGCACAGTGATGCTGCCGTCACGTTCGCGCAACATGCTGACCATGCTGTCCCGTGGCATGCCCATGAAGGTGCCGATGCCGCCTTCCGAGCGCAGCTCCAGATCCTTCAGCTTGAGTACACCGGGCGCGCGAATCTGCTGCGCGGCCACCTTCGATTGCAAATCAAGATCCAGCGTGCCGCGCCGCACGCCGGTTTCTGCCTTCTTGATCAGATAGGGCTCGAGGCTGGCGATATCGACACCGCGAATCGTGGTTTTGAGTTCGCTGTCCTTGCTGGCAAACACGGCTTGTCCCTCGATATTCAGCGTGCCCGATTGCGCCGGGCCTTTGATTTTTGCCGAGAGTTTCACGTCGCTTTTTTCACTTAACTCCGGGATGCGCAGTCGTGTAACGCGTGCCTCGACCTCGCTCAGCTTTACCTCCAGCGGCGGCGATCGCACTTCCGCATCGAAGAACGAGAGCGATGAATCCTTGAGCGCGATTTGCCCGATGAGAATCGGGATGGGACTGCTCGATGAGCTACTGCTTGCAGGCGACTTGCCGGCGGCCATGTCCTTGGTGCGCTCGGTCAAACCGGGCACCACGCGTATCTTGCCGTTGCGGTCGCGCAGCACTGAAAGGTAGGTGCGCTCGACGGTGATGGAGGAGATATTGACCGAGCCGTCCAGCAGGCTGGCGAGGTCCGGAACAATCACCACGCGCTCTGCACTCAGCGTGTGTTTACCCGGCCAGCCGGCGGGCGCTTTCAGTTTCAGGCCAGTGATCTGGATGGCGCGGAACGAAAGATCGATTTCGCCGATTTCGCTGTCGGGGCCTAGTGCAGTCAGCACGCGGCTGCGAAGTTCACTCAGCGCCAGGCGGTAAGCAACGAAGACGCCGACTAGCAGCGCAACCAGTACGGCAGCGGCAATGAGCAGTTTTTTGCGGGAAGCGTTCATCCCGTCATGTTAAGTCATTGCCGCTGCCATGCATTCGCAATGCGTCGTGTTACTTGCGCAGATTTTTGTTGAAGAACTCGACCGTCCGTGTCCAGGCCAGCTTGGCGGCGGGCTCGTCGTAACGCGGCGTCGTGTCGTTTAAAAAGCCGTGTTGCGTATTGGGGTAGAAGAATGCTTCGTACTTCACACCGGCGGCTTTCAGCGCGGTCTCGTACGCGGGCCAGCCGGCATTGACGCGCTCGTCCTTCTCCGCATATTGCAACATTAGCGGCGCCTTGATCTTAGCCGCGTCCTCTGCCGGTGCCTGGCCGCCATAAAACGGTACCGACGCGCCCAAGTCCGGCAATTTGGTGGCGAGGAAATTGGAAATACTGCCGCCATAGCAGAAGCCGACCACGCCGTACTTGCCCGTGCATTGCGGCAGCGCCTTCAAATAACCAGCCGCAGCGATGAAATCGTTGCGGCACTTTGGCTGTTCCAGCTTGGCGAACAGTTCGCGCGCCTTGTCCTCGTTGCCGGGATAGCCGCCCAGGGGAAACAAGGCATCAGGCGCGAAGGCAATGAAATTCTCCAGCGCCATGCGCCGCGCCACGTCCTCAGTGTGCGGATTCAGGCCGCGGTTCTCATGCACCACCAGCACGCCCGGCAGTTTCCCCGTCATCTTGGCCGGCATCACCAGATAGCCGCGCATCTTGCCGTAGCCCTCGGGTGAGTTGAATTCGACGTACTTGGCGGTGATGCGCGCATCGTCGGGCTTGATCTGCTGCGCCTCGGCGAATTTCGGGTTCAGCATGTCGAGCAGCATGGTGGCGGATACGCCGCCGACGGCGTACCTGGTGGCGCCGGAGAGAAAGCCGCGCCGGTCGATGATGCCGTGCACGTACTGGTCGAATAGTTTCATCACTTCAGGATCGAAATCGCGAACGGTCAGGCGTTGCATGAAGTTTCTCCTCGTATGGGTTTGGAAGGCCGCGAGGCAAGTTAGCCGGAAGCGCAGGCCAAGACAAGTAATGACAGATTTCCCGCCATGGAAAAGATAGGTGCACAATAGACTGACTTACGTTAACGCCAATCGTTCCGTATCGCTGCCGGCAATCCACCATTTCCAAGAACAGGGAGCAGACATGAAGATCGAACAACTGCTGGAACACCAAACCGATGTATTGATGTTGCCCGCCGGGCAAACGCTGTTTGCCGAAGGCGATACCGGCGACACCATGTATGTGCTGGTCTCGGGCAAGGCCGAGGTACGCTTGCGCGGCAAGGTGATCGATACCATCAAGGACGGCGCGGTGATCGGCGAGATGGCGATCATCGACGGCTCGCCACGCTCGGCGACCGTGGTGGCGACCGAGGATTGCAGCATGCTGGCCATTGATGCCTATCGCTTCAACACCATGACGCGCGATGTGCCGGAATTTGCACTTTACGTGATGCGAGCGATGGCTGACCGTCTGCGTCGCGCTGGCAGCCAGCTTTAGGGTATGTATCCCTTAACAGCTAGTAGGGCTCAAGGCGTTGTTTTTTCCGTGGGACAGTTCGCGCTTAGCTGAATCTTATCGGGTGGAAATTCGGCAAAGAGCCTTTCCAAGCGGCCTTGTTCGCGTCCCATATACCAACCCATTCCGTAAACGATTAGAACTGCACCGACTATAAGGGCAAGTTTTTTCATGACCAAGTCTAGCAGGCGATAAAAGTCTGTCTAACCGGCGGCATTTTCTGTTGGGGAATTGATGCCAGCTTTAGTCGTTAAAACGTCAGTTCGGTCTTGACACTGAACTGGGTAGCTTTGACCCCATCGGCGCGGTTAAGCGGAAACGCCACATCGGCGTGGAATACGTTGGCGAAGGATGCGCGATCGAGTGCAATGCGCAGGCCGATGCCGGCATCCGATAGCCAGCCGCCGTTGACCGTATTCTGGTTGCCGCCACCCCAGGCGCGGCCCGTGTCGAAGAACGCTGCGCCGCCAATGCGAACCAGCTTGAACGGATACCAGTTCGAGTAATAACGCCGCTCCACGGTTGCCAGCATGCGCTGTTCGCCGGATTGATAGCGCGAGGGATAACCGCGCAGCCCATTGATGCCGCCGATCAGCAACTGATCGGCCACACCGCCACCGCTGACCCGATCGGCAAAAGCCGCCGCGTACCAAAGCGATTGCGGTGACTGCGGCGCGAACCAGCGAACGCTAACGCTGCCGTGCGTGAGCAAATCGCCGGTGCTGGCCACCCGCCTCGCCAAGCTGGCCGCAGCCAAAAGCGTTTGCGTCGGCGCCGGATTGAAACCCTTGCTGACACCGATTGAATACAGCCACGCCGACTTCGTCGGGCCTTCATCTTCGAGCGAGCGCGTAATCTGCAGCTTGCCGGCAAAACCCATCGGCAGGAATTCAGCGCGCTCGATCAGGTTGTGATTCTTCGTCCGCACAAAGCGGTCTTCCAGCAATTCGTAGCGAAAAAACGCACCGGTCAGGTCGCTGTCGACCGGCAGCGGAATCAGCGGTTTGCGTCCCGGCTCGATGCGATAGTGGTGATCGTCCATCAGGCCGCCGCCGGAAAATCGCTGCGTCCAGCCATCAATCAATCCCGGCGACCAGCCGGCGGAGAGTTCGGCTGTTCTCAGGCGATGGCGATATTCGCTGACCACATTGCCGGCGTTGTAGATCGAATCGATGCGGTCTTCGTCACCCCAGGCCGCGCGCGCGGCGAATCGCGCATCGAAGGAATAAAACGGCCGGTCGACGGCAAATTGTGTGCGCTTGCCGTCGTCGAAACGGCCGCGCAGCAGCGAGATGCGCGTGCGGCCGTCGAACGCCTGCGGATACACCAGTTCCAATTCATGGCCCGATCGATCCGCATCCGACTGGCGTGTAAGGCCGATGCTGATGCCGCTGCCCAGCAGGTTGCCTTCGCGGATGCCGAAACGGGATTTGCTTTCGCCGCCGCTGCGGGAAAAGCTGGCGGTGAGATCGATGGTCCAGGTGTCGCGCGACACCACCTCCAGATCGACCACACCATCCTTGTAGGCAACCGGGTTGATATCGACGTCGTACAGGCTTTGCGATGCACGCAGCAGCCGCTCGGTCTCCTCGATTTTGCGGCGTGATATTTTCTCGCCGCGCTGGAACAGCAGCGCGCTTTCAATTACTGATGGGCGTGTCGGCACATGCAGCTTGTTGGCGAGGCGGAACAGCGCGTTGTTCTCGTCGGCGTCGTCGAGGTTAAAAATATTCTGCGGCCGGATGTGTATCTGGCCGATCACCGCGCCGGTGGCTTCCAGCTCGGCGAGGCTGGGGAGGGCGGGTTTGGTGTTTTCAGTCTGCGATTGCGCGTGGCTGGCGAGGGAAAAAAATAACATCGCCGCCAGCGCACATGCGCGTCGGACAGTGCGGCAGGTTCGCGGTTGGATGCGAGCAATCATGCGAAGAGCATAACTGTTTTCGTTGGGTGATTCTTGTTTTGACCTTCCCCGGCGCAGGCCGGGGCCCAAGTTGTACACCTTATGCGCTACCAAACTTGTACCCCGGCCATCGCCGGGGAGGGTCAAAAACTACGGCAAAATTTTTACTTCAAACCAAACTA